>CALLZC010000125.1 GCA_937858995.1 uncultured Nostocoides sp.
TTTTTAATGATACGGCGACCACCGAGATCTACGCCTCTCTATTCGTCGGCAGCGTCAGATGTGTATAAGAGACAGGGGGCATACGCGGCGGCGCGCGTCCCGACCGCCACCGGGACCAGCCCGCGCAGCACCTTCAACCACGCGGTGTAGCGGGCCTGCGGCCCCTGATCGGCGCTCAGTCGAACGTGACGGCCCCGCCCGAGCACGGCGACCAAGGCCGCCTCCAGTCGATCGACATCGCGATGGTCCGGTGCGACCAGCACCACCCCGCGACCACCGGCCAGGGTCGCGGCAGCGGCCTGGGCCAGGGCGATGGGCCAGTCGCGTGCGGGGTCCCCCGCGGCAGGCAACGCACACCAGGCGGCAGCCGGGGAGGCACCCTGAGCCAGGCGTCGCAGGAAGGCGGGGCCGGCGGGATAGCTGGCCCAGGCCGTGGCGTCCGGCTCGAACGGGGGCAGCGGGTCCGGGGTCGGCGGGATCGTGGCGAGCACCTTCTCGGCGCGCGCGTGGCGCGGCGGGATGGCCAGCCGCAGCACGTCGCCGACGCTGCCGGCGTGCGTTCCGGCCAGCTCCTGCGCCAGCGCGAGAATCGGTCGGGTCAGCACCGGTTCCGGCGACACCACCGTGCGTAGGGGCGAGAGCCGCCCGGGGTGCTCCGCCCCGGGGAGGCGAGCCACGACATACCCCGGCAGGTCCTGACCGGCGAACCGCATCTTGACCCGCACTCCCGGCTGGGCATCGGCATCGAGGGCGGCGGGCACCGCATACTCAAAGAAGCGATCCAGGTGGGGCAGTCCGCTGTCGACGAGTACCCGAGCCACCGGCAGGGCGGGTTCTGCACCCACCGCTTCTGGACCTACCTCGCCCGTGGGTTCAGGCTCGGTGGGTTCAGGCTCGGGGCGAGCGAATTCGGGGGACGCGACGGATCCCCCGATCTGCGGTGCGCTCGCTCGTGCCCCCATGGCCACCGACGATAGCCGCCGGCTCCGACACCGACCTCAGCCGGCTACGGCGCGCTGGAGCTCGGCGACGCGGTCGGTGCGCTCCCAGGTGAAGGGGTTCTCGACGCCTTCGGCGCTGGTACGCCCGAAGTGGCCGTAGGCCGCGGTCGGCCGATAGATCGGGCGCAGCAGATCGAGGTCCTCGATGATGGCGGCCGGCCGCAGGTCGAAGACCCGGCCGATGGCGGCCCGGATCTTGTCCACCGGGGCGCTCTCGGTGCCGAAGGTCTCCAAGTAGAGCCCCACGGGTTGCGCCTTGCCGATCGCATAGGCGACCTGCACCTCGCACCGGCGCGCCAGGCCCGCGGCGACGATGTTCTTGGCCACCCACCGCGTCGCATAGGCGGCGGAGCGGTCCACCTTGGAGGGGTCCTTGCCGGAGAACGCGCCGCCGCCGTGGCGCGCCATCCCGCCGTAGGTGTCGACGATGATCTTGCGGCCGGTCAGCCCGGCATCCCCCATCGGGCCGCCGATGACGAACTTGCCGGTCGGGTTGATCAGGGAGCGGTATGCGGTGGTGTCCAGTTGGGTGCCCGTCGCCGCCAGCTCGGCGAGCACCGGGGCAATGACGTGCTCCTCGATGTCCGGAGCCAGCATCTGCTCGAGCGAGATACCGTCCGCGTGCTGGGTGGAGACGACGACGGTGTCCAGGCGCACGGGTACGTCCCCGGCATACTCGATCGTCACCTGAGTCTTGCCGTCGGGACGCAGGTAGGCGACGGTGTTGTCCTTGCGGACCGCCGTCAGTTGCTCCGCGAGCCGGTGCGCCAAATAGATGGGCAGGGGCATCAGCTCCGCGGTGTCGTCGCAGGCGTACCCGAACATCAGCCCCTGGTCCCCGGCGCCCTGCTTGTCGAAGGCGTCGGTGGTGCCGGTGCGCGCCTCATAGGCGTCATCGACGCCCTGCGCGATATCGGGGCTCTGCTGGCCGATCGAGATCGAGACGCCGCACGAGCCGCCGTCGAACCCCTTGGTCGAGGAGTCGTAGCCGATGGCCATCACCCGCTCCCGGACGATTCGCGGGATCTCGACGTAGGCCTCGGTGGTCACCTCGCCGGCCACGTGCACCAGCCCGGTGGTCACCATCGTCTCGACGGCCACCCGGCTGCGAGGGTCCTGCTCGAGCATGGCATCGAGGATGGAGTCGGAGATCTGGTCGCAGATCTTGTCCGGGTGCCCCTCGGTGACCGACTCGGACGTGAATAGGCGGGCAGCAGACACCCTGACTCCTTCGCTGGATTTCCTTGGCAGGCCGCGGCGGCGGCGGACGCTGCGGCGATTCTACGGTCCGGCCGGGCCGGGGTGGCCCTGAGCCGGTGGGTGGACGGGCCGATGGGTGCCTGGGCCGATGGGTGCCTGGGCCGATGGGTGGACGGGCCGGTGGGTGCCTGGCCGGTTGGTGGGCGGGCTGGGCGCAGACGCGCTCAGCCCAGCACCGTGCGCGCGACGTCGAGGATGGTCTGCGCGATGTCCTCTTTGCCGGCCGGGCCGGCGTCCACCTGCGGTTGGCCGTTCCGGCGCAGGATGTGGACGGTGTTCTCGTCCTGGCCGAATGTCTTGTCGACGCCCACTTCGTTGACCACGAGCAGGTCGCAGCCCTTGCGGGCGAGCTTTTCGGCCCCCAACTGCAGCACTGAGGTGCCCGGTTCGCCGGTCTCTGCGGCGAAACCGACGATGACCGGGGTGGCTGCCGTGCCACGGGCGGTGACCAGGCCCGCGAGGATGTCCGGATTGCGCACGAGGTCGATGGTCGGGGCGGCGTCCTCGTGCCCCGGAGCGTGGCTCTTCTTCATCTTGGACTGGGCATAGGTGGCCGGGCGGTAGTCGGCCACGGCCGCCGCCATCACCACCAGGTCGGCCCAGCCGACCGCGGCCTGCACGGCTGCCTGGAGTTCCAGGGCAGTCTCGACGGTCTCTACCTGCACTCCCGGCGGATCCGGTAGCGCGACATTGGCGCTGATCAGTCGCACCTGGGCACCCCGCGCCGCCGCCCGGGCGGCCACGGCATACCCCTGCTTGCCGGAACTGCGATTGCCCAAGAAGCGCACCGGGTCCAGGGGCTCGCGGGTGCCACCGGCGGTGACGAGCACGCGCCAGCCGCTGTAGTCCCCCTCCGGGTCGGGCCGCGGCGCGGCCTGCGGCCCCCGAGGGGATCCGGAGTGCTCCAGCTGGTGCCGGCATACCTCATAGATCGTCTCGGGCTCGGGCAGCCGGCCCGGACCGGTATCGGCCCCCGTGAGGCGACCCGAGGCCGGGGGTATGACGTGCGCCCCCCGCGCGATGAGCGTCTCGACATTGGCCTGGGTGGCGGGGTGCTCCCACATCTCGGTGTGCATGGCCGGCGCGAAAACCACCGGGCATCGTGCGGTGAGCAGGGTATTGGTCAGCAGATCGTCGGCGAGGCCGGCGGCGGCGCGGGCCAACAAGTCCGCGGTGGCCGGGGCAATCACCAGCAGGTCGGCTTGCTGACCGAGACGCACATGGGGCACCTGCTCGACGGCCGTCCAGACATCGCTGTGCACGGGCTTGCCGGACAGGGCCGACCACGTCGGCTCGCCGACGAACCGCAAGGCCGCCGCCGTCGGGATGACGGTGACGCTGTGACCGTTCTCGGTGAACAGGCGCAACAGCAGCGCCGCCTTGTAGGCGGCGATCCCGCCGCCGACGCCGAGGACGATGTTCACAAGCGGTGCACGGCGCTCAGGCGTCGATGGGCTCGGAGGTCAGGAGGTTTTCGTTGATCTCGCGCAGCGCAATGGACAACGGCTTCTCGTGCATCTGGGAGTCGACGAGCGGGCCGACATACTCCAGCAGTCCCTCCTGGAGCTGGGAGTAGTAGGCGTTGACCTGCCGGGCCCGCTTCGCGGAGTAGATGACCAGGGCGTACTTGCTGTTCGCGTGGGTCAGCAGGTCATCGATGGGCGGGCTGGTGATGCCGGTGGGGTTCGGAAGGGTGCCAGACACAGGTCTACCGTCTAACGTCGGGTTCGGGTGAATCCATCAATGATACGAGTTCTCGCGCCGCCCGCTCGACATCGTCGTTGACGATGCGCACATCGAACTCCTGCGCGGCCGCCAACTCGATCCGCGCGGTCTCGAGCCGACGCTCGCGTTCCGCCGCGGTTTCGGTGCCCCGCCCGACCAGGCGGCGCACCAGTTCCTCCCAGTTGGGGGGTTCGAGGAAGACGAAGAGCGCCTCCGGCATGGTCGCACGCACCTGCCGGGCCCCGTCCAGGTCGATCTCGAGCAGCGGCGAGCGTCCCCGAGCGAGGGCTTCCAGAACCGGCCCCTTCGGCGTGCCGTATTTGGCGGCACCATGCACGACGGCCCATTCGAGCAACTCGCCGGCGGCCCGCATCCGCTCGAAGGCCCCGTCGTCGACGAAGTGATAGTGCACACCGTTCACCTCGTCCGGCCGCGGTGCCCGCGTCGTCACGGACACCGACAGCCAGATGGTTGGCACATGCTCGCGGATGTATGCAGCGACGCTGCCCTTGCCGACCGCCGTGGGTCCGGCCAGGACCGTCAATCGTCCGCTGCTCATCCGCTCAGTGTCTCCGATGCCAAAGGCTGGTTCAGCTGGCGGGAAATCGCTCTCGCAGGGCGGCAGCCTGGTTGGCGCCGAGACCACGCACGCGACGGCTCGGGCTGATGCCGAGCTCATCCATGATGCCGGCAGCGCGGACCTTGCCCACGCCGGGCATCGACTCCAGCAGCGCCGACACCCGCATCTTGCCGATGATGTCGTTGGCCTTGCCCTCCTGGATCACCTCGGCGATCGAGCCACTGGAGTGCTTGAGGCGATTCTTGACGGCTGCGCGCTCCTGGCGAGCGACGGCGGCCTTTTCGAGAGCAGCGGCACGCTGCTCGGGTGTGAGCGGGGGGAGTGCCACGCTCAGCTCCTCTCATCACGGGAAAGGCCCCCGCAGGGGCCTCCCCGCGGCTCGGCTGAGCCGCGGTGTCGCGATATTAGTGAATCCGAGCCCGCTCCATGCGGTTGCGCAGCAGGTCAATATTCGGACCGGCCGCGAGGATCTCCCTACTGGAGGCCACCAGGACCCGCGGCAGGGCCGCGCCGAAGACCGCGGCCGCCTCCCGCGAGCCCGCGCCTTGCGCGCCGAAACCCGGTGCCAGGATGGGGGCATTGGCACCCGCGAGGTCGATGCCGAGATCCGCAACGGCAGTCCCGACCGTCGCGCCCACCACCAACCCGATGCTGCCGAGGATCCCCCTCTCGGCGGCGTGGGCGTTGAGCGCCGCGGCCCCGGCGACGATGCTGTGGGCCACGCTGGCTCCCGGGCCGCCCGCGTGCTGCACGCTGGCGCCCTCGGGGTTCGAGGTGAGCGCCAGGACGAACACGCCACGCCCCGTTGCAGCGGCGAGATCTGTTGCCGGAGACAGCGATCCGAAGCCCAAGTAGGGGCTCACCGTGATCGCGTCGACCGCGAGGGGCGCGCCATCGGCGAGGTAAGCACGGGCGTAGCCCGCCATGGTGCTGCCGATGTCGCCGCGCTTGACGTCGAGGATGACCAGCGTGCCCGCGTCGCGGAAGGCGCCGATGGTCTCCTCGAGTACCCCGATACCAGCGGACCCGTACTCCTCGAAGAAGGCCGACTGCGGCTTGACCGCGGCAGCGCGACCGGCGAAGGCCTGCACGCACGTGCGGGCGAAGCTGCGCAGCCCGTCCGCGGTGGCGGACAAACCCCACTCGCTGAGCAGCTGCGGATGCGGGTCAATGCCGACGCACACCGGGCCGTGCCGGTCCATCGCTGCCCGCAGTCGCTCCCCGAAGGTGAGCGAACTCACGGTTCGTGGCGTGGAATTCTGCCTCACAACGGCTCCGATCAGCTCTCGTGGGCCGCGCCGACGAGGTCGCGGTAGCGGTTGACGCCATGGCTCTGCAGCCAACTGGCCAGTTCGTGGGCAACGCGCCAGGGGGCGCTGGGATCGTTGAAGATCGCCGTCCCGACCTGGACGGCGCTCGCGCCGGCAAGGGTGAGCTCGAGCGCGTCCAACCCGGTGCGCACTCCCCCGACCCCGATGATCGGCGCCCTCGGGATCCGGCCGGCCAGCATGGCGGCGTGCACCTGCCAGATGGCCCGCACGGCGACTGGGCGGATTGCCGGACCGGACAGCCCACCCGTGCCGCCGAACAGGTGCGGGCGACGTGCGTCGATGTCGATATGCATTCCCAGCAGGGTGTTGATCATGGTCAGCCCGTGCGCCCCGCCCTCCAGGGCAGCAGCCGCGATGCTCACGATGTCGGTCACATCCGGGGACAACTTGGCGAAAAGCGGGATCGACTCGGGCACCTGAGCGGCGACCAGACGCAGCACCTCGCTCGATGAGCCCGGGTCGCACGCGAAGACCAAGCCGCGATTGGCGACATTAGGGCAGGAGATGTTGACCTCGATGGCCGCCACGGCGGCAATATCCGGCGCCTGGACCAGCGCTTGGGCGACCTCGGCGAATTCCTGCGAGCTGGCGCCCGCGATCGAGACGACGGCCCGCGCCCCAACGGCTGCCAGCCACGGCAAATCGTGCGTCACGAAGGCATCGATCCCCGGGCCCTGCAAGCCGATCGAATTGAGCATCCCGCTGGGTGTCTCGGCCATGCGTGGCGTGCCGCGGCCGGACTGCGGCTCGCGTTTGACCGACTTGGTGACGAAGGCGCCCAACTCCGCGATATCGCGAACCCGATGCAACTCCTTGCCGTTGGCGGCGCACCCGGAGGCGGTCAGCACCGGATTGGGCAGCAGCACGCCGCGCCCCAGGTCCGCTGTCAGGTCCACGCCGGTCATCGGGTGCCTGCCGGGGCACCGAGTGCGTCGCTGGGCACCGCGACGCGGCCATTGGCGATCGCCTCCCAGCGCACCGAGCCGCCCTCGAAGATGGGGCCGTCGGTGCACGATCGGGTCATCCGAGTGATGCCGTCGCCGCCGCGCACCGGCAGGACGCACGTCATACACACTCCGATGCCGCAGGCCATGGCCTCCTCGACAGCGACGTACGCCGTTGCGCCGTGCGCCTGCGCCACCCCGGTGACCGCAGCCAGCATCGGCATCGGCCCGCAGGCGTAGATCGTCGCGGCGCCGGTGCGGTGCAGCAGCTCGGTCAGCGGGTCGGTCACCCGACCTCGCTGCCCCTGCGAGCCGTCATCGGTGGTGACGATGAGCCCGTCCTCGGGCGCGACGAGGTCCACCCCGAACAGCCGGTCGGCGGTGGCCGCGCCAAGGATGTGGTGGACCTCGATTCCGTTGCCGCGCAGCACATCCGCGAGCCAGAGCATTGGCGCCGATCCATAACCGCCGCCGATCAGGACCGCGGCCCCCGGGCTCGCGGGGAGTGGGAATCCGCGACCGAGCGGGCCCAGCATGTCAACCTGCGCCTGCGGTGCGAGAGCGGTGATCCAGTGCGTCCCAGGCCCGGCGTCCGCGACGACGATCTCCACGGAGCCGTCGGTCTCCGGGCGGGTGCGGTGGATTGAGAACGAGCGACGGAGCAGCAGGCTGGAGGTGCTGCCGCCGACCGCGAGGGCCACGAATTGGCCGGGGCGAGCCGCCACGGCGATCTCTGCTGCGTCCAGGGTGATCTGGTGATAGGCACCGACTCGACGGTTGGCCAGCACCGTGGCGCTGACCTGGGCGATCGGAGCCGGCACCTCACTCATCCCCGGGCCCGACGTCATACAACCGCAGGTCGCGAGCGTGTTCCTGAAGCGATTTGACCCGCAGGACGTCCTTTTGGGCCGACTCGATCCCCTGCACCGCCGCGCCTAGCTGCTGCACCGTGGTGATGATGGGCTTGTCCATGGACGTGGTCGCTTGTCGGATCTTGTAGCCGTCTTCCCGGGCGTTTTGTCCGGAGGGAGTGTTGACGACCATATCGATGCGGCCGTCGAGGATCTGGTCGACGATGCTGCCCCCCTCGCCAGGCGCCCGTTCGCTGACCTTGCGCACGACCTCGGTGTCAATTCCGTTGCGACGCAGCACGTCCGCGGTTCCGGTCGTTGCCACGATCGTGAAGCCGAGGTCGCGCAGGCGCATCACGGGGAAGATCATCGC
The DNA here is from genome assembly GCA_937858995.1 of uncultured Nostocoides sp. Lineage (GTDB taxonomy): Bacteria > Actinomycetota > Actinomycetes > Actinomycetales > Dermatophilaceae > Nostocoides_A. The sequence continues at coordinate 8,066 of CALLZC010000125.1, forward strand.
CCGCTTGTCGCGGTTGGCCATCGAGACGAAGATCCGACCGCTGGTGGGCAGCCCGCTCGTCGCCCCGAGCTGGCTCTTGGCGAAGGCCGACCCGAAGTCGCGATCGATGCCCATGACCTCACCGGTCGAGCGCATCTCCGGTCCGAGAAGGGAGTCCACGGCCGTCCCGTCGACGGTCCGGAAGCGCTTGAAGGGCAAGACCGCCTCCTTGACCGATAGGTGCGCGTGCGCCGGGAGCTGGCCACCGTCGCCGTGGGCCGGGAGGAGCCCTTCGGCCCGCAGGTCGGCAATGCTCGCCCCCAGCATGACCCGGGCCGCGGCCTTGGCCAGCGGGACACCGGTGGCCTTGGCGACGAACGGGACGGTGCGCGAGGCCCGCGGATTCGCCTCCAGCACGTAGAGCACGTCAGCAGCAAGCGCGAACTGCACATTCATCAGCCCGCGCACGCCGATGCCCTCGGCCAGCGCTCGCGTCGAGCGGCGAACCCGCTCGAGTTCCTGTTTGCCGAGGGTCGCTGGGGGCAGGGTGCACGCCGAATCCCCAGAGTGCACACCGGCTTCCTCGATGTGCTCCATGATGCCGCCGATGAACATCTCCACTCCGTCGTAGAGGACGTCCACGTCGATCTCGATGGCATCGTCGAGGAACCGGTCGACCAGGATGGGGTGTTCGGGCGCGGCGAGGGCGGCGCGGGTGACGTACTCGCTCAGGGTGGCATCGTCATACACGATCTCCATGCCCCGACCGCCGAGCACATAGGACGGCCGCACGAGCACCGGATAGCCGATGTCGGCGGCGATGGCGACCGCCTCATCGGCGCTGTATGCCGTCCCGTGCTTGGGGGCTGGGAGGTGGGCGGCCGCGAGTACCCGGCCGAAGGCGGCGCGGTCCTCGGCCAGGTGGATCGCCTCGGGTGAGGTGCCGACGATCCGCACCCCTTCGTCCTTGAGCTTTTGGGCCAGCCCGAGTGGGGTCTGCCCGCCGAGTTGGACGATGACGCCGGCGACCGGCCCGGCCTGCTCCTCCGCGTGGATGACGCCGAGCACGTCTTCGAGGGTGAGCGGCTCGAAGTAGAGCCGGCTCGAGGTGTCGTAGTCGGTGGAGACGGTCTCGGGGTTGCAGTTGACCATCACGGTGTCGTAGCCCGCCGCGCGCAGGGCGAAGCTCGCGTGAACGCAGGAGTAGTCGAACTCGACCCCCTGGCCGATCCGGTTCGGGCCGGACCCGAGGATGATGACGGCGGGCCGCTCGCGGGGCTCGACCTCGTTCTCCTCGTCGTATGCTGAGTAGTAGTAGGGCGTGCGCGCGGCGAATTCGGCGGCACAGGTGTCGACGGTCTTGTAGACCGGGCGCACGTCCAGTGCCAAACGCACGCCGCGAACGACATCCTCGGTCATCTCCCGCAGCGCGGCAATCTGCTTGTCCGAGAAGCCATGCCGCTTGGCCAAGCGCAAGAGGTCGGGGTCCAGGCGCGGCGCCTCACGCAGCTGCCCGGCAATCTCGTTGATGAGTTCGATCTGGTCGAGGAACCACGGGTCGATCTTGGTGGCCTCGTGCACCCGCTCCACGCTCACCCCCGCACGCAACGCCTGTTGCACCCCGACGATCCGCCCGTCGGTCGGCCGGGCGATGTCATCCAGGAGCGCCTCGAGTTCGGCCCCCTCGACCGGGGCACCATCCCAGTGAAAGGACGACCCGGACTTCTCCAACGAGCGCAGCGCCTTCTGCAGCGCCTCCGTGAAGCACCGCCCCAACGCCATCGCCTCCCCCACCGACTTCATGGTGGTGGTGAGCGTCGGGTCGGCGGACGGGAACTTCTCGAACGCGAAGCGCGGCACCTTCACCACGATGTAGTCCAGCGTCGGCTCGAAGGCCGCCGAGTACCACGCCTCCCCGGAGCCGCGACCGGAGGGAGCTTGGTTCTCGGGTGAGACGGGCAGCCCGAGCGCAGCGAGGTCCGTGCCGTGGGGGGGCTCCGGGGGGCGCAGCCCCCCGGACGTGATGTCGTTGCTGACTTCGTCCAGCGTGTAGCCGATGGCCATTTTGGCGGCGATCTTGGCGATCGGGAAGCCGGTGGCCTTGGATGCCAGGGCGCTGGAGCGCGAGACGCGGGGGTTCATCTCGATGACGATGATGCGTCCGTCGGCGGGGTTGACTGCGAACTGGATGTTGCAGCCGCCGGTGTCGACGCCCACCTCGCGGATGATGGCGATGCCGATGTCGCGCAGTCGTTGGTACTCGCGGTCGGTGAGCGTCAGGGCCGGGGCGACCGTGATCGAGTCCCCAGTGTGGACCCCCATGGGGTCGAAGTTTTCGATGGAGCACACGACCACGACGTTGTCGGCGTGGTCACGCATGACCTCGAGTTCGTACTCCTTCCAGCCCAGGATCGACTCCTCGAGGAGGACTTCGGTGACCGGGGAGTACTGGAGACCGGCGCCGGCGATCCGGCGCAGGTCGTGCTCGTCATACGCGAAGCCGCTGCCGAGCCCGCCCATGGTGAACGACGGCCGCACGACGACGGGATAGGTGAGTTCCGTTGCGGCCTCAAGGCATTCGGCCATCGTGTGGCAGAGGATCGAGCGTGCGGACTCGGCGCCGCAGCGTTCCACAACGCCCTTGAACTTCTCCCGGTCCTCGCCCAGTTGAATGGCTTCGACATTGGCGCCGATGAGGGGGCAGTCGTATTTCTCGAGGATCCCCTTCTCGTGCAGGCCCATCGCCGCGTTCAGGGCGGTCTGGCCACCGAGGGTGGCGAGGATCGCGTCGGGCCGCTCCCGCTCGATGATCTTTTCGATGACGTCCAGCGTGATCGGCTCGACATAGGTGGCATCGGCAAATTCGGGGTCGGTCATGATGGTCGCGGGGTTCGAGTTGACCAGGATGACCCTGATGCCTTCGTCCCGGAGCACGCGGCAGGCTTGGGTTCCCGAGTAGTCGAACTCGCAGGCCTGGCCGATGACGATCGGCCCGGAGCCGATCACGAGCACGCTGGTGATATCGGTGCGGCGGGGCATCAGCGGTTGCTTTCCAGGAGCGAGACGAAGCGGTCGAAGAGGTAGTTGGCATCGTGTGGTCCGGCCGCCGCCTCGGGGTGGTATTGGACCGAAAATGCCGGCAGGTCAAGGCATTCGAGGCCCTCGACGACGTCGTCGTTGAGGCAGACGTGGGAGACGCGGACACGGCCGTATGCCGGGTCGGCCGGCGCCGCGATCACCTCGCCGATGGGCGCATCGACGGCGAACCCGTGATTGTGGGCGGTGACCTCGACCTTGCGCGTGCTCAGGTCCATGACCGGCTGATTGATCCCCCGATGGCCGTAGCGCAACTTGTAGGTGCCGAAGCCGAGTGCCCGCCCGAGCAACTGGTTGCCAAAGCAGATGCCGAAGAACGGGATTCGTGCGGCCAGCACCTGTCGCAGCAGGGCGACCTCGGAGTCGGCCGTTGCCGGATCTCCGGGGCCGTTGGAGAAGAAGACCCCGTCGGGGGTGATCGCCTCGATGTCTCGGAAGGTCGCGCTCGCGGGCAGGACGTGGACCTCGATCCCGCGGCGCGCCAGCAACTCTGGGGTCATCGCTTTGATCCCGAGGTCGAGGGCGGCGACGGTGTAGCGGCGCTCTCCGAGCGCCGGGACGACATACGCCTGCGGGGTGCTGACGTCCGGGGCGAGGGCGGCACCGGCCATGGGAGCGGCAGCGTTGACGAGGGCGAGTTGCCGAGCGGGGTCGGTCTCGACGCGCTCGCCGCTGAAGATGCCGACGCGCATCGCTCCGCGCTCGCGCAGATGGCGGGTGAGCGCCCGGGTGTCGACACCGCTGATCCCCACGATGCCTTGGCTGGCGAGTTCTTGGTCCAGGGAGCGGTTGGCACGCCAGTTCGACGGTCGCAATGCGGGATCACGGACGACGAAACCGGCGACCCAGATGCGCGTGGACTCATCGTCCTGGTCGTTCCAGCCCGTGTTGCCGATGTGCGGCGCCGTCATGACGACGACCTGCCGGTGGTAGCTGGGGTCGGTGAGCGTTTCCTGGTATCCGGTCATCCCGGTGTTGAATACCGCCTCTCCGAGGGTGGTCCCGCGAGCACCGAAAGCGTGACCGGCGAAGCGACGGCCATCCTCCAGGACCAGGACCGCCGACCCCGAGCGTGCGGTGTGGGCGTTCATTGCCGATGTGCCTTTCCCTCGATGGCGGTGACGCGGCCGCGCAGGATGGTGGCGTGCACCGCCCCGGTGAAGCTCATCCCATGCCAGGGATTGTTGTGGGACAGCGAGTTCGACGTGGCGGCATCGACCGTGACCCGGCGATCCGGGGCCACCACGACGAGGTTGGCCGGGTGCCCGACAGCGATGTCCTGGCCATGACCGGGCAGCGCCGCGATGCGCGCGGGATTGCGCGACATCCGCCGACTCAGATCGAGCATCGTCATCCGGCCACTGCGCACCATGAGGTCATGGACAACGCAGAAGGCGGTCTCGAGCCCCAGCATGCCGAAGGCCGCGGCCTCGAAGGCATGCTCCTTGTCCTGCCGTGCGTGGGGTGCATGATCGGTCGCCACGGCGTCAATGGTGCCGTCGGCGAGCGCGGCTCGTAGTGCCTCCTGGTCCTGACTCGGGCGCAGCGGGGGGTTGACCTTGAAGGTCGGGTCGTAGCCGGAGACCAATTCGGTCCCTAGTGCGAGATGGTGGGGGGTGACCTCGGCGGTCACGGCGATCCCCTGATCCTTGGCCCACCGGATGATTTCCACCGATTCGGCGGTGGACACGTGGGCGATGTGGACGCGGGAGCCGGTATGCCGGGCGAGTTGGACGTCTCGCGCCACGATGACCGATTCGGCAGCCCCGGGCCACCCGGGGAGTCCGAGTCGACCCGAGATCTCGCCTTCGTGACAGCACGCGGCGGCACCGGCGAGCGCGCCGTCTTGCGCGTGCTGGGAGATGATCCCGCCGAACGGCTTGATGTATTCCAGAGCGCGACGCATGACCCTGGCGTCTTGAACGCACCGGCCATCGTCGGAGAAGACGCGCACTCTGGCCCGCGAGCGCGCCATGAGCGCCAGTTCCGCGAGTTCCGATCCCGCAAGCCCCTTGGTCACGGCACCGACCGGGACCACGTCCGCCAAGCCGACCTCGCGGCCGCGATCATGCACGCGTTCCGCAGCCTCGGCCGTGTCCGTCACCGGATCGGTGTTGGCCATGGCCAGGATCGCCGTGAAACCGCCGGCCGCGGCGGCCGCCGAGCCGGAGGCGATCGTCTCCGCATCCTCGCGCCCCGGTTCCCGCAGGTGCGTATGCAGGTCGACCAGTCCCGGGAGCAGCGCCAGTCCGTCGGCGTCGAGTCGCGGGACGCCCGCGGGAGCCGACAGGTTTCCGATCTCGGCGATCACCCCGTCCCGAATGAGGACGTCCGCCCGCTCGCCCGGGCGATGTGCGACTCGTGCGTGCGCGTCGGGATCGGACCAGAGCGCGGCCCCGACGATGAGAAGGTCACTCATGCCGCGCTCCCCTCGCCGGCGAGGAGGTGATAAAGCACGGCCATCCGGACGGCGAGCCCACCCGAGACCTGATCAAGGATGAGCGAGGCGGGCGCATCGGCGGCATCCGGGCTGATCTCCAAGCCACGGTTCATGGGTCCCGGGTGCAGGATCAGGGCGTCCGGGTTGCGATGCAGCAGCCCCTCCAGGCGCGTGCGGGTCAGCCCATACCCCACCGTGTACTCGCGGGCGGTGGGGAAGTAGCCGCCGCTCATCCGCTCGCGTTGGACCCGCAGCATCATGACTGCGTCCGGGGCGTCCCCGGTGGCGAGCACCTCATCCAGGTCCCAGGACCAGGAGAAGCCATCGCGCTGCGCCCAGGACGCAATTCCGGCCGGCATCAGCGTGGGCGGGGCGACCACCGTGACACGGGCTCCGAGGGTCCGCAGGGTGATCGCATTGCTGCGAAAGACCCGGGAGTGTGTCAGGTCGCCGACGATGACCACATGCCTCCCGTCGAGGGCGCCGAGGCGGGCCTGCAGCGTGTAGGCGTCCAAGAGGGCCTGGGTCGGGTGCTCGTGGGTGCCGTCCCCGGCGTTGATCACGCTGGCGTCCACCCAGCCGGCGATCTGATGGCAGGCCCCCGACTGGTTGTGCCGGATGACCAAGGCATCTACGGCCATCGCGTTGATGGTCTGGACGGTGTCGCGCAAGGACTCACCCTTGGAGGTGGATGATCCCTTCGCCGACAAGTTGATGGTGTCGGCAGACATCCACTTGCCCGCTATCTCGAAGCTAGAGCGAGTCCGGGTGGAGTCCTCGAAGAAGAAGTTGATGATCGTGCGCCCGCGCAGGGTCGGCAGCTTCTTGACCTCGCGGCGTTGCACGTCGTGCATCGACGCGGCGGTGTCCAGGATTGCTTCGACGTCCGAGCGGCTCAGGTCCGCGCTGCTGATCAGGTGCCGTGCCATCACACATCTCCCGGCGCGATGCGAACGACGTCCTCGATGCCGTCAGCCCCGCGCAGCCGCACTTGCACCATCTCGCTGTGCGAGGTCGGCAGGTTCTTGCCCACATGATCGGCGCGGATCGGCAGTTCTCGGTGTCCGCGATCGACCAGGACGGCCAACCGAACGGCACGGGGGCGTCCGAGATCGGCCACGGCATCCAGAGCGGCCCGGATCGTGCGGCCGGAATAGAGCACATCGTCAACCAGGACGACGATCATGTCGTCGACACCGCAATCCGGGATGACCGTGCGCATCGGGGCCCGGGTGGGCTGATGGCGCAGGTCGTCGCGGTGCATGGTGATGTCGAGCGCACCGACCGGGATCGGTTCACACCCCTCGACCTCGGCGAGGATCGCCGACAAGCGATGCGCGAGTTCAACGCCACGGGTCGGGATGCCCAAGAGCACCAGGTCGCTGGCTCCCTTGTTGTGCTCGAGAAGCTCGTGGGCGATGCGTCGCAGGCAACGGGCAATCTCGTTGCTGGAAAGAACGGTTCGACCCAATGGGTCGATCGGGGACCCGGCCGGGGGGCCACTACGTGCTGGGCGCGCCAAGGCTTGCGCCTCCTTGCCTGCCTCACGGGACAGCGTTAAAGGATGCGGACGCCGCACTCTAACCTGCCGAGCCTCGGCCCGCGCACACCGGTCCACCCTACGTACCCCCCCCTGGCCGCGGACGGCCGCAGCCCTAGCGGTCGGGGGTTTCGGCCCGTAGGGTGCCAGTTGGGGCGGATTCCGCAGGGGCATCCGCAGGGGAAGGATGATGCACGTGCGCGCATTGACGATGGGCATATCGGTCACGATCACCGGCCTGGCGCTTGCGGTGCCCGTGGCCGCGGCAAGCGGCCCGACGGACGCAGCGGCCCGCGAGGGCCTGTCCACGGCGGCCGCTGGACGGCTTGGCGCCGGGCTCCAGGTGGCGCCCTTGGGGTCGGGCGCGCGCGGGGCGAACCCCTTCATCTCCTACCTTCCGGACGTCCGCACCACAGACTTCGCCGCCTGGACCCAGCGCGTCCAGGCCCTCTCCGCGCAGCGGGCTCGCTCCACGCAGCGACAGGAGGCGAAGGATCGCTGGTCGGGCAGCGCGGAGCGGGCCGTACTGACATACGCGGAGAAGGAGCCAGCCACCGCCGTCGGCGACAACGACACCACCTGGCGGGCCGAACGGATCGCGGCCTTCGGCCTCGGCTCCGGCCTGCACAATCGGATGCGCGTGACCGGGACCCTGTCCGACCAGCGGCCCGGCATCCGGACCCTCCCGAGCGCCCGGGAGGACAATGGCTCGATCCCCAAGGCCGCGCCCACGGGAATCGACGGGAACGACCGGGTGCGGGTCAGCGGAAAGGTGGGTGACGGACCCTACGGATCGACCTCGGGCGACTTCGATTGGTATGCCGTGCGGGCGGCTCCCGGCGAGAGCCTCTCGGTCGCCCTGCCCACGTCCAGCGTCGACACCGTTGCGCTGCTAGTGGACTCGAGCGGGACCATCGTCGACGTGGCCTGGAACTCGGTCGACGGAAGCATCCCGGACCGAAGCATCCAGTTCCGCAGCACGACCGGCGGTGCCTTCTATGTGATGGTGAGCGACTTCGGCGGGTGGCAGACCGACTTCAACGACTCGTCCTCGGGCGTTGGAGCCGGCCCCAAGGGCACGTATACCGTCGAGATGGGCTCGTATCGCACGGATCGAGACGCCGTACTCGTCAAGCTGCGGCGGGGCGATGTCGTGGGGACCTCGGTGTCCGGCCAGGCGTCGCGGGTCACGGTGCAGAGTTGGGACTCCACCGTCGTCACGGCAACCAGCGAGTTCGACGCGACCTTCTTCTATCCGGCAAACTCCCCGCTCCCGGGCGGCGGGAATGCAGCCACGGCCTATGTCGCCGAGCGGGACGGCTGGTACGGCGTGATCGTCGAGCGCGGAATCGGTACGTACCGCAACGAGATCGAGGTCTACCGACCGGGGGGCGAACGCACCACCGCGCCCCAGACCATCGTGCTGGACTTCGACGGAGCCACGGTCAATCCCGCCGACTTCGCGGGGCCACCCGGGGTGGCGACCCTGTCACCGCTGAAGGCCTTTCTGGCGCGGTGGGGCTTGACCAGCGCCGATCTGCCCGCCCTGGCCCGCCAGATCACCCAGACCGCCACCGAAAATCTGCGGGCGGACTTGCGGGACCAGGGCATCCCGAACCTGGCAGTGCGCGTGGTCAATGGCCTGACCGATCCGGACACTTTTGGCGCGGCGAATGTGTCCCGCGTGGTGGTCGGCGGCACCATTGCGGAGTCGGGTATCCCCACGATCGGCATCGCTAGCGCGATCGACCCGGGCAATTACGGCCGCGAGGACAGCGCCTTGGTGCTGCTGGACGTGATGAGCGAGAAGGTCGCCGGCAACGACCGCGCGGTGAGTTCGGTCAACTACTACCTGCGACCGGGCGTCGGCAACCGCGTGGCACTGGTCGGTCGCGCCATCGGCAATGTGGTGTCCCATGAGGTGGGCCACTACATCGGCAACTTCCACACGGACAACTCCAACTCCGTGGTCTCGCTCATGGACGCCGGTGGCCGCGGCTACTGGCGGATGTACAACACCGGCCCGGACTGGGTGCTCGGCACGTCGGACGACGGCGACACGGATTTCACGACGGACCGCTTCTCGCTGAACGAGCCATTCTTCGGCGTCGAGGACACGGCGACCGTCTCGGCCTGGGCATTCTCGGGCAAACGCTGACAGGGTCAACGACGCAGGGTTTCCCCCGGACCAAAGGTATCCAAGACCAGCCCGGCGGCGCCCAAGGTGCCATTGGCGGCAGCCCAGGTCACCGCGTCTCGCCCGTCGATGACCACCACGGACCCGTCGACGACGCGCGGGGCACCAGCTCCGAAACGGACCGCTGACCCGGCGCTCACCCCGAGTGCCAGCTGACCCGGCGCCACCGCGACCGCGTTGAAGACCCGACCCCATTGGTAGTCGGTGTTGATCGCGGGAACGATGGTTGCGTTGACTGCGCCGATTCCGGGCCGCCAGGAGGCCTCGTCAACCCGGAACGCGGCCACGGCCTTGTCTTCGTAGTCATCGCCATTCGGTCGCGACTGCGGCGACCACCGCGCGCCGAGGTAGGCCGCAGCCGGGCCATCGGCGAAGACCGCCGGCGTTTGGTCCAGGGACTTGCGCACCAGCGACTGGAAGCGACTGTCCGCGAAGGCCCGGGCTGACTGCGTCGGTGACACCGCGACGAGCAACACCGCCGCGTAGCGAGCCGGGTCGATGTCGGCCCAGTTGCCGCGCCCGAAGGTGGCGATGTCGAGATGCCCGCGCCAGCCAGCCTGCTTGACCTTGTCCGCATACGCCGTGGCAGTGCCCCTGGTGTCCGCCGCAAGCACCAACACCCGGGAGTTCTCCGCTCCAGTGTCGGAAGCATCGGCAATGAACGCGTTGATGACCTTGTTCCCGCCGAGCACGCCCCCACCGAGATAGAGCACGCCCCCAGCCGCCGCGGTCGGTGCGCTCCATGAGCGCCCGCTCACCTGGCCCACAACGTCTCCCCCGCGCGTGAGCACTCGGGTGCGCAGGTCGTATGACGTGTTCTCGGTCAGCAGGTTGACCTTGACCCGGCGAGCGGACAGCCACTGCTCGGTGCCGACCCATCGATGGGTGGCGCCGAGCGACTCGAAGTCGATAATGCCGACTCCGCTCTGACCGAAGACCTGAGTCAGCTGCCGATCGGCGTAATTGACCACACCGGTCGCGTAGTCAACACCGACGCCGACGGGACTCTTGCCTCCGAGGCGCTCATCCGCCGCCGCGATCGTCGACAGGGACCGGCCGAAGCGGCCGCGTTGGTAGAAGTGTTGGTCGTAGATGGCGCGCTGCGAGCCGAAGACCAGCCCGCGTTGGGGGTCGTCACCGTCGCCCCACCACATCAGTGTGCTGCCCCGGCGCAAGCCTTGCGCCGGACCGAAGTCGCCGCGATAACCATTGATCATCGATCTCGACTCGACCGCCGCTCCAGCACTGGTGCCGGCCAGTACCACACCAGCGCGCACGGCCGCGGCCATCGCCTCCTCTGCCGGTGAGTTCGCCAGGACCTTCATCGCGATTCCTTGGTCACCACCGAGCACATAGATCCCATCGAGGCTGGCGTCGCGCAAGGCGGCAGAATTCGCCGCGCGCAGCGCGTCCTGCCGGTTGAGCAGGATCGCGAGTCTCCCGACGCAGCGCTTGCCCGGCGTCACCACGGCAGTGCAGGCGGCGGCGATCTCCGCTGTCCGCTCGCGCGCCAGCGCGATGTTTTCGGCTCGGCTGGGCAGGTCGTCGCCATAGGCAGACGGCACCACTACCAGGTCGACGGTCGCGTCCGTGGCCCGGTCGACCGCCGCCTTGCCGAAGGCGTCGAGGGTCTCGACCTCGTACCCGCCGCCCGTGGGCATCATCACCGTCGGGGCTGCGGGGGCCGCTGCGAGCGTCGGTGAGCTGGCCAGCGTCAGCCCGGCCACCGCAACGGCAAGCAGCAACCGCCCCCGTGTCGTTCGTGGGGCGGCAGATGCGCGGGGTGTCTTGGTGAGTCCTCCCATAGCCCTTGAACCTACGCCGCTCGCGGGCCGCGCGCAGGGTGGCGGGTCGCTCGATGCTGGTCGGGTGGCGCTCACGCCTCCGGACGTGGCCCGCTGCGCACAGTTCCCCGCATCCGCACGAAAAGGTCGGCGCGCTTGCTGCGCAGGGTGCCGGGCGCATACTTCGCCAGCCACGAGTCGTCTTCGACGAGATCGAGAGAGCTGGCGCTCGGTGCCCCGCGCGCCCCGACTCGGTCCGCTTCGCCGAGACGTTCGAGGACGGAGCGGAAGTAGTAGTGGAAGAACAGCCGGTTGAACTCGGTGAAATAGATGTCGGCCACGCGCCGGTCTCCGCGGATGACGAGCATATTTTCGTCGTTGGCCACGCTGGAGGCCCGAGAGAAGTTGGCCGATCCGCTCACGACGACCGGATCCAGCCCGAGCGGGTCGCTGAGCAGGAACTTGTTGTGGATGAAGGCGACATGCGTGTTCAGGCGCAGCGCCCGGGTGGTCGTTTCGGCCACCCACTGACCCAGGGTCGTCTCGAGTTCACTCCCCCATGCCTGGTAGATATTTCGTCGGGAGTCGAGTTCGACCGTCGGCGTCCCGCGACGCGGTGCCCGCCGCTTCTCCAGAAGGAAGAAGCGCAAGGGCGAGTTCTGATCACCCTGCACGAGAACGTCTTCGAGCTGTTTGGCGATGCCGAAGGCGAAGGTCGCGCAGGCGAGTTGCGCCGGGTGCGCCAGCAATTCGGCATACAGGCTGAGGGCGGCCTCGCTGCTCCTGGGACTAAAGATGGTCGTGACCCCATGGGGTATGTCGGCCCGCGCCACCGGGACCGAAGCCAGGGCGTCGACCGCATCGATGAATGCCACATTGCGTCGGCGGGCGTCCGTGCGGGACTCCCCCGCCCGCGCCCCCGGATCGGCGGCGAGCAGATCCCAATAGTCGGCGAACGAATTCGCAACGCCGATGTCGCGGACCAGGTGTCCTAGGTTGGACTGCCCGTGGACGCCTCCGACCGTGAGATTTGTCGACCCGGTCCACACCGCCACCGGCCGCAATCCCTGGGCCGCCGACCGCAGGATGAGGAACTTGTTGTGCTGGAGGTCGCTGCGCCGGGCGGTCCTGGGGATGATCGCGGTGTCGGGCAGACCCGCCGCGGCGATGGCTACGAGATTGGCCGCGCGCGGGTTGCTAGGCACCAGGACGCGGACGATCGAACCGTCGGCCTGCTTCTCCTTCGCCCAATGCTCGTTGACCTTCAGGTCGATGACCAAGCGGACGTCGACCCCGCGGTCGACGGCGGCCTTGAGCTCGACCAGGACTGGCGCATAACGAAATTCATAGAACGCCCCGTGCAGGGCATCGCCCGGACCCGCCTCGCGGATGAAGGCGATGAGAGTCTCGTCGAGGTCGCGACTGAGCCAGTCCAGCGCCAACTGTCGCTTGGCGGCGGTCGGCTGCTTGTCCGGCGCCAGGTCTGCGAAGCGGGCGGCATACGCCTGGCTGGAGGCCACCCCTCGGTTGAAGGCGATCGTATGCCGCGCGCCCGCGAGTGGTTCGCTGCGCACCTCGATCTCGACCGGCCGGCCATACTCCGGGTGCGTGGCGTTGCCGCGCATGGGGATGAACCGGTAGGTGTAGGCGGTGTCGGGCTGGAGGGTGAAGTCATCCCACACGAGTGATTGAATGGGCTGTCGGCGCGTCGAATAGCGCTCTCCCGGAGCCGGATCCGGGACGATCGAGCGAAAGACCTTGAAGCCCGTTACATAGCGGAAGCGACCGCCCGGCGCGCGCCGCTGAACGGCGAAGCCGAGGAGCCCGCGCCGCGCCCGGGCGCTCACCCGCAGGCCGAAAGAGACCGTGTTGACGCCGGCGACGGCAGACACCGTCACCCCATCGGTTGCCCACGACCGGTAGCGCACCATTCCACGGTAGCCCCGCTCCCGACGGCCGTTGCGGCTTTGCGCGATCCCACCCGCGCTCCGTCCCCCCGACCTAACCTCTGCTAGCAGCACCTGCGATCAGAACCACAAGTTGCATCATGTGGATGTGAGCGCAACCTCTGCTGAGTTGACTGTTGCCCCCTGTCAGCGCGTCCCGCCGCGGGGTCGGCGCACGTCGATGTCGTGGCGGGTGGCGCGGATCCGCGGAGCCAGGGCCAGCACCTGCGACAAGACGCTCAGGGCAGCCAGTTCGTCAACGATCGCGCGGGTTGGCGGCAGCAAAAGGAGGTCACGGCGCTCGGCGCGCTGCGCCAAGCTCGCGACGGTGATCCAATGCGAGTCGTGCGCCTCGGTCGTCGTATGACGCCACGCCCCCGCCGCGCGCGCGCTCACCGGGGCCAGGACGAAATAGACATCGAAGCGCCGCGCGCTGCCGATCGGCGTCACCCAGTTGTCCCAGGGCAGGAGTTCGGCCGGGTCGATTTCGGCCGCCGCCTCCTCGCGGACCTCGCGCACCCCAGCAGCCAGGATGGTGCGTGCCGCGCCCCGCGCACTCGCTCCGAGGGATCGGAAATTCGTTGCCGCCCAACGCTCTGCGTGCCGATCAAGGACCTCGTCGGGGACTGCAAGCAGGCCCGCGCGATCGAGCGGATCCACGCGACCACCGGGAAAGACCACGGCCCCGGCCGCGAAGTCCATGGTGGCCACGCGGTGTTGGACGAAGGTCTCCAGGCCCTCTGGGCCCTCACGCAGGGGTATGACGCTGACCGCCGGCGCCGGCCGTGGCTCGTCGACGGGCGCCGCGGCCATGGTGATGCGCCGGCCCCAGCGCGCCAGCCGCGCGCCCTGTTCGGCAGCCACCAGAGAGGCCGCCCACGGCGGATCCGGCACCTCGGCAAAGCCAAGGCGGCGATAGAACGGCCCATTCCACGCCACGTCAGCGAAGGTTCGCAGGTATACGGTCTCGTGGCCGCGGTCCAGCGCCACGCCCAGCGCCGCGCGGACCAGGGCCGCACCGAGCCCGAGGCCACCAGCGGCCGGCGTCACCGAGAGTTGCTCCAGGAGCAGGTGCCCGTCGATTTCCACGACGTGGGCGAATCCGAGAGCGGGCTGCCCCGCGACGAGCAGGAATCCGGGCGCGGCAACCCGCTCCGCGACGCTGGCCCCGATGCCGGGAAAGAGCGCCGGATCGATGCCTGCCTGCTCCGAGACCGCAACGAAACGCTCGTCGGCCGCTACCTCGAGCGCCTCGATCAGCGGGAGGTCGGCCGCATCGGCATACCGAATGGCGGTGCAGCTCAATCGCATCCGGACTCCGGCGCGTCTACGCCAGGGTGGGCTTGACCTGCGCCAACCGCCCCAGGAGCCCATTGACGAACTTCGGTGAGTCGTCGGTCGATAGCGCAGTAGCGAGGGCCACGGCCTCGCTGATGGCCACCGCCTCGGGCAGGTCGACGGCATACAGGACCTCGAAGGCCCCGATCCGCAGGATCGCCCGGTCCACGGCCGGCATCCGCGCCACGGGCCAACCCTGGCTATAGGTGTCGAGCAACTCGTTGATATCGCGCCAGTGGGCGACGACACCGCTGACCAGGGTGGCGGTATAGGGGTTGAGCGGGGCCTCGGTGACCGGCCGCGCCAGCCGTTCGCTCAGCAGATCGGCGACATTGACGCCCCGGGCCTCGGCCTCGAAGAGCAGGTCGAGGGCGCGCTTGCGAGCCTTGGTTCGAGCCGACATCCGTGCTCAGAACCCGCGCGCGGTCATCAGTTGACGCGCCCGAGGTATGAGCCGTCGCGCGTGTCGACCTTGACGCGGGTCCCCGTCTCCAGGAAGAGCGGGACCTGGATCTCGGCTCCGGTCTCCAGCGTCGCCGGCTTGGTCCCGCCGGTCGAGCGGTCGCCCTGCAGACCCGGCTCGGTGTAGGTGATCTCGAGGACAACCGATGCCGGCAACTCGATATACAAGACGACGCCCTCGTTGCGCGCCACGATCGCGTCCTGGTTCTCGAGCATGTACTTGGCGGCGTCACCCACGGTCGCCGGGCTCACCGTGATCTGGTCATAGGTGTCCGGGTCCATGAAAACGAAGTCGGTGCCATCGTTGTAGAGGTACTGCATGGTGCGCTTGTCGACATTCGCGGTCTCGACCTTGACGCCCGCATTGAAGGTCTTGTCGACGACCTTGCCGGACATGACGTTCTTGAGCTTGGTCCGCACGAAGGCCGGACCCTTGCCCGGCTTGACGTGCTGGAATTCGACCACGGTCCACAGCTGCCCGTCGATATTGAGCACGATGCCGTTCTTGAGGTCGTTGGTCGTTGCCACGAGTCACTTGCTTTCGTCGAGTTTCGGCCGAGCGCACGCGGGCGCGCGCCAGCCGGCTGAGATGGGTGCGGATCGGCCGCCATGATATCGCGGCACCCACGGGCGGCCCGAATCCGCAAGAATCCCCCTATGACGGGCAAGCGCTTGACGCCGATGGATGCCATGTTCCTCTATGGCGAGACCCCCCAGACCATGATGCATGTGGGCGGCTTGCTGCCCTTCGCCATGGCACCGGACGCTCCTGCGGACTTCCTGCGCCACCTGATGCAGGAGATCAAGACCACGGCCCCGGTCTATGCGCCGTGGAATCTCAAGCTCAAGACGCCGGGCTTCCTGCTCAACCCCGCGCACCAGTGGATCGTGGACCCGGACTTCGACATCGAGTATCACGTGCGGCGCTCGGCACTGCCGCACCCCGGCGACGAGCGGGAGTTGGGCATCCTCGTCTCCCGGTTGCACTCGCACCCGCTGGACCTCACCCGCCCACCGTGGGAGTTGCACCTCATCGAGGGGCTCGCCGGCAACCGCTTCGCTCTCTACGTCAAATTCCATCACGCCCTGGTCGACGGCTATAGCGCCATGCAGTTGTTGGTGCGTTCGATGTCGGAGAACCCCGACAGCCGCGAGGAGGTGCTCTTCTTCTCGCTCCCGCCGCGCCGGCGGACCGAACCGGCGCCTCCCAAGGCCGCCTCCTCGCCGCTGGCCGACATCGGCGCCGTGCTGGGCCGGGCCGTGTCCCTCACCAAGTCGGTGCCCGAACTCGCCGCCTCCCTCGTCAAACTTCAACTGCGCCGCGACGGGGACCTCAAGCACCTGGTCTCCTCCTATGAGGCCCCGCATTCGGTGCTCAACGCGCGCATCGGGCGCAATCGTCGCTTCGCCACCCAGCAGTATGAGGTGGCGCGCCTCGCCGCGGTCGGCAAGGCGGCCGGGGCCACCCTCAACGACGTGGTCCTGGCCATCTGCGGCGGCGGCTTGCGCCGCTTCCTGAGCGAGTCGAACCAGATCGGCGACAAATCACTGATCGCCTTCCTGCCGGTGAATGTGCGCCCTAAGGGCGATGCAGGGGGCGGCAATGCGGTCGGTGCGATCCTGGCGACGCTGGGCACCGACGTGGCGGACCCGATCGAGCGCCTCCACGTCATCAGTCGCTCGACGCGCAAGGCCAAGGGGCAACTGACCAACCTGCCCATGGAGTCGATCCTGGCCTACAGCGCCATGCTCATGGCGCCGGCGGCGACCCAGGTGTTCGCCGCCATGACGGGGATGAAGACCCCGATGCCCTTCACCTTCAACCTGTGTGTCTCCAATGTGCCGGGCCCGCGGCACCCGCTGTACTTCCGGGGCGCCCGCCTCGAGGCGAACTATCCCTTGTCCATACCGATCCACGGCATGGCCCTGAACATCACCTGCCAGTCGTATGCCGGGACCCTGAACTTCGGGTTCATCGGCGACCGGGACGCCCTCCCGCACCTGCAGCGTCTCGCCGTATACACCGGCGATGCCCTGGCCGAGTTGGAGTCGGCGCTGGGCTTGGCCGGGCCGGCGGACGTGGCCACGCCGGAGCCGCCGAAGAAGCCACCAGCCAAACGCACCCCGGCCGCAAAGCCAGCAGCGGCGAAACAAGCGGCCGCAAAACCAGCAGCGGCGAAACGCACCCCGGCAAGACGGGCCTCGAGCACAACGCCAAAACAGAGCTGACATCCCCACTCCGCGCCAACGCACCCCTGGCGCCCAGCAGCCCGGCATACTCGGTATGCTGTGAGTCCCCAGCATGCTCGCTGGCGGTGCAGAAGGTTGACGGGGAGCGCCGGGCGGCGCTGGACGAAAGGGGGCTGCCAGGTGCTGACGCGCGAGCGTGCTGCCCGGGCAGCCGTCGGGCCGGGAGTCCCCCGCCGAGCACTGCTGCTCGGGGCCTCGTCCTGTCTGCTGACGGGCAGCGCCCTGGCCTGGGCCACCGGGGCGGGACCCCTGCATACAAAGACCCCCGAGGGGCGCGCGCGGATGGACCCGGACGCCATCAGTCAGGCCGCGCCCGGCGGGCCCCTGATGGCCCTGACCTTCGACGACGGTCCGGACCCGCGTTATACGGGGGACATCTTGGATGCCTTGGGCGCACAGGAGGTCCGAGCGACCTTCTTTGTGATCGGGCGCAACGCCGAGAAATACCCGAAGCTCGTGTCCCGGATCGTCGCGGAGGGCCACGAGCTAGCCAATCACACGCAGGATCACATCTGGCTCGACACGCAACCCAGAGCCGTTGTCCAGCAACAGATCTCGCAGGCTCAAGCCACCATTGACGGCTACGCATCGGCCGCCTATCTGCGCCCCCCGCGGGGTTGGACCAGTCGCGCCGTCGCCGAGCAGGCCGCGGCCAGCAGGCTGCGCAGCATCTTTTGGAGCGATTCATTCGACCGCTACCTGGGGCTGCCCGTAGAGACGGCCGTGGCCACCGTGGCCGGGAACACGCGCCCCGGCTCGATCATCTTGTGCCACGACGGCGGGCATCTCGATGGACCGAATCCGCAGCAGTTCGATCGCACGAGCACGGTGGCGGCGGTGCCGGGCCTGATCGCGGCCGTGCGGGCCCAGGGGTTGCGCCCGGTAACGCTCAGCGAACTGCTGCGCGGGTGACTGCCTAGGCCAAGGCCGCGTAGGCGGAGCGCAGCAGGGCCTCGTCGGGGCCGGCAAGCCGGGTGGGTTGCGCCAGATCCTGCAAGACCACGAAGCGCAGCATCGAGCCACGCGTCTTCTTGTCGCGCCCCATCGTCACGAGCAGGTCATCGAAGCAGGCCCCGGCATAGGTCGTCGGCAGCCCCACCCGCGTCAGCACCTCTCGGTGCCGATCGCGCAGCGCAGCATCGATCAGCCCCGCGCGGTGCGCCAGTTCGGCGGCGAACACCATGCCCACGGCCACCGCCTCCCCGTGCCGCATGGTGTATGCCGTGTGCTGCTCGATGGCGTGCCCGAGGGTATGTCCGTAGTTGAGAATCTCGCGCAGCCCCGCCTCGCGCAGGTCGGCAGTGACCACTGCGGCCTTGAGGGCAATGGCGCGCTCGATGAGTTCGACGGTGGCCGGACCGACGCGCCGGGCCGAGCCGGGATCCTCGTGCACGAGTTCCAGGATCCGGGGGTCGGCGATGAATCCGGCCTTGATGACCTCGGCCATCCCCGCGGCGAAGTCGACTTCGGGCAGTGTCTGCAGCACGTCGATATCGCAGAGCACGCCCAGCGGCTCATAGAAGGCGCCGACGAGGTTCTTGCCCTCGGCGGTGTTGATGCCAGTCTTTCCCCCGACCGCCGCGTCCACCATGGCCAGGACCGTCGTCGGGATGTTGATGAACCCGACCCCGCGCAGCCAGGAGGCCGCGACGAACCCTGCAAGATCGGTGACCGTCCCCCCACCGACCGCGACGACAACGTCGGTGCGCGTGAAGGACTCCCGGCCCAGGAGCGACCACAACCCGGCCGCAATGTCGATGGTCTTGGCGGCCTCCGCGTCCGGCACAAGCCCATCGACAACCCGAACTCCGCTGGCCGCCAACGCCTTTCGCAGCGGCGCGATCACTTCGGGCAGTCGCCCGGTGTGCACGATCAGGGCCCGTTCGGCGGCCGGAGGCACCAGCCGGGCCACGGTGGACAGCAGGTCGCTGCCGATGACGACGTCGTATGCCGTGCCGACCGGCACCCGGGCCAGCTCGCTCACGTGGCGTCCAGCAGGGTGACGATCTCGGCGGCAATCTCCGGCACGGTGCGCCCGGCGGTCTCGACCCGGTGCCCGGCGAGGCGCTCATAGGTGGGGCGTCGGGCGTTCATCAGCGCCACCCAGGTGGACCGCGGGTTGACGGCCAGGAGGGGTCGGGAGGTGTCGAAGCCGACCCGTTTGGCGGCGTCGGCGATGCCGACATCGAGGAAGATCACCCGGTGGCCGGCGAGCGCCTCCTGCACCTGCGGGTCCATGGGTGCGCCCCCGCCCAGGGCCAGCACACCGGCGTGCTCGCCCAGGGCCTGGCCCGTCACCGCCCGCTCCACCTCGCGGAAGTACGGCTCGCCGGAGTCGATGAAGATGTCGGAAATGCTGCGGCCCTCACGCTCCTCGATCTGGGCGTCGCAGTCGGCGAAGGGCACCCCGAGCCGGGCAGCGACGGCCGCGCCCACGCTGGACTTCCCGGCACCGGGCGGGCCGATAAGAACGACCACGGGGCTCACCATGAGCGCATATCCGTCGGAACGGCCGCGAGAAAGGCCTCGCAGTTGCGACGGGTCTCGGCCACCGAATCGCCGCCGAATTTCTCCAGGCAGGCCTGCGCCAGCACGAGGGCCACCATCGCCTCAGCAACCACGCCCGCGGCGGGCACGGCGCACACGTCGGAGCGCTGGTGAATCGCCTTGGCCGGCGCCCCCGCATCGAGCACGTCCACGGTGTCCAGGGCCCGAGGCACGGTGGAGATCGGCTTCATCCCCGCCCGCACCCGGATCATTCCCCCGCTCGACATCCCGCCTTCGATGCCTCCGGCACGCGCGGTGCGACGCCGAATCACTCCCTCGGCGTCGCGCTCCATTTCGTCGTGTGCTCGCGACCCCCGTCGCCGGGTGGTGGCGAAGCCATCACCGACCTCGACTCCCTTGATGGCCTGCACGCTCATGAGCGCCCCCGCCAGGCGGGCATCCAGGCGCCGGTCCCAGTGCACATGTGAGCCCAAGCCGGGCGGCACGTCATACGCAATGACCTCGACGATCCCGCCGAGTGTGTCACCCTCGCGCTTGGCGGCCTCCACCTCGGCGACCATCGCTGCCGACGCCTCGGAGTCCAGGGCCCGCACCGGATCGGCATCGAGGGCTGCGACATCCTGTGGCAGCGGAAGCGCGGCATCGCTGCCGACCTGCGCGGAGCCGATGGCGACCGTATGGCTGACCAGGCGCACCCCATACGCCTGGGCCAGCAGCCGTGCCGCCACCTCACCCAGAGCCACGCGCGCCGCGGTCTCCCGGGCGGAGGCCCGCTCGAGGATCGGCCGGGCATCGGTGAAGCCGTATTTCTGCATCCCGGCCAGGTCGGCGTGCCCCGGACGCGGGCGGGTCAACGGTCGGTTGCGCCCGATCTCCTGTGGCGCGTTGACATCGTCTGCGGCGGCATAGAGCTCGCTGGGGACCGGGTCCGCCGACATCACCGTCTGCCACTTCGGCCACTCGCTGTTGCCGATCATGATGGCGACCGGCGAGCCGAGACTCAGCCCGTGGCGCACCCCGCCCAGGAAGGTGACCGCATCCTGCTCAAAGGCCATGCGGGCGCCGCGACCGAAGCCCAGGCGACGGCGGGCCAGCGCCTCGGCGACATCGGCGCTCGTGACCTCGACCCCGGCCGGTAGTCCCTCGAGGGTCGCGACGAGCGCCTGGCCATGGGACTCACCAGCGGTCAGCCAACGCAACATGACCCGATCCTCGCACGGCTAGCCAGCGGCCAATGCGGCGTGTCCAGCCGTCAACAGGACCCGCCAATCGGGTCGCCGACCCGTCATCAGCTCGACCTGCTCGACGGCCTGATGCACGAGCATGTCGAGCCCGCTGACCACGCTCGCGCCGTGAGCCGCCGCAGCCTGGGCCAGTGGTGTGGGCCAGTGCGCATAGACCACATCGAGCAGGCACACCCCCGACAGGTCCGTCGACCCTGCGGTGAGCGTCACGGCGGCCTCGTGAGCCCCCGGCGGGGGCAGGGTCGAAATGGCCAGCGTCGACGACATGCCCAGCGTCGACAGGCTCCGCGGGGCGATGACCTGCGGCCACCGGGCCAAAGACCTCACCGTCAAGGAGACATCGAGAGCGGTGGCCAGGGCCGCAAGGGATCGTCCAGCCTTCTCCGGATCCCGTGCGCACACCGTGACCTGGGTGCACCCCAGCTCCGAGAGGGCCATGAGGGCCGAACGGGCGGTGGCCCCCGCACCCAGGATGAGCCCGCCGCCGAGCTCCCCGGAGCCCGCTGCCTGCGCTCCCCCCAGCGCGGCGATGATGCCGGCAATGTCGGTGTTCTCCCCCCGCCAGCCGCCCGATGGGAGCCGCACCAGGGTGTTGATGGCCCCCGCCTGGCGCGCCCGCGACGAGATCGGGTCGGCGAGCGTGAAGGCAGCTTCCTTCAGCGGCATCGTCAGCGAGAGCCCCCGCACCTGCGGCCCACAGCCGGCCACGAAATCGCGGAACCCGGCTGTGTCGACGCGGCGGGCGGCATACGACCAATCGGTCAGGCCGAGGGCGGCATACGCGGCGCGATGCAACACCGGCGAGAGCGAGTGCGCGATCGGCGACCCGAGCACATAGGCCTGCGGCATAGCGGTCAGCCTCGCCGCGCGGTCAGCACTTCTCGTCGTTCGCCGCGCACCAGGCCAAGAACTCCTCGGTGTTGCGCTGGTGCTCCGCATAGGTCTTGGCGAACTTGGTCTCCCCGCTGTCCGGGTTGGTGGTGACGAAGAAGTACCACGGGCCGGTCGCCGGCTTGACGGCCGCGTCGATGGACACCTGTCCCGGATTCGAGATGGGTCCAGGGGGCAGACCCTTGTGGACGTGGGTGTTGTAGGCGTTGTCCGCGTCCGCCTTCTCCTGCGGCGTCGGCGCAACCGCCCGTCGCTTGGCCCCATAGGAGACCGTGGCGTCGGACTGGAGCAACCCGACAGTCTCTCCTTGCGGGTTCTCCAGACGGTTGTAGAAGACCCGGGCGACCTTCTTGCGGTCGGCCGCGGTCCCGGCCTCGGATTCGATGATCGAGGCCATGATCATGACCTCCTCCCAGCGGCTCTGCGGGATCCCCTCGTCGGTCATCACCTTGACGGCCTGATCGACCATGGTCTTGAGCTGCTCGGTGGCGCTCGCCTTCGGCCCGAACTCATAGGTCGAGGGGAAAAGCCAACCCTCCACCTGACCATTAGCCGCCTTGGGCAGGCCCAACGCCTTGGTGTCCTTCGCGGCCGCCTGATACTGCTTGATCGGGATTCCGCTGGCCTTGGACAGGCGCTCGAAAACCTCCGAGGCCCACAGGCCCTCGGGGATGGTCACCCGCTTGACCGACCGGTTCTTCGGATCGGCCAGCCAGGCGAGCGCGTCGGCGGCGCGCATCTCGCGCTGCAGGGTGTAGGTGCCGGGCTGGATCTTCTTGGCCAGATCCGACTCCTCGTTCGTGGCGTCAACGAAGGCAGAGGAGGTCTTGACCACACCGGCCCGCACCAGCTTCGCGGCAATGATGCGCCCCGAGTCACCGTCGGCGACGACGACCTCGACGTCACCGGATCCGGGACCGAGGTAATCGTCGGTAGCGACCAAATTGGTGATGACGGGCGCGGCGATCCGATAGGCGCCGTAGGCGCCGCCGAGGACGACTGCCAGCGAGAGCAGCAGCGCGAAGAGATTGGAGAAGACCCGCCGCTTCGGCGGCCCGGGGACCTCACCCCCGGGTGGGGTGTAGCCCCCGAAGATCTCCTGGTCGAGTCGCTGTGTCACGCTCTGCCCTTTCGTCGTGCCTTGGCCCGCGCGGTCACCGGTGCACCGCACGGGTTCCCGGTGACCCGCTCCAGGTCGAGTGCCGACTGAAGGATGAGAACGGCCGCCGCTTGATCGACGACTCGCCGCTGCTCCCGGCCCGCGACACCACTGGTTCGAAGGTTGCGGTGGGCGTCCACGCTTGTCATCCGTTCGTCGATCAGACGAACCGGGACAGGAGCAATCGCCGCCGCTACGAGTCGAGAATAACCGCGCGCGCGCTCCGCGGCGGGACCTTCGCCCCCATCCAGTGAACGCGGCAGCCCGACGATGACCTCGATGGCCGCGTGCTCGGCCACCAGTCGGGCAATCTCGAGCAGTTCGCCGGTGGCGACGCCAGCCTCCTGATCGGGGCGTATGCCGTGCGCTCCCGACCGCGGATCGGCCGCGGCCGAGGTGCGCGTCAGCGTGGCCACGGGGTAGGCGAGGACCCCCTCAGGGTCGCTGGCCGCCACCCCGACGCGCACGGTGCCGGGGTCGAGCCCAAGGCGCACGCCATGCCGCACGCTCAGCTCGAGCTTCCCAGAGCCGCCGCCACGGCGGCCAATGCGTCGCCGCTGCGACTCGGGTCGACGCCGCCACCCTGGGCAATGTCGTCCTTGCCGCCACCGCCGCCGCCGAGCACGCCCGCGGCGACCCGGACCAGGGCGCCTGCCCGGTGGCCGAGCGCCCGGGCCGATGCATTGGTGGCCACCACGATCACCGGCCGGCCGTTCGCCGAGCCGGTCACGGCGACCACGGCCGCTCGCTCGTCGCCCAACCGCGTGCGCACGTCCAAGACCGTCGTCCGGACGTCGTCAGCGCTCGCGCCGGCGCCCAGATCGTGACCGAGGAAGCTGACTCCACCGAGATCGCGGACCCCGGCGATCAAATTGGCACCGGCCGCCATCAGGGCCTCCCGACGCAGCTTGTCCAGCTCGCGTTCGGCATCCTTGAGCTTGCCCAGGAGGCCGTGAACCCGCTCCGGCAGCTCTTCCGGGCGGCCCTTCATCAGCTCGGTCAACTGCCCGACAATGGCCCGCTCGCGGGCCAAGAAGGAGTAGGCGTCGGTCCCCACCAGCGCCTCGACCCGCCGGACCCCGGCGCCGATCGAGGATTCGCCGAGCAGCGTGACCAGGCCTAGCTGCGAGGTGTGTTCGGCGTGCGTGCCGCCGCAGAGCTCGCGGGCCCAGTCCCCGACCGAGATGACGCGCACTGCGTCGCCATACTTCTCGCCGAAGAGTGCCATCGCGCCCGCCTCGCGCGCTTGGGCCTGCGTCATCACCTCGGCGCGCACGGCCAGGTCGTCCAGAAGGACCTGATTGACCCGCGCTTCGACGTCGCGCAGGACCGAGACCGGCACCGCCGAGGACGCATTGAAGTCGAACCGGAAGCGCCCGGGGCTGTTCTCGGAGCCTGCCTGGGTTGCCGTGTCTCCGAGCGCCTCCCGGATCGCCTTGTGCACCATGTGCGTAGCGGTGTGCGCACGCGAGATCGAGCGCCGCCGGGCAATATCGACCTCGGCGAAGACCTGCTCACCCGTGCCCACCTCGCCAGTGAGAATGCGGCCACGGTGCACGATCAGTCCACCGATCGGCTTTTGCACGTCGTCGACCTCGACCAGGGCACCGCCGGCCAACCGCAGCAGGCCGCCATCGGCCAGCTGCCCGCCGCCCTCGGCATAGAACGGTGTGCGGTCCAGGACGACCTCGACCTCTTGACCCTCGGTTGCCGTCGCGGCGGCGGACCCGTCGACCAGAAGCCCGGCGACCCGTCCCTCGCCGGACACTTCCTGATAGCCGAAGAATTCCACCTCGCGGCCCAGCGCCTCCGCCACGCCCCGGTATGCGGTGGTGTCACCGTGCGCCGACTTCTTCGCCCGCGCATCGGCCTTGGCACGTTGCCGCTGCTCGCTCATCAGCCGCGTGAAGCCCTCGCGATCGACCTCCAGGCCATGTTCCGCAGCCATTTCGAGGGTCAGATCGATCGGGAAACCATAGGTGTCGTGCAGGGCGAATGCCTGGTCACCCGCGAGCACCGAGCTACCCGACTCCTTGGTCCGATCCACGGCGAGGTCCAAGATGGTCGTGCCCGCGGCCAGCGTCCGGCGGAAGGCTTCCTCCTCGGCATACGCGATCTGTGCGATGCGCCCGAATCCGGTCTCCAGCTCCGGGTAGGAGGCCTTCATCCGGCCCATCGAGATGGGGAGCAGCTCGGGGAGGCAGGGCTCGTCATACCCCAGCAGTCGCATGGAGCGCACGGCGCGGCGCAGCATGCGGCGCAGCACATACCCGCGACCCTCGTTGCCCGGGGTGACGCCGTCGCCGATCAGCATCAGCGAGGACCGCACGTGATCGGCGACCACCCGCAGTCGCACATCATCCGGGTGGCTCTCGCCGGCCGATGGGCCGGACTGCGCGCCATATGTCTTGCCGGTCATCGACGCCGCGTGCTGCAGGACGGGAAAGACCTCGTCGATTTCGTAGAGATTGTCGACGCCCTGCAGGATCGAGGCGATGCGCTCGAGGCCCATGCCGGTGTCGATATTCTGCTGGGGCAGTTCGCCGGCGATATCGAAGTCCTCTTTGGACCGGACCGCCGACAGGTCGTACTGCATGAAGACGAGATTCCAGAATTCCAGGAAGCGATCCTCATCCACCGCGGGACCGCCCTCGGGCCCGTATGCCGGCCCCCGGTCGTAATAAATCTCGCTGCACGGGCCGCCGGGACCCGGGACGCCCATATGCCAGTAGTTGTCCGCCTTGCCGCGCCGCACGATCCGCTCCATCGGAACTCCGGTGTGCGCCAACCACAACTCGATGGCCTCGTCGTCGTCCTCATAGACGGTGGCCCACAGCCGCTCACCGTCGAGGCCGAAACCACCCGCGTCAACGGAGGTGGTGACCAACTCCCAGGCGTAGCGGATCGCACCCTCCTTGAAGTAGTCACCAAAGGAGAAATTGCCATTCATCTGGAAGAAGGTGCCGTGCCGGGAGGTCTTGCCGACCTCCTCGATGTCCTGAGTTCGCACGCACTTTTGCACGCTCGTCGCCCGCGGCCCGGGAGGCGTTTCCTGCCCCAGAAAATATGGCTTGAAGGGCACCATGCCGGCGTTGACGAAGAGCAAATTGGGGTCCTGGTGAATGAGCGGTGCCGATGGCACGATCAGGTGGCCCTTGCTCTCGAAAAAGGACAGCCAGCGGCGCCGGATCTCAGCGGTTTCCATCGTCTCTCTCGTGACCTGTGTTGTGCTCAGACGTTCGGGGGAACCTCCAGTCTAAGGGAGTGCCCGCCGGTGACCGTGCGGCATTTGGGCGCGACAACCGCCTGGAGCGAGCGCGCGAGCGGCGCGCGCGCTCACCAGGTGCCTCAGATTCCGGCGCCAGGGTCGGGGCCGGGCCGCGGGCCGGCGGGGTCGGTCAGCAACTCGCGTGCCTGTGCCGCCGTCAAGGGCGCGCTCGCCAGGGGTGGTGACGCCGCGGCACCCGCAGTCGGCCCGGCTTCAGCACGGGGACCGTTGTCGCGCGCCTCGGCGCCCAGCGCGTCCTGCAGGTCCCGTTCCCGCTCGCGCATCCGAGAACGCAGGGTGTCGACCACCTCGCCCAAGCCCGCCGCCGGGTCCTCCGGTCGGTATCGGGCACCCAACCGATAGAGCCCGTATGCAGTGCCGGCCGCCGCGAGGGCGACTGCGGCCAGTGCCAGGCGCCGGCCGATCACGAGCCGCTCCCCGGCTCGGTGGCACCGGGACGAGCGGGCGGCGGGTCGGCGAGCACCGAGCGCACGGCATACGTGAAGGCGGCCACCTTGACCAGGGGCTGACCGACCGTCGCCGCGAAGAGCGAGGTCAGGGCGTTGGCATTGGTCGCCATGGCGCCGACATTGGTCGTGATCCCGTCGACCCGGGCGAGCTGATCGTTGGTCAGGGACACCGTGTCGGTGAGCTTGACCAGGGTCGGCTGCACATTGTCGGTCGTCACCTTGAGGGTGGCCTGGGTTTCATCGAGAATCCGGCCGGCCTTGCCGATCAGGGACCCGAGCCGGAAGACCAGGACGGCAACCGACAGGGCTAGAAGCAGCAGGGCGATATCGCCGAGCGAGACATCGCTGAACATGCCCTGACCCTATCCGCCGCGCCCGGGCAGCGGGCGCGACGCCATGGGGGCTGGCTCAGGAGGCGTAGCTACCGGTGACGAAGATCGGCATCCGATCGATGTGGTCATACATCCAGTCCGAGTCGGAGACGGTGACGCGGATGCAGCCGTGCGACGCGGGGGTGGTCGGCACCGAGGTCGAGCCGTGGACGAAAATGGCCCCGACGACCTGGCGGGGGTTGTACATATTGCCGAAGTTGGACACGCTCACGAAGCGCCCGGTGGTCTGCTTGCGGCACGACTCCGGATAGAGCGTGCTGCAGTACCAGCCTCTGGAGGTGTTCCCCAGGGTGTACTTTCCGCCCGGTGTCTTGTGGCCGTCGGTTCCCGTGGACACGCGCAGCACCTTGGCCCACGAGCCGTCTTCGACATAGAACATCGTCTGGCACTTTTGATGAACATGCATATAGGTGCGCGTGCCGTTGAACGTGCCACCGGGGATGTCGTCCAGGCGCGCGTACTTCGCGTCGAATTCCACGAGCTTGCGGTAGGTGGCGGTATCCAGGCTGTATCGCGTGATGCTCAGCCCCGCGAGCCGGCGGAACGAGCACAGCCCCTGCCGGGTCTGCGGGCCGTCCATCCCATCGGCCGGTCCGACCGGGAGGGTGAACTTGGCCATGATCTGCTGAGCGCGCCGCAGCGTCTCATTGACCGCAGCGCGTCGCGGCGCCTCCACGACGGGCGTCACCGGGCCAACCAGGGCCGTCAACGTCTTGCCGCCCGGGGTGGGCGACCCCTCCTGCGCCCAGGCCGGGCCGGCTGCCGCGAGGGCCACGGTTGCGGCCGCCATCGTGATCAGTGTCGCAACTGAGGTGCTCATGTCCTTTTCCTCCCTATGCGCCGGACCCGGCGGGGCGGCCTATGCGTACCGCCCTACGCCTAAGACGCGCAAGTGCGTCCCGAGGTTGCCCTGCTCAGGTGCTGGGGCGCCCCAGTCGGGTCTTGAGCCAGGACCACCGCTCCTGCAGCCGCGCCTCGAAACCCCGCTC
Source organism: uncultured Nostocoides sp. (assembly GCA_937858995.1). Classification (GTDB taxonomy): domain Bacteria; phylum Actinomycetota; class Actinomycetes; order Actinomycetales; family Dermatophilaceae; genus Nostocoides_A. The sequence goes on from CALLZC010000125.1 coordinate 36,019, forward strand.
AGTCGGCCGGTAGTAGTCCGTGCGCGTATGCAGGTCGCTCGGCAGATATTGCTGCGCCGCAACACCATCCGGCTGATCATGCGGATAGCTGTAACCGTCCCCATGACCGAGGCGCGCGGCACCGGCATACCCGCTCCCCCGCAGATGTGGGGGCACCCCCGTGCCCTTCCCGGCCCGGACATCGCCGATCGCTTCATTGATCGCGACATACGCGGCATTGGACTTCGGCGCGAGCGCATTGTGGATGACCGCCTGGGCCAGGATGATTCGGGCTTCGGGCATCCCGATCTGGGCAACGGCGTGCATCGCCGCCACGGCCGTCTGCAAGGCGCTCGGGTCGGCCATCCCGACATCCTCCGAGGCGGCAATGACGATGCGGCGCGCGATGAACCGGGGATCCTCGCCTGCCTCGAGCATCCGGGCCAGGTAGTGCACGGCAGCATCGACATCGCTGCCGCGCATCGACTTGATGAGCGCGGAGGCGACGTCATAGTGCTGGTCTCCGGCACGGTCATAGCGCACCGCGGCCTGGGCGATGGCCCGTTCGGTTGCCGCCAGATCGATCTCGGTCGGCCCCGCATCGCCGCGCACCCCGCGCACGTCATCCGCTACTCCCGCGGCCGCCTCGAGGGCGGTCAGCGCCCGCCGGGCATCTCCCCCGCTCACCCGGATGAGGTGCTCGCGGGCCGCACCGTCCAGGGTGTAAGCACCGGCCAGGCCCTCGGGCGCGTGCAGGGCCGCGTCAATCACTTCTTCGATGTCCTTGTCCGACAACGAGGTCAGCGTGATGAGCAGCGAGCGAGACAGCAGCGGGGCGATGACGGAGAAGGACGGATTCTCGGTGGTCGCGGCAACCAGGACCACCCGGCCGTTCTCCACCCCCGGCAAGAGCGCGTCCTGCTGTGCCTTGGTGAAGCGATGGATCTCGTCGAGGAACAAGACGGTTTGGCGATCGTAGAGCGCCCGTGCCCGATCGGCCTGCTCCATCACCGCCCGCACGTCCTTGACCCCCGCGGTTACCGCGGACAGCTCGACGAACTCGCGCCCGGCCGCGCTGGCCACCAGGTGCGCCAGGGTCGTCTTGCCAGTCCCTGGCGGTCCCCACAGGATGGCCGACACGGGCCCGGCCCGTCCGCCACCCCCCTCGATCAACCGGCGCAGCGGCGAACCGGTGGTCAGGACCTCGCGTTGGCCGCGGACTTGCGCCAGCGTCGTCGGGCGCATCCGAACCGCAAGGGGCACCGCCGTCGGCCCGGCCCCCGGGTCCCCCTCCGCAGACGAGAAGAGATCCGGCGCGCTCATCCCCGCAGCGTATGCCCGAACCGGCGGCGCGTCATCGAGCGGCCGAACCGGTGGCGCGCAACCGTGCGCCCATCCGATCGGTGCGCCCACGAGGCCCTGCCCTCACCGCGTGGGCAGGGGTGGCGCGCGGCGCCGCAGATTCGACGCCTACCATTCGCGGCATGGCTCCCACCTTGGGCGGCACCCGCCAGCGCTTCCACGGCCAGATCGCTGGATTCGGGACCAGCAGCGGCACCCGGATCGTCATCGGACGGTGGACTCAGACGCCACTGGGCCCCTTTGCCGACGCGATGATCGAGCGGGCCGACGGCCATCGACTGCTCCTGGCCCCCTCACCGCAGGTCGCCGAGCTCGTCTCGACCACCTACACCTTCGATGAGGTGCGGGTCGAGCCGATCACGGCCCGCGTCCAGGGCGCGACCTGGTGGATCGAGTCGAGGTCCCTGGCGGCAACTATCGTGACCGGGCGGCGGACGGCGCTGGGCCACCTGCTGTCCCTGCTGCCCGCCCCGTTGGCGGCCAGCCCCGCGTGGGCCCGCGCCATCTCCCCCGTGGCCGCGCGGGTCCTGCGCGGGGTCCGCACGGTGGGCACCGCCCGCGCCGGGCGCATCGAGTACTACGGAGCCGGGGATCAGCACGCCATCATCAGCTCGAGCGCCGTGCTCGACGGCCAAGACCTCGGCACCTTGACGCCGGTGGATCCGCCGTGTCACTTCGGCTTCTCCTCAACCCCGAAGGCCCCCGGAGTCACCAGCCTGGTGACCACCATCGTGTCCACGCGGCCTGCGCGCCCATGACACCGGGTCGGGAACCGCGACCCACGACGCGGTTGGCGCGCTGGGGCACCTGGGTGTCCCAGCACGCCGGCCGCGTCGTGGCCGGGTGGCTGGTGGCGATCGTCCTGGCCTTCGCCACCGCCCTGGGCGGTCTCGGCGAGGGGCTCTTCCCGCGGCTGACCAATGGCGACATCTCCGCTCCCGGCGAGAGCGAGGAGGGTTTCGCGCTCATCAGCGAGGGCGAGGAGGGGGGCTTCACCTCATACACGCTGATGCTCGAGGGGGTTGACCCCGCGGCGCCAGAGGTCGCCGCCGCGGCGGGGCGCGCCGTGCAGTCGCTCGTGAAGATTCCCGGGGTGGCTCAAGCCGTGAATCCGTATGTCGTTGCGGCAGGCCCCGATTCCGAGGCGGCCCGACAGTTCTTCGCCGACGGCGACCCGAGGTCCGGTGGCTTCGCGACGGTCGTGTCGCTCGACGGGGACCTGCCAGGCGAGGAGGTCGCCGCCGCATACGCGGCCATCGACGACGTCTTCGACGACCTGAGCGAAGCCACGAACGCCACCGGGTCGCAACGGGCCAGTCTGCGCCTGCTCGTGGACCGGATCATCGACCAGATCAAGGTCGACGGCCAGCGTGGTGAAGGCATCGCCTTGCCGCTGAGTTTCCTGGTGATGATCGTGGTCTTTGGCGGCTTCGTGGCGGCCGGAATCCCGGTCGTGGGAGCGATTGCCTCCATCGCCGGGGCGCTCGCCTCGCTGCTCGGCTTCTCCTATCTGATGGACCTCGACGCGACGATCGTCAATGTCGTCACGGTGCTCGGGCTCGGGCTGTGCATCGACTACGGACTGCTGTTCGTGAGCAGGTTCCGCGAGGAGTATGCGGTGCGCCCCGACCACCGCGGCGCACCCGTGACCCGCGCGGGCGCCCAGGAGGCCGTGGCGGCAGCCATGGCCACGGCGGGACGCACCATCAGCTATTCGGCCGTCATCGTGGCCATCTCGCTGGCCAGCCTGCTCGTCTTCGACATCACCTTCATCCGGGCCGTGGGGGCCGCCGGGGTGAGCGTTGTCGCGGTGGCCCTGCTGGTCGCCCTGACGCTGGTGCCTGCGCTCTGCACGCTCGGTGCTCGGCGCATTCTGCGCAGCACCGGCGGCCGGCATCGCCGGAGCGACTCCGGCGACACGGGCGCTTTCGCCCGGCTGGCCGACCTGGTGCATCGCGCGCCCTGGGCCGTCATCGCGGTGGTGACCGCGCTCTTGGTGGCGCTCGCCGCGCCGGCACTCGGGGCCCGACTGACCTCATCGGGGGCAGCGCTGCTGCCGGTCGGGACACCGCAGCGCACGGCCTTCGAAGCCCTCCCAGCCCACTATCCGCAGCTGACCGGGCCGGAGATCACCGTGGTCACCACGGCGCCTCGCGCGCAACTCGATCCATGGATCGCCGAGCTGCGCGAGCGTCCGGGGATTCGCAGCGTCGCACCCCCGCGCGAACACGGCGATGGCGTCCGCAGCGTCGGGGTGCGCACCGGTGACGGCGGCTCCGGTGCCACGACCCGCGAGGTGACCGCCCAATTGCGTGCCGAGCGCCCGCCCTTCACCGTGTGGATCGTCGGCCAGGCCTCGGGTGTCGAGGACTTCAAGGCGGCCGTGGCGGCCCGGGCGCCGGTGGCGATCACCCTCGTGGTGCTGACCACCTTGGCCCTGCTGTTCCTGATGACGGGCTCGGTCGTCATACCGATCAAGGCCCTGGTCCTGAACGTCTTGTCGCTCGGAGCCACGATCGGTGTGACGGTGTGGATCTTCCAGAACGGTCATTTGGAGTCACTCCTGGGCTTTGCCTCGGTGGGGGCCATCGAGGCCACGGTGCCAGTGCTCCTGGCGGCCTTCGGTTTTGGCCTGTCCATGGACTATGAGGTCTTCCTGCTGTCGCGCATCGTCGAGTTGCACGAGCAGGGTGAAGACACCCGCGCCGCCGTGACCCTGGGGCTGCAGCGCTCGGGGCGCATCATCACCTCCGCCGCGCTGCTGATGGTCATCGTGTTCGCGGGCTTCGCCGCCGCGCAACTGCTGGTGATGAAGGAGATGGGCTTCGCGCTGGCGCTGGCTATCGCGCTGGACGCCACCATCGTTCGGATGCTGCTCGTCCCCGCTGCCATGTCTGTGCTCGGGCCCGCGAATTGGTGGGCCCCCGCCCCCCTACGCCGGCTTCACGCCCGCTGGGGGATTAGCCACTGAGGGCGCCACGCTCATCGGAAATCGAGTGCCAGGACGCTCGGAAGCCGATCGAGCAGCGCCGCCTGAGCGGCGACCAGGCGGGTGCGGGCAACGGGCAGGGTGCACCAGCGAGCCCGGTCGTTCTCCGGGAAGGTGATGGTGCGCCGCGAGCCCGGTGGCCAGGGCATCGTCACCGTATTGCCGGCACCATCGGGGACCTCGAACGCAGCCGCGACCAGGAGCGCGAAGGCGTGGACCACCTTGCCACCCGATTGCCGCACCGTGCCGAGCTCGAACCACTCGCCCACCGGGACCGGCAGCCCGGTCTCCTCGACCCACTCCCGCGCCGCCGCAGCCCGCGGCGTCTCGATGCCTGGATCGAACTCACCCTTGACGATGCTCCAGGCTCGGTGATCCTTGCGCGCCCACAACGGGCCCCCGATGTGCGCGATGAGCACCATGACCTCACCGTTCGCGTTCACGCATACCGGCAGCAGCCCAGCACTGGTACGCGTGGGCACCGCTCAGCCCTCGGTTGCGCCGGTTGGCGCGCTCGGTGTCGCCTCGGCGTCGATGCCGGCCTCGGCGCGCTGCTGCTCGGTGATGGGTGCCGGGGCCTCCGTGAGCGGGTCATAGCCGCCCCCAGACTTGGGGAAGGCGATCACCTCACGGATGGACGGATACCCACCCAGCAGCATGACGACCCGGTCCCAGCCGAAGGCGATGCCGCCATGCGGCGGCGCGCCGTACTTGAAGGCGTCGAGCAGGAACCCGAACTTTTCCTGCGCCTGCTCAGCGGACAACCCCATGATCGCGAACACCCGTTCCTGGATGTCCTTGCGGTGGATACGAATCGACCCGCCGCCGATCTCATTGCCATTGCAGACCATGTCGTAGGCGTAGGCCAGCACCGATCCCGGGTCACTCTCGAGAGCGTCCAGGAACTCATCCTTCGGGGAGGTAAACGCGTGATGGACCGCGGTCCACGCGCCGGCGCCCACGGCGACATCGCCGGCGGCCTGCGCGTCCGCCGTCGGCTCGAAGAGCGGCGCGTCCGTCACCCACAGGAACGACCAGGCCTGCTCATCGATGAGCCCGGACCGTTTGGCGATCTCCACGCGGGTGGCACCCAACAGCGAGCGGGCAGCCTTCGCCGGCCCGGCCGCGAAGAAGATGCAGTCCCCCGGTTGGGCGCCCACCTGGGCGGCCAATCCGGCGCTCTCGCTCTCAGACAGGTTCTTGGCGACCGGGCCCGCGAGGCTGCCGTCCGCCTGCACCAGGACATAGGCCAGCCCCTTGTGCCCACGCTGCTTGGCGAACTCCTGCCAGCCGTCGAGCACCTTGCGTGGCTGTGCGGCCCCCTGCGGCATCACGACGGCGCCGACATAGGGCGCCTGGAAGACTCGGAAGCTGGTGTCCGCGAAATATGTGGTGCAGTCGGTGAGCTCGACCGCAAAGCGCAGGTCGGGCTTGTCCGAGCCGAAGCGCGTCATCGCCTCGGCATAGGTCAGCCGTGGGAAGGGGGTCGGCAGGTCGACGCCAACAACGGCCCAGACCTCCTTAGCGATGGCTTCCCCGAGCTCGATGATGTCGTCTTGGGTGACGAAGCTCATCTCGATGTCCAGCTGGGTGAACTCCGGCTGCCGGTCGGCGCGGAAGTCCTCGTCGCGGTAGCAGCGGGCGATCTGGTAGTAACGCTCCATCCCGGCCACCATGAGCAGCTGTTTGAAGAGTTGCGGGCTCTGCGGCAGGGCATACCAGGAGCCGGGTGCCAGGCGCGCGGGAACCAGGAAGTCGCGGGCGCCCTCCGGGGTGGACCGAGTCAACGTCGGCGTCTCGATCTCGACGAAGTCACGCTCCCCCAACACCTTTCGGGCCGCCTGGTTGACCCGGGACCGCAGACGGATGCCGTGCCCGGCGTTGTGCGTCCCGGGGCGTCGCAGGTCGAGGTACCGGTTCCTCAGCCGGGTTTCCTCACCGACGCTCACCCGTTCGTCGATCTGGAAGGGCAGCGGCTCGCTCGGCCCGAGCACGGTGATCTCGCTGGCCACGACCTCGACCGCGCCGGTCGCCAGCTCCGGGTTGACGTTGCGTTCGCTGCGCGCGACCACGCTCCCCTGGACCTGGACGCAGTATTCGTTGCGCAGGTCGTGGGCCGCGCCGGTGAGCACCTCGTCGCGCGCCACCACCTGCACCACACCGCTCGCGTCGCGCAAATCGATGAAGGCCACGCCCCCGTGGTCGCGGCGCTTGGCGACCCATCCGGCGAGGGTGACATTCTGGTCGATCTCGGCGGCACCGAGGGTGCCGGCCTGGCGGGTGCGAAGCACGCGGGTTCCTTCGTCGAGTCAAGCAGGTGGTATGCCGCGGGCTCCTGGCCTGAGCGCGGCGCCCGGTTGCCCGGGAGGAGACCATCCTACGGATCGGTACCCGGCCGGGACCAACTCATTGTCGCCGCAGCAGCTCGCGTTCCGGCCAGGGCGCCTCGGCCGGGCGCAGGCCGCTCCAGGCGCGCTCGCGCTGGGCGTGGGCGACCAGGATGGCAATGACGGTATGCGGATTGTGCAGCCGGCCGTCCAGTACTGCCTCGCGTGCCGCGTCGAGGTCGACCCAACGCAAGGGCATGTCCCGCTCCTCCCCGAACCGCTCGTGGCGCTCGTCACCGGGGATCTCGGCAAGGTCTTCGGCGAGGAAGATGCGGATCACTTCGCTCGTGAAACCCGGGGAGGTGAAGTAGTCGGTGAGAACCGCCCAGCGCCCCGCGCGCAGGTCGGCCTCCTCGGCCAGTTCCCGCTGCGCCGCAAGCAGCGGATCCTCCCCGGCGACGTCGAGCAATCCGGCCGGCACCTCCCACTCCCGGGTCAGCACCGGATGCCGGTACTGCTGCACGAGGGCCACCCGGCCTCGCCGGTCCAGGGCGAGGATCGCAACGGCCCCCGGGTGCGCCACCACGTCCCGGGTCACGATCTCGCTGCCGAGGTCGACGCGGTCGCGGCGCACGTCCCAAACCAGCCCCTCATACACGATCTCGGTGTGCCGGACCGGCGCCGGATCCGGTACGTCGGCCAGGGCCGGGTCGCTCACGAGTGGGCGACCGCGACCGGCTCGCCGCGACCCTGCGCATCCGCGCCTTCGCCGGGAAGCGGCGGGTCGACTTCGACCAGCCGAGCGGCACGCTGCTGCTCGATGGCGGCCCCCACGAGGCCCGCAAACAGGGGGTGCGCTCGATGCGGTCGTGACTTGAACTCCGGATGCGCTTGGGTGGCAACGTAATACGGGTGCACCTCCCGCGGCAGCTCGACGAACTCCACGAGGGACCCGTCGGGTGAGGTCCCGCTGAAGACCAACCCCGAGGCCTCCAGCTCGTCCCGATAGGCATTGTTGACCTCATACCGGTGCCGGTGCCGTTCGGCCACCTCGGTCGCACCATAGGCGCCGGCGATGACCGACCCCTCGGCCAGCACCGCCGCGTAGGTTCCCAGGCGCATGGTGCCGCCGAGGTCACCCGCGCCCTCGACATACGCACGCTGTTCGGCCATCGTCGCGATGACGGGGGCCGGGGTCTGCGGGTCGAACTCGCTCGACGAGGCGCCCTCGATCCCGGTGACATGGCGTGCGTACTCGATGACCATGCATTGGAGGCCAAGGCAGATTCCGAGCGTCGGTATGCCGCGCTCCCGGGCCCAGCGCAACGCCCCCAGCTTGCCTTCGATGCCGCGGATCCCGAAGCCGCCCGGCACCAGCACCGCGTCGACACCGCCGAGTTCCCGCGCCGCCCCACTCTCGCTCTCACAGGTGTCCGAGGCCACCCAGCGGATGCGCACCTTGGCGTCGTGGGCGAAGCCGCCGGCGCGCAGCGCCTCGGTGACGGACAAATAGGCGTCGGGCAGGTCGATGTACTTGCCCACCAGCGCCACCTCGACGGTGTGCACCGGGTGATGCACCCGGCGCAGCAACTGGTCCCAGTCGGCCCAGGTGACATCGCGGAAGTTCAGGCCGAGCCGCCGGATGACGTAGGCGTCCAGACCCTCGCTGTGCAGCACCTTGGGGATGTCATAGATCGAGGGGGCGTCGACGCACGCGGCAACGGCGTCCATGTCGACATCGCACATCAGCGAGATCTTGCGTTTGATCCCCTCCGGGATGTCCCGATCCGCCCGCAAGACCAGGGCATCGGGCTGGATGCCGACCTGCCGCAGCGCCGCGACAGAGTGCTGGGTCGGTTTGGTCTTCAGTTCGCCGCTGGGCGCCAAATACGGGACCAGCGAGACGTGCACGAACATGGCGTCCGCGCGCCCGAGGTCGTGGCGCACCTGCCGGGCCGCCTCGAGGAAGGGCAGCGACTCGATATCACCGACGGTCCCGCCGATCTCGGTGATGATGACATCGGGGGCGTGCGCGCCCTGGGCCTGCGCCCGCATCCGGGCCTTGATCTCGTTGGTGATGTGCGGGATGACCTGCACGGTGTCGCCGAGGTACTCCCCACGGCGCTCCTTGGCAATCACCTCGTTGTAGACCTGACCGGTGGTCACATTGGCGTTCGCCTCGAGATTGACGTCGAGGAAGCGCTCGTAGTGACCGATGTCCAGATCGGTCTCGGCGCCATCCTCGGTGACGAAGACCTCCCCGTGCTGGAAGGGGTTCATCGTGCCCGGATCGACGTTGAGATACGGATCGAGCTTTTGCATCGTGACCCGAAGCCCCCGAGATCGCAAGAGGTTGCCGAGGCTGGAGGCCGTCAAACCCTTGCCCAGGGAGGAGGCCACACCTCCGGTCACGAAGATGTGCTTAGTCGTGGTCGCCACGGGGTTCTAGGCTATCCCACGAATGAGCCGGTCGTATGCCAGGTCCCACCCGCGCGTCGCATCGCCAGGTGTGTCCCAGATCGCCGCGACCGCTCGCCCCTGCGCGCCCAGTTCCCGCCCGTATGCCGGATCCGCCAGGATCCGCTCCAGGGCCGTGGCGATCGCCTCCGGATCCCCGGGTGCCACCAGGATGCCGCCGCCGGTGCCGAGCAGGTCGCTCAGCCCGCCGACCCGCGGGGACACGACGGGGACTCCCGCCGCCATGGCCTCCTGAACGACCAGTGCGCGCGCTTCCCAGGTCGAGGTCAAGACGAACGCGTCGGCGGCCAGGAGCAGGTCCTGTGGCTGGGCCACGGGGCCCAGGAAATGCACCGGGAGAGCAGCCGCGCTCACGCTCGCCCGCAAGGTGGCGAGCAAGTCCACGACCCCGCCGCCGGCCACCAGCCACGACACCTCGGTGCGCAGCCGCGCGGCGGCCGCCACCAGGGTGGGCAGGTCCTTTTGCGGTGCGATCCGCGAAATGGTCACCACCAACGCCTTGCCGGGGTCCAGCCCGTATGCCGTGGCCACCCGCTCGCGGGCCGCGCGGCGCGCGTTATCGTCCGCGGCCAGGAGTTCGGTGACAAGGGGCGAAGGGACCGGCGCCAGTCGGGCGTCGGCCGCGCCGGCCTGCGCGGCAGCCCGCACCAGGTCGCTGCTCGCCCCGGTGACCAGGTCGGCGCGCCGCAGTGCCCGCGCCTCGGCAGCGCGCACGAGGGAGCCGATCGGTGCCCGGACGGTGGGGAGTTCATTGTGCAGACTCAGGACCAGCCGGGTGACGTGCTTCCTGCGGGATCCCAAGAGTGCGGACGCGAGCATCCCGGCCTGGTGGCCGTGGGCATGGACGACATCGGCGCTACGCAACAGACGCCGCAGCCTCGCCAGCCGCCGCGGGTCCGGCCGGGAGGGGTCCGGCCATAGGAGCTGGGCCTGACTCAGGTCGAAGGTGCGCGCCGTCACGGGATGAGTCGCGACCTCGACCTCGTGCCCGAGGTCGCGCAACCCCAGAGCCAGATCGCGCACGTGGACCCCGATGCCTCCGCTGGCCTTGCCGACCAGGAGAACGATGCGACTCATGGCTGGCCCCGTCTCATTGCTGGCCTCGACTCATTGCTGGCCCCGTCTCATTGCTGGCACTCGTCTCATTGCTGGCTCAGGCGTGGCGCTGCCGGGTCCTGCGTCACGCCCGGCGCCGCGTACTCGCGCGCCAGCGCCCCACCGATCGCCCCGCTCGCTCCGGTGATCAGAATGCAGGCGGGATTTCTCACAACAGTTCCTCCAGCGGCGAGCGCTCCGCCGTCAGGAACGGACAACTGTTCTGCACGGCCAACGCGATCCCCTGGTTGCAATAAAAGCCCCCGTTGACCTGCGTCGCCCGCATCACAACGCGGCGAAAGCAGGAATACAATTGGGCGTCGGGCGACTGTCCGTTCGTCCAGAACGCATCGAGTCCGCCTTGCCAAGTCAGGCCAGGCAGATTGTAGATTGGGTCGCTCAGTGTCGCCGTGGGCCGGCCAAGTTCAAGAGCCACGATTCCCACCGTGCTGTTGACAGTGACCACCCCGCGCGCATGACGCGCAAGCTCGCCCATGTCGCCATCCTCCAGATAGAGCGTCCGGCCCGCGAGTTCGAATCGCCGCTCGCAGTCCACCACAATGCGTCGGTAATCCATGAGTCCCAGATCGAGCGGATGGTTTTTGACGACGATCCGCGCATCGCCCGGCGCACAACGGGCAAAGGATTCAAGTACATGGACAATCACGTCGCCCATGTGCTCGAAGCGCGAGTGATCGCGAATCTGCGCATCGCTGTTCAACTGCAGCGGCAGGACAAAATACGGCACACTCGAAGCAACGAGCGCCC
>CALLZC010000126.1 GCA_937858995.1 uncultured Nostocoides sp.
ATCTGGGACCTGGCCACCGGCACTGCTGTGACCACTCTCGCCGGTCACACGGGCGGGGTGTTTACGGTGGCGTACAGCCTTGACGGCAGTCATCTGGCCAGCGCTGGCATCGATGGGACGGTTCGCATCTGGGACCTGGCCACCGGCACTGCTGTGACCACTCTCGCCGGTCACACGGGCGGGGTGTTTACGGTGGCGTACAGTCCTGACGGCACCCACCTGGTCAGCACCGGCCAGGACGGGGTGCGCCTCTGGGACCCGGCTACCGGGACCAGCGTCGCCACCCTCACCGGTCACACCGGCGGGGTGCAGGCGGTCGCCTACAGTCCCGACGGCACCCATCTGGCCAGCGCCAGCGATGACGGGACGGTTCGCATCTGGGACTTGGCCACCTGCACCGCTGGCACCACTCTCACTGGTCACACCGGCGGGGTGCAGGCGGTCGCCTACAGTCCCGACGGCACCCACCTGGCAGGTGCCGCCTTGGACGGGACCGTTCGTGTCTGGGACTTGGCCGCCGGCATCGCGGTTACCACTCTCAGCGCTCACACGCGCTGGCTGGAGGCGGTGGCTTACAGTCCTGACGGCACCCACTTGGCCAGCGCCGGGAGCGAGGTGCGGATCTGGGACTTGGCCACCGCCAGCGCTGTCACCACTCTCACCGGTCATGCCGGCGGGGTGCAGGCGGTGGCGTACAGTCCTGACGGCACTCATCTGGCCAGCGCCGCCAGGGACGGGGTGCGCATCTGGAACCTGGCCACCGGCACCGCTGTCACCACTCTCACCAGTCAAGCCGGCGGGGTGCAGGCGGTGGCGTACAGTCCCGACGGCACCCACCTGGCTAGCACCGACTGGGGCGGGGTGCGCATCTGGGACCTGGCTACCGCGACCACGCTCGCTACCCTCACGGGTCATACCGGCTGGGTGCAGGCGGTGGCGTACCATCCCGGCGGCACCCACCTGGCTAGCGCCGGCCGGGACGGGACCATGCGCATCTGGGACCTGGCCACCGGCGCCTGCGTGCGAAGTCACGGAGTCGTGGCCACCGATTCGCTCGGCGGTGGCGGTGTGGCGGTGTGGGATCCGCGAATCGATCAGATCCTCCACGCGACCGGGGACGCCTGGAGGTGCCTTGCCTGGCTTCCGCGCGGCACCACCGACTGGTCCCGCGCGGAACCGATTGAGTGCAGTCCCTAGGCTGCGGGCCCTCCCTGAACAATCGGGCCAGGACCCCCTGACGTTGGTTCGTTCAGGTCGTGGCGTCGAGCGCGAAACGGCACCAGCGGATGTTCTCCTCCTCGAACGCGATGCCGCGCGCGAGGGTCAGATAGGGACCGATCCGCCCGGCCGTGGCGAGGTAGTCGTCCTCGCTCTGGCCAGCGAGCAGGGCCGCCCGGCGGCGCTGGTAGTGCCCGAGCTTGAGTTGCGAAGCAGCCAGCCGCTCGGCGATCGCCGCGCGGACCGCGTCGTAGTCGCCATAGTCGATGGCCTCGACCTGGACCAGGAGCTCGTCGCGGATGGCGGTGGGCTTCGGGGGTCGGGTCGTGGCGTCCCGGAGTGCCTGCCGGCCGGCCGGGGTCAGGGCATAGATGCGCTTGTTGGGTCGGCGCTGCTGCTCCACGACTCGGGCGGAGACCAGACCGGCATCGGCCATCCGTTCCAGCTCCTTATAGAGCTGTTGGGCGGTGGCGCTCCAATAGTTCGCGACCGTGACATCGAAGGACTTGGCCAGGTCGTATCCGGATGCCTCGCCGTGCGTCAGCGAAACGAGGATTGCCTCTTGCAGCGCCATGAGACTCAGGCCGAATGCGCGACGGTCATAGCGCCGCGGCCACCCGGGTGCCCTGGTCGATCGCGCGTTTGGCGTCGAGTTCGGCGGCGACATCGGCGCCGCCGATGAGGTGCGCCGAGATGCCCGCGGCGGTGAGGGCGTCATACAGGGTGCGATTCGGCTCTTGACCCGTGCACAAGACGATGGTTTCGGCGGGGATGACGAACGTGTGATCGTTGACCAGGACGTGCAGCCCCGCGTCGTCGATGCGCTCGTATGTCGCGCCGGCGATCATCATCACGCCGCGGTTCTTCAGCTCCGTCCGGTGGATCCACCCGGTGGTGCGCCCCAGGCCCGCACCGACCTTGGACTCCTTGCGCTGCAGGAGGGTCACCGTGCGCGGCGACGGCGTGTGAGTGGGCGTGGTGAGTCCCCCGGGGGTGCTCAATGTTGCCTCAACACCCCAACTCGCGAGGAAGGCCGGGATGTCGCGGGTGGTGTCGGTGCCCGGGTCGGTCAGGAATTCGGCGACATCGAAGCCGATCCCGCCCGCGCCCAGAATCGCCACCTGATCGCCCACGTCGACCTGGCCGCGCAGGACCTCGAGATAGCCGACGACGCTCGGGTGATCCACGCCGGGGATGTCCGGGGTCCGGGGGGTGACCCCCGTGGCGATGATGACCTCGTCGTAGGGCTCCAGGTGCGCCACCTCGACCCTGGCGTTCAATTCGACACGAACCCCCAGCGTGTCCAACTGGTAGCGGAAGTAGCGCAGCGTTTCGTCGAACTCCTGCTTGCCGGGCACCTCGCGGGCCACATTGAGCTGCCCGCCGATCCGGTCGGCGGCATCAAAGAGGGTCACGACGTGTCCGCGCTGGGCGGCGGTGACGGCCGCGGCCAGACCGGCCGGGCCGGCACCGACCACGGCGACGTGCTTGCGGCTGGTCGTCGGTTCGATGGTGAGCACGGTTTCGTGCGCAGCTCGTGGATTGACCAGGCACGACGTGGGCTTGAGGGCGAAGGTGTGATCGAGGCAGGCCTGGTTGCACCCGATGCAGGTATTGATGGCTTCCGGCATGCCGGCGCGGGCCTTGGCGACGAAGTCCGGGTCCGCCAGGAAGGGGCGGGCCAACGAGACCAGATCCGCATACCCACCCGCGAGCAGGTCCTCCGCCTTCTCCGGGGTGTTGACCCGGTTGCTGGTGACCAGCGGGATGGTGACCTTGCCCATGAGCTTGCGGGTGACCCAGGCGAAGGCGCCCCGCGGCACCGGCGTGGCGATGGTAGGGATCCGCGCCTCGTGCCAGCCGATTCCCGTGCTGATGATCGTGGCGCCGGCGGCCTCGACGGCCTGGGCGAGTTCGACGACCTCCTCGAAGGTCGAGCCGTCGGGCACCAGGTCGAGCATCGAGAGCCGATAGATCACGATGAACTGCGGGCCGACTGCGGCCCGGATCGCGCGCACGATCTCCACCGGGAAGCGCATCCGGTTGGCATAGGAGCCACCCCACGCGTCCGCGCGCTTGTTGGTATGACGGGCGATGAATTCGTTGATGAGGTAACCCTCGGAGCCCATGATCTCGACACCGTCGTAGCCGGCTCGCTGGGCCAGTTGGGCGCAGCGCGCGTAGTCGGCGATGGTCTGCTCGACCTCGGCGCTGCTCAGCTCATGGGGCACCGCCGGACTGATCGGCGCCTGAATCGCGCTGGGGGCGACCAGGTCCGGATGGTAGGCGTACCGGCCGAAGTGCAGGATCTGCATCGCGATCTTGCCGCCCTCGGCGTGCACCGCCTGGGTCACCAGCTGGTGCTGCTCGGCTTCCTCCTCGGTCGTCAGCATTGCGCCCCCCGGGAAGGGACGCCCTGCCGCGTTCGGTGAGATGCCGCCGGTGACGATGAGACCGACGCCTCCCCGCGCGCGCTCGGCATAGAAAGCGGCCATGCGTTCGAAGCCCCCGGGTGTCTCTTCGAGCCCTAGGTGCATGGAGCCCATCACCACCCGGTTCGGCAGGGTCGTGAAGCCCAGGTCCAGGGGGGTCATGAGGTGCGGGTAGGCCGGGCGATTAGTCACGGGTAGCACTATACAAAAAATTGAATAGCCACGGTTGTGACTGTCTCGGTTATCAGCACGCGAGGGGATGCTCCGGGTGGCCTACGTCATCCGCACGGGTTCCAGCAGCTCCCCAATAGGCGCGCTCGATGGCTCACTATGCATGAGTCTTCATCACAAACAATAGTTTGTTAGATAATGCGAGAGGTGCCGTGTTGGGCGAGCCGGTCGGTTACTGATCGGCGCGGGCCATCGGGATGGCCGCGAGGGTCAGGCTAACGTGGCGGATCATGAACCTCCCTGCGTCCGTGACCCCGGATCTGGCTCCCAGCGGCCGACTGCGCGCGATGATCAATCTGGGCAATCCCGTTCTCGCGCAAGGAACTGCGGAGCAGCCACGCGGCGTCACGGTCGACATTGCCGCAGCGATTGGGGCTCGCCTGGGTGTCCCCGTGGACCTGATGTGCGTCTGGGCGGCCAAGGACGCCGTCGCGGCCGTGGTTGCGGGGCGGGCGGATCTCGCCTTCCTCGCCAACGAGCCCGCCCGCGCCGCATACCTGGCCTTCTCGACGCCCTATCGGGTGATCGAGGGCGTGTATGTCGTGCCGGCCGCGAGCGGACCCCGCTCGCCGGCCGAGGTGGATGTGCCGGGGGTGCGGATCGGGGTGAAGGAGGGTTCGGCATACGACCTCTTCCTCACGCGCACCCTGGAGCACGCGAGCATCGTTCGGGGCGCGGACGGGGTGACCACGTTCGAGGACCTCGACCTGGAGGCGGGGGCTGGAATTCGGGCGCCGGTCACCGAATTCGTAGCCGCCCGGCCGCACCTGCGCGTGATCGAGCCCGCGTTCATGGCGATCAACCAGGCGGTCGCGACCCGGCTCGAGGTTGCGCCAGAGACCCGGGCCTGGCTCGACGACCTCGTCGCCGAGTTCCGGTAGTCGACCCCCCACGCCACGGCCCGTCGCCAGGGGAGAGCGCGGACCGTCGCCATCGATCAGCACGGGTACCGTGGCGTGATGAGGCCCCCCGAGTTGCTCGCCGACTACGCCGGCGCGCTACGCGAGATTGTCATCCCGTGGCAACCGAGCCTCCCCGACCCGCGTGCGGGGAATAGCCCGCGCATGCTCGCGGTCAACGCCGACCTGGCCCGCGAGCTGGGCCTGGACCCCCAGTGGCTCAGCAGCCCCCAGGCGCTCGCCGTCCTCGGGGCGCGCGCGGTGCTCCCCGGCAGCACTCCCGTCGCGCAGGCCTACGCCGGGCATCAGTTCGGCGGATTCTCGCCCCTGCTCGGTGATGGGCGCGCCGTTCTGCTGGGCGAAGTGCGAGACGACCACGGCCGGTTGCGCGACCTCGCCCTCAAGGGCTCGGGCCGCACCCCCTTCTCCCGCGGCGGTGACGGTCGTGCGGCCCTGGGCCCGGTGCTGCGTGAGTACCTTTTCGGCGAGGCGATGCACGCCCTGGGCATCCCCACCACCCGGGCGCTCGCGGTCGTCGCCACCGGGGATCGCGTCTTTCGCGACGGGGGCATGCCGCCGGGCGCGGTCCTGACCCGAGTCGCCAACTCGCACCTGCGCGTCGGGACCTTCGAGGTCGTTGCGCGTTCGCTGGCCCCCGAACTGCGGGAGCCGGTGCTGCGCCGGCTCGTGGCGTATGCAGTGCGGCGCCACCTGCCGGAGCTCGCCCCCGCGCCCCACACGACGGCCGGCCCCGGCCCCGGCCCCGGCCCCGAGACTGTCGCAGCCGAGGCCCTGGCCCTGCTGGACGCGGTGGTCGGTGCCCAGGCAGACCTGGTCGCCCGGTGGGTCGCCGTCGGGTTCGTGCACGGCGTTGTGAACACCGACAACACCACTATCTCGGGAGAGACGATCGACTACGGGCCGTGCGCGTGGCTGGAGACCTACGACCCAGACGCGGTTTTCAGCTCCATCGACACGGGTGGGCGCTACCGCTTCGGCAACCAGGCGCCGATCATGCTGTGGAATCTCGGACGTTTCGCCGAAACCCTCCTGCCGCTCATCGCGCCGGACCCCAATGATGCTGTGGCGCAGGCGAGCAAGGTCTTGGAGACCTTCCCAGAGCGCCACCGCGCGCACCTCGCGGACCAGTTCGCCCGGAAACTGGCCCTGACCGGATCGCGCCCCGAGGATGCCGCGCTGGTGAGCGATCTGCTCGAGGCGTTAAACGCTGGGGGCGCCGACTACACGGCAACCTGGCGGCTGCTGGCCGCGCACCTGCGTTCGGACCGCACTGAAGTGCCGGGGGTTCCGCCCGGCTGGCTGAACCGGTGGGTGGAGCGGCTCGACGGGGACCGCACGGCGGCGGCGACGGCCATGGATGCCGTCAACCCGGCATACGTCCCTCGCAACCATCTCGTCGAGGAGGCCCTGGCCGCCGCCGTCGCGGGCGACCTGGCTCCCTTCGAGCGACTTCTCGGCGCGGTGCGCGAGCCCTATGTCGAACGGTCGCAGTGGCGTGACCTGGCCGCTTCCGCACCCGCGGGGTTCACCGAGCGGCACGTGACCTACTGCGGCACCTGAGCCAGCCACCTCCTCGGCGGGGCGCCCGGCGGAATCAGGCCGGCTTGTCGGCCTCGAGCTCCCGGAGTCGCTCGATGGCCCGGCGCGCGAAGATTTGTTGCCCCGTGATGGTGCGCTCGGCTCGGCCACGCCCAACGAAGCTCACGAACCAGCTGATCAGGGTCGTCAGGCGCGACTTGAAGCCGATGATGTAAACGAGGTGAACGCCCAGCCAGGCGAGCCACGCGACGAAACCGGTCAGCCGCAAGGACTTGATCTCGGCGATGGCCCGGAATCGGGAGATCGTCGCCATCGATCCCTTGTCGAAGTAGGAGAAGGGCGCGCCAGTCTGCTGCCCGGCGAGCGACTTCTTGATCTCGGAGACCGCGTGACGGGCACCCTGGATCGCAACCTGAGCGACCCCGGGAAGGTTGTCGAGTGTTGCCATATCCCCAATGACGTAGACGTCCGGATAGCCGGGAAGGGTCAGATCCTTGAGCACCGGGATCCGTCCCTGGCGGTCGACCTCGAGCCCAACCTGGTCGGCCAACTGCTTGGCCAAGGGGCTGGCCGAGACCCCGGCGGCCCAGACCTTGGTCGCCGCCGGGATGCGCTCGACATACGGTTCGCCGTCGCGACCGGTGGCCGCGAAGGTGATGCCGAGCTCGTCGACGTCGGTCACCTTGGCACCCAGCCGGACATCCACGCCCAGCTTCTCCAGGGCGGCCTTGGTCTTGGCCTGGAGGCTGGGATGGAAGCTGGGTAGGACCGCGGGAGCGGCGTCGAGGAGGATGATCCGGGCGTCCTCGGTGGTGATGTGCCGGAAATCGTGCCTGAGCGTGCGCTTGGACAGCTCCACCAGCTGGCCTGCCATCTCGACTCCCGTTGGGCCGGCGCCGACCACAACGAAGGTCATCAGGGCCTGGACATCGGCCGTGCGGCCCTCGGTGGCGGCAACCTCGGCCAGTTCGAAGGCCCCGAAGATCCGGCCCCGCAGCTCGAGGGCGTCATCGACGCTCTTCATGCCGGGTGCGTAGTCGGCGAACTCATCGTGCCCGAACCACGACTGCGCGGCCCCGGCGGCAACGATGAGCCGGTCGTATGACGTCTCGAAGGTCTCATCGAGAACCCGTGCGGTCACCACGCGGTTCGCCAGATCGATAGTGGTGACATCTCCGAGGAGGACGGTCACATTCTTCTGACGTGCCAGGACCTCGCGCGTCGACGGGGCGATCTCCCCTTGCGACAGGATGCCGGTGGCGACCTGATACAGCAGCGGCTGGAAGAGGTGGTGACTGGTCTTGGCGATCAACGTGACCTCGACATTGGCCCGCCGGAGGGCGCGGGCAGCGAACAAGCCGCCGAAGCCGGATCCAATGATGACGACGTGCGGCTTCCTCTTGGCGCCGGCAGTCGAGGGGGTGGATGGCGCGGGGGTGGTGCTGGTCGGGGTCACAGTCGGGCCAACGACCCGGGTGGTCGCGATCTTCCCGCCCGCCGTCACGTGTGCCCAGCCTCACGCCGGCCGGCGCGCGGGGCAGTCCGGCAGTCTCGACAGCCGGCATACACCCCGCGCGCGGCGCGATTCGCAACGCTATACCCCATGGGGTATTGTGCGTCCGGTTGAATACCCCGATGTTGAAGGAGCATTGCCCAATGTGCCGGTCAGTCGCCTGCAAGAAGTGTGGCAAAACGACGTGGGCCGGGTGCGGCCAGCATGTCGATCAGGTCATGCGTCGTGTCCCGAAGGCGCAGCAGTGCCCGGGGCACGCCTCCGAGCCAAGCGAGGGCGGCTTCCTGAGCAAGCTCTTCGGCCGCTGAGCCCCAGTCGCCGAAAACCATTGGTCCGGTGTTCGAGAGGCGCGGATACTCATAAGGCATGAGGGATCTCGCGCGTGCCGTGGCTGCGTACGCCGCCGACTGCGGCTTCCAGGGCACGGTCCGGGTGGACCTCGGCGCACGCACGCTGGTCGACGCGGCATACGGGCTGGCGGATCGAGCCCACGGCATCGCCCACACCCCAGACACGCGCTGTGCCATGGCCAGCGGGTCCAAGACGTTCACCGCGCTCGCGGTGCTTGCGCTCGTGCAGGACGGTGTTCTGAGCCTGGGGACGTCGGTGCGCGACCTCCTCGCCCCGGACCTGCCGCGACTCGACCCGGACGTGACCATCGCACACCTGCTCAGTCATACGAGTGGGGTGGGGGAGTATCTGGACGATGACGCCGAGTCCGCGCAATACCTGCTCCCGGGATCGATGCATGAGTATGGCGCCGCACACGACTTCCTCGGCCTGCTCGATCAGCCCATGGCGGGGGTCCCCGGTGCTCAGTTCGTCTACAGCAACGCCGGTTTCGTGATCTTGGGCGTGGTGCTGGAGCGGGTGACGGGCGCTCGGTTCCAGGACGTAGTGCGGGAGCGGGTCCTAGCGCCTGCCGGCCTGGCGCGCACCGACTTCTTGCGCACCGATGAGCTGCCAGGGGACGCGGCAATCGGCTACTTGTGGCCAGATCGACTGCGCACCAATATTTTTCACCTGCCGATTGAGGGCAGCGCCGACGGGGGCGCCTACACGACGACAGCCGATCTCCGGGCCTTCTGGCTGGCCCTGAGCTCCGGCGCCATCGTGTCGCCGCACCTGACCCAGCTCATGACCACCCCGGCGCCCGGCCATGACCCCAGCGATCCCTATGGGTTGGGTGTGTGGTTGCCGGCCGCCGGAGTATGGGCCATGGGCGGCGCGGACGCCGGGGTGTCGCTGAGTAGTGTCCACCGACCAGGCAGTGACCTGACCCGGTCCGTGCTCAGCAATCAATCCGATGGTGCCTGGCCGATGGCCACCAAGATTCGGGAGCTCTGTGAGTCGCTGGGGACCTGAGGTCGCCCGCCCTGATCATCGAGCAGCTCAATCGTTGCCCAGGCAGCGATTGACCTACTCGGTCCCCGTGGAGAACCCCGCGTGGGCGTCTATCGTGTGCGACCGAAGTGCCGTGCCCAAGGAGTCCTCCATGTCTCGCGTCGATCTGACCGTGCTCGCCATCCCCGGTTTCGTCGGCGCCATGGTCGCCGAGCACCTCTGGCAGCGCAAACACCCGGCCCCGGCGGGCACCACCCGGGCGGGGGACTACGAACTGACGGACACGATCGCCAGCCTCACGATGGGGGTCGGCAGCCTGGTGGTGCCGCATCTGACGCATCGGGTGCTGGCTCCGCTGACACCAGGCAGTGGCAGGTGGGCCCGCGTGTTGATGGGTACCGGCGTGGCCGCTGCCACGATCACGACGATCGGTGATGTGATCCGGCAGCGGCGCAGCGGCGGGCCACTGCCGCGAGCCGGCGTCATACCCGATGCGGCGCGAGCTCGTTCCGTGTCCGAGGCGCCCCTGCCGAGTGGGGAGGCGATGGCGGTGAACCCGGCGTGGGCGCGCCTGACCGGAGGCAGCGCCGTGGCCGCGGTCGGCGCGACCGCGCTCTGTGCCGCGACCACGTGGGCTGCCCAGACCAGCGGGCGCGCCCTCTTCGAGAGGTCCCGATGGGATCTGGGCACCGGGCCCGCGGCCACCGCGCTTGCGCTCCTCGGCTGGGACTTCCTCTACTACTGGAACCACCGGCTCTCCCATGAGAGCCGCTGGCTGTGGGCGCTGCACGTCGTGCACCACAGCAGCGAGCGCTACAACCTCTCGACGGCCCTACGGCAACCGGTTGCCGAGGGATTCACGCTGACCGTGCCGTATGGGTTGCTGGCGCTCGCGGGGGTGCGGCCACAGCTCATCGAGAACGCTCGCTCCCTCAACCTGCTCTACCAATTCTGGATCCACACCGAAGTCATCAACTCGATCGGCGCTCTAGAGCGCTACCTCAACACCCCCTCGCATCATCGTGTCCATCACGGCTCCAATCGCGCGTACCTGGACCGAAATCACGGCAGCATCTTGATCGTCTGGGATCGGCTCTTCGGCACCTTCGAGCGCGAAGGCGAGCGCCCTGTCTATGGGCTCACCCGCAACATCCATACCCGGAATCCGCTGCGCATCGCGACGCACGAGTGGCGCGACATTGCCCGCGACATAGCGGGGGCCACGACCTGGTCCGACCGCTTCTCCTACCTGCTCCGCGGGCCCGGCTGGGGGTACGCCCGGCGGGCGCGCCAGGCCCCCGTCCCCTCAGCGATGCCGCAGGATGGACACCGCGAAGTCGGCGTGCTCGTGCCACGCGCGCAGGTCCCATGTCGCGAACCGGTGCTCCAGCCGTAGCTCGCTCTCGGCCACGGCCGCATCGAAGTCCGCTACGGCGAGCTCACGATCGGTGTGAAAGCCCACCGCGACAAAGCCCTCGGGTGCCAGGTGGGCGGCCAGGCGGCGCAGCACGGCAGCCTCGGTATCCGGTGCGAGAAAGACCATGACATTGCCGGCCAACAGGATCGCGTCGAAGGGGGCCTCCCCGGCAGCCGCCAGATCGAGCTCGCTCAGATCGGCCACCAGCCAGCGGGGTCCCGGGTGATCCTCGGCGGCCGCGGCAATGAGCACGGGGTCGGCATCGACACCCACCACGGTGTGCCCGAGTGCGTCGAGATAGGCCGCGTGTCGACCCGGTCCGCAGCCGGCGTCCAGGATCCGCGCACCACGCGGGACCATGGCGTCGATCAGGCGCGCCTCGCCGACGAGGTCCACGCCCTGCGCGGCCATGGTGCGGAAGCGCTCCACGTACCAGCGGGAATGTCCCGGCTTGGTCTCGGTCACCCAACGCGTCGGCTGCGGCATAGGGCGAGCGTATGCCGCGGCGCACCCTCGGCGCCCGAGCCCCCCAGGTGGATAGCATGCCGGGTGTGCAGACTCTCGTGTTGACCGTCATCGGCGACGACAAGACCGGCTTGGTCAAGGCGCTGGCCGACGTCGTTGCGGCGAACGGCGGCAATTGGGAGCGCTCCCAGCTCGCCGAACTCGCCGGCAAGTTCGCCGGCATCGTCGTCGTGACCGTCCCGCAGGACCAGGTGTCGGCCTTGCGGCGCGCCCTCGAGCCGATCGCCGGCCTGCTCGATGTCACCGTGCACCAGGTCAGTGAGCAGGCCGGCACCGCGCTCGTGGCCGAAGAGCAACGGCAAGGGCTGGTGATCGAGGTGCTCGGCAACGACCGCCCGGGAATCGTTCGCGAGGTCTCCGGAGTGCTCACGGCCCACGGTCTGAGCGTGGATGACCTGCGCACGAGCACCCGCGACGCCCCGATGGCCGGCGGGCGGCTGTTCGAAGCCCACATCGTCGCCCACGCGGCCGCGAGCACCGACCCGGCCAGCGTGCGCGCCGCCCTCGAGGCCCTTGCCCAGGAGATCCAGGTCGATCTGAGCGTCGAGGCTCCATAAGGCCCGCTCGAGCAGAGATCGGCGGTCGAGATGTCGCAGGTCCTCATCCTGGGCGGGACGTCCTGGCTGGGCGGCGCCGTGGCCACGGCCTCGCGCGCCGCGGGCCACGAGGTCACCGCTCTGGCGCGCGGCGCATCCGGGACGGTGCCCCCCGGTGCCCGTCTTGTGCGCGCGGACCGCGCAACCGACGGCGCGTATGCGGCGCTGCCGGGGCGCACCGCATACGACCTCGTGGTCGATGTTGCGCGCGAGCCCGGCCAGGTCCGGGGGGCGGTCCGGGCGCTCGCCGATCGCGCACGGCACTGGGTTTTTGTGAGCTCGTGCTCGGTCTATGCCAGCCACGCCACCCCGGGCGCTGGCGAGTCGGCCGACCTGCTGCCGGCGCTGGTGGCTGATGAGGGGACTCCGCAGGAGTATGGCGCGGCGAAGGTCGCCTGCGAGCAGGCCGTGACCGCCGGTCGGGGGTCCGCAGCGCTGATTGCGCGCGCTGGTCTGATCGTCGGTGGCGGCGACCCGAGCGAGCGGTTCGGGTACTGGCCGGGCCGTTTCGCGCTTGCGGCCCGCGATGCGCACCCGGTGCTCGTCCCCGAGCGCACCGAGCGCCCGGTGCAGTGGATTGACGTCCTGGACCTCGCCGAGTGGCTGCTCGTCGCGGGCCTGGCCGGCAGCACCGGCACCTACAACGCCATGGGCCCGCCGGTGCCGCTGGGCGACCTCTTGTCGGCAGCCGCGCAGGTCGCCGGCTTCACCGGCACCCAGGTGCCGGTCTCGGATGCGGCGCTCTCGGCGGCCCACATCGAAGAGTTCATGGGAGCGAACTCGCTGCCGCTGTGGATTGCGGACCCGCAGTGGTCCGGCTTCCTCGACCGCGACGCCACGGCCGCGGCGCGCGCCGGCCTGCGCTCGCGACCCCTCGCGCAAACCCTGGCGGCGGCCCTGGCGTGGGAGCGTCAGCTGGGTCTGGACCGAGCGCGCTCGCGCGCCGGTCTCGATCGGAGCCGGGAGCTGGAGCTCCTTGAGTCGCTCGCCCCGCAGGACCCCCGGTGATCCGTGAGCCCGCCCGGCGCATGCCCAGCGCGGACGGGAGCGCGCGGGTGGCCGGGACGCGTGGTCGCCCCACCCGGGTACCCTGAATCGTCCCATTCGTCGCTCGAACACCCAGGAGTGCTCATGGCCGGCGGACTCGTCGCCTTGCTGGACGACATTGCCGCTCTCGCCAAGTTGGCGGCGGCCTCGGTCGATGACGTGGGTATGGCGGCCGGTCGCGCCACAGCGAAGGCCGCCGGTGTTGTGGTCGACGACACCGCCGTCACCCCCCGCTATGTCGAGGGCTTCACCCCCGACCGCGAGTTGCCAGTCATCAGGCGCATCGCGATGGGCTCGATCCGAAACAAGCTGCTCTTCATCACGCCGGCCGCGCTGCTGCTCAGTCAGTTCGCGCCGTGGGCGCTGACCCCGCTGCTCATGGTCGGCGGCACCTACCTGTGCTACGAGGGCGCGGAGAAGGTGTGGGAGCACTTCGGTGGCCACCATGCGCAGGACGAGACACCGGTCTTCCTCGAGGGCGACGATCAGGAAAAGCACATGATCGGCGGCGCCATCCGCACCGACTTCATTCTGTCCTCCGAGATCATGGTCATTTCGCTGAACGAGGTGGCCGACGAGCCATTCGTCATGCGCGCGGCCATCCTCATCGTGGTGGCGATCGCGATGACCGTCCTGGTCTATGGCGTCGTCGCCTTCATCGTCAAGATGGACGACATCGGATTGCATTTGGCGCGCAGCGGCAAGGGCGCCAAGGCGAGCATCGGGCGGGGCATGGTGGCCGGGATGCCCAAGGTGCTCTCGGCGCTCTCGACGATCGGGATCGTCGCGATGCTCTGGGTCGGTGGCCACATCGTGCTCCAGGGCACGGACGACCTGGGCTTCCATACGGTCTATGGCTGGGTCCATCATCTGGAAGAGTGGGCCCACGACCTGGGTGGCGCGGTGCTCGGCTGGCTGGCCAACACCACGGCATCGGCCATCTTCGGATTGCTGCTCGGCGCGGTCGTGATCGGCCTGCTGCACCTGGTGCAGCGGGTGCGCGGCAAGGAGGCCGCCGCAGCCACACATTGATCGGCCATGCCGCCCGACGCCTGCCTAGCCCTATCCTCGTGTAAGCGCTACCACGCGCGCCCCTGTGCCTTCGGAAAGTGACATCTCGTGACTGAACCTCTCTTGAACATCCCCGCCCAGGTCGGCGAAGACGTCCTTGAGGAGCACTCGTACCTGCACGAGCGGGGTGCCTCCTTCGAGCCCACCCACCCGTTGGCCGTGGGCCCGGTCTCGACCCCGCCGCATACCGTCGACGGATTCGTCAAGGAGTTTCTGCGCGAGCTGAACTACGGGCAGGGTGTGCCCTTGTCCCGCTCGTCCCTCAACGACCAGTACCTCGCGCTCGCGCGCACCGTGCGCGGCTACCTGACCGCCCGGTGGCTGGAAACAGCCAGCCGGCGCCGCAAGAACCCGCACAAGATGGTGGGCTATTTGTCGGCTGAGTACCTCCTGGGTCGCCAACTCGACAACGCGCTGCTGGCCACCGACCTCACGGCGACTGCCGAGGAGGCCTTGAAGGCGTGCGGCATCGACCTCGACGCGCTGCGCCAGGCCGAGATCGAGCCGGGCCTCGGCAATGGTGGTTTGGGACGCCTGGCCGCCTGTTTCATCGACTCCCTGGCGACGATGGACGCCCCCTGCGTCGGCTATGGCCTGCGCTACGAGTACGGCATCTTCAAGCAGACCTTCGTCGATGGCCGCCAGGTCGAGGTGCCGGACAACTGGCTCACCCTGGGCGGACCGTGGGAAATCCCTCATCCCGAGATGGAGGTGCCGGTGCACTTCGGTGGGCGCACCGAGCGGTATGTCGGGGCCGACGGCCGGGAGCGCACGCGGTGGATCCCCGACTGGGACATCCTGGGAATCCGCTACAACTACATGGTCCCGGGATACCAAAATGGCGTGGTCAACACCCTGCGGCTCTGGCGGGCCCGGGCCACCCGGGCCTTCGACCTCGACATCTTCAACGCCGGCGACTACTCCGAGGCGGTGCGGGCCCAGACCTTCGCGGAGAACATCTCCAAGGTGCTCTATCCCGAGGACTCCACCCCCCAGGGCAAGGAACTGCGGCTGCAGCAGCAGTACTTCTTCGTCGCCTGCTCGATCTTCGATTTCCTCAAGCACACGCAGCCCGTCGACCTCGACGTGCGGCAACTGCCCGAGCGCATCATCTTCCAGCTCAATGACACGCACCCGGTCATCGGGATCCCGGAGCTCATGCGGCTGCTCCTCGATGAGTACGACCTGGAGTTCGACGAGGCCTGGGCCATCACCCAGCAGTGCTTCGCCTACACCTGCCATACCTTGTTGCCGGAGGCCCTCGAGGTCTGGCCGGTCTCCCTGCTGGAACGGCTCTTGCCGCGTCACATGGAGATCATCTACCTGATCAACGAGGCCTTCCTGGCCCAGGTGCGTGAGCAGTTCCCCGGCGATGAGTTGCGGGTGCGGCGGATGTCGATCATCGGCGATCACCCGGAGCGCTCGGTGCGGATGGCCCACCTGGCCACCGTGGCCAGCGTCAAGGTCAATGGTGTCGCCGAGCTCCAGAGCCAGCTGCTGCGGGAGAAGGTGCTGAGCGACTTCGCCGACATGTGGCCGGAGAAGTTCACCAATGTGACCAATGGCGTCACGCCCCGGCGTTTCGTCCGCCAGTCCAATCCCTTGCTGTCCAAGCTCGTGACGGACACCATCGGCGTGGGCTGGGTCGCGAACCTCGACCGGTTCAGCGAGCTCGAGGTGTATGCCGAGGACCCCGACTTCCGTGCCAGCTTCCGGCAGGTCAAGGCCGCCAACAAGGACCGGATCGCCGCGGTCCTGGCCCGGCGCGACGGCATCGTGCTGCCCAAGGACCATCTGCTCGACGTCATGGTGAAGCGGCTGCACGAGTACAAGCGGCAGAGCCTGAAGCTGCTGCACATGGTCACGCTGTATGAGGGCATCATCTCCGGGGACCTGGACCCGGCGAGCGTCACGCCGCGCACCGTCATCTTCGGCGCGAAGGCCGCGCCGGGGTACCGGATGGCCAAGGAGATCATCTATCTGATCAACTCGGTTGCCCGGGTGATCAACACCGATCCGCGGGTCGAGGGCCGGCTCTTCATGGCCTTCCCCGCGAACTACAACGTCACCCTGGCGGAGCGGCTCATCCCGGCCGCCGACCTCTCCGAACAGATCTCCCTTGCGGGCAAGGAAGCCTCGGGGACGGGCAATATGAAGTTCGCCCTCAATGGTGCCTTGACGATCGGCACCGACGATGGCGCCAATGTCGAGATCCGTGGGCTCGTCGGCGACGACAACTTCTTCCTCTTCGGCATGAACGAGCCGGAGGTGGCCGACCTGCAGGCGCGCGGCTACCGGCCCACCGAGTACTACGAGTCGAATCCCCGCCTGCGGCGCGCCCTGAACTTGATCGACTCGGGTCACTTCACCGATGGCAACCGCGAAGCGGCGAGCATGGTCGTCGGGGATCTGCTCTACAACGACCGCTTCCTCGTCCTGGCCGACTACCAGTCTTACCTGGACGCGCAGGCTCGGGTGGAGACGGCATACGCCGATCAGGAGGCGTGGGCCCGCTCCGCGATCCTCAACGTGGCCCGCTCCGGCTTCTTCTCCTCCGACCGCTCGATGCGCGACTACATCGATCGGATCTGGCACATCAAGACGGGCGGCTGAGCCCGCGCCCTCGCCCGCACTCGGCGATCGGGGTCGCCGGCCTGTCCCATCGGACAGCTGCTCGGCACTTCCGGCTGAGGCGCGGTGGGGGCCGGCTCCCTCAGGGTGGTTTTCGTGACCGAACTGACCATGCCCATCCGCCTGCGCCCTCGGGTGCTTGAGCGGCCTCGTGACTCGGTAGTCGTCGTGACCGGCGGTCCGCCCGCGGGTGGGGGTGAGTATGCGCAGGCCGCGCGCGACCTCGCCGTGGCAATCGGCGGCGCGTCGGTGATCGCGGCGGTGGCTGGGCGCCGGTTGGCGCCCGAACTCGCCGGGGCCGGTGTCGTGGTTCCCGCACTCGCGCCTGGCCTGCTGGCACCCCTGGCGTCGCTGTGCGACTGGTTGGGGATTGCGTATGCCGGGTGCTCGCCCCGCGCGGCCACCCTCGCCACCGATCCCGCCCTCGCCGCGGCCGTCTTGCAGGCAGCGGGTATCACGGTCGCGTCCGGGGTGGCCATCGATAGGTGCGCGGCGCGCGGGATGGACTATCTGGACCCGGTCCGCATCCGGTCGGCGGGCGCCCCTGCACCGCACGGGCACCGGATCGCGGCCACTGCCCAGCAACTGCGCGCCGGGCTCGCCGCGGCCCTGGCCGGCGGCGACCAGGCCTGGGTGGAGGAGCTTGTCGAGGGGTATGCCGTCAGCGTGCCCATCGTGCGCACCCGCACCGGTGACCTGCTATCCGGGGCCGCTCACGATCTCGCGCCCGGGGCGCGGTTCGCCCTGGACCGCCCGGTGGCCCAGAGCGGTGCCTATGTCCCGGCCGACCTGGACGCGCGGGCCCAGTCTCGGATTCAGCGGGCGGCCGAGGCGGCATACCGGGCCTTGGGTCTCAGCGGCATCGCCAGCATCGAGGTGGTTGACGATGGGGACCGAAGCGTGGTCGGGATGATCGACCCGGCACCGGTCCTGACCCGGTCCGGGTTGGTCGTGGCGCAGTTCGCGGCGATCGGGCTCGGTCCGGCCGAGCTGGCGGCCGTGCTGCTGTCCGCGGCGCGGCCCGGCCTGCGCACCGCATACTGAGCCTGATCATGAGTACCTCACCTGCGGCCCACTCTGCCGCGCTGTCGCGGGTTCCCGCCCCGATGGACCCGTCGCGTGCCGGGCGACCCCCGGGGTGGGTGGCTCCGCTGATTGCCGGGCTGGTCGTCGTGGTCGGCGTGGTCCTGCTCGCCAGCTCCGGGCGGAACTCGCTCGTCGCGCTGGTTCTCGGGGTCCTGATGCCGGCGGCCCTGGTCCTGCTTTTCGACCGGGCCCCCGGGCTGGCTCTGGTGGGTCTGGCGCTCGTGCTGCTCGGTCATCTCGGGCTGAATATGTCCCTATCGGGCGTCCTGATGCTCGTGGCCCCCATCCTGATCTTCGGGGGGGCGGCGTTCGGGTCGCAGGCCACCATGGTCCTCTCGGGAATCGCGGTAGGCGCCTCGCCCGTGGCCTTCCTTGGGCTGATCCTGCTGGCGCGTTTCGGGGTCAGCGGCATCGACAGCTTCACCAGCGGCTTCGCGTGGTCGCGGCTTCCGGTGGCACTGGCCGCGGTGCTGCGTGATTTCCCGGTCTCCTTCGTCTTCCTGCTCGTGATGACGCTGGTTGTGCCCTGGATCCTGGGTCTGGCATGGCGCTCCGTCGTGCGATCGCGTCGGGACGCGGCTCAGGCCGCCGTCGCGCGCGGGATGGCGGAGCGCGAAACGGAGGCGGCCCGAGATATCGCTCGGCTGCGCGCAGGGCAGACCCAGCTGGCGCGCGATGTGCACGATGTCGTCGGGCACTCGTTGGCCGTGATTCTGGCCCAGGCGCAGTCCGCGCAGTACCTCGGCGACGACGAGGTCGACAAGATGCGCGAGACGCTGGGACATGTCGCCGACACCGCCCGGCGCTCGCTCGGCGACGTCCGCGCGGTCCTCTCGGGCACGCGCGAGCAGGCCAGCGCCGCAAGTGCCGGCCTCGAGTCACTCATCGCCGGAGTCCGAGCGGCGGGCAACGAGGTGATCGAGCGCGTCGAGGGCGTGCCGCGTCCCCTGCCCCCGGAATTGGAGCAGGTCGTCTATCGGGTGACCCAAGAGATGCTCACCAATGCCTTGAAGCACGGTCGCGCGGGTGGGCCCGTGTGGGTTCGCCAAGTCTGGCCGGACACGATCGGCGCCCTGGTGCGCATTGACGTGCACAACCTCATCGACGCTCCGCCGCCAGCGCTCGAGGGGGGGATCGGGCTGGGGTCCATGGCAGATCGGTTGGCCTCCGTCGGAGGCGGCCTACGGACCGAGATCGAGGACACCGTGCAGGGGCTGATGTTCGGCGCCTCGGCGTGGCTGCCCTTGCGTGCGGCCGAAGTGCAGGGTGCGGCGGTTCCGGCAGTCGAACGCGTGGCAGGCTGACCGGGTGAGTGACATCCGAGTCCTGCTGGTCGATGACCAGGAGCTATTCCGGGCCGGCATTGCCCGAATCCTCGCCGCCCAGGACGGCATCGTCGTGATCGGGGAAGCAGCCGATGGGGCCCAGGCCGTGGGCCTGGTCGACGACCTGGCGCCGGATGTGGTGCTCATGGACATCCGGATGCCGGTCCTGGACGGCGTCGAGGCGACCCGGCAGATCTTTGCGCCCGCGCGCGTGGCCGCGCGCGAGCACCCGGTGCGGGTGGTTGTCTTGACGACCTTCAACCTCGACGATCGGGCGGCGACCGCGATCCGCTATGGGGCCAGCGGATTCCTGCTGAAGGATGCCACCCCGAGCATGCTGCGGGAGGCCATCCATACGGTGTATGCCGGCAACGCCGTCCTCGCGCCCGCGGACTTGAACTCCCTGTTGGAAGGACAGTTTCGGGCGAGGAAGGCGTTGCCGGCGGGCTTCCATACGCTCACGGAGCGGGAACGCGAGGTCTTGGACGCGGTTGCCCGCGGCCTGTCGAACGCTGAGATCGCGCGAGCGATGTATGCCAGTGAGTCCACGGTCAAGACGCATCTCGGGGCCGTGCTGCGGAAACTCGAACTCCGGGACCGGGTTCAGGTCGCCGTCTTCGCGCACGAGCACGGGCTCACCGAGTAGGCGTCAGCCCTTGACGGCTCCCTGCATGACCCCGGCCACGAGCTGGCGGCCGGCGAAGATGAACGCCACCACCAGCGGCAACGCCGCCACCGTGACGCCCGCCAGAATCAGCGAGTAGTCCTTGAAATAGGACGCCTGGAGCAACTGGATGGCCACGGGCAACGTCGGGTTGGAGGACCCGAGTGCGATGAATGGCCAGAAGAAGGCGGTCCAGGATCCGATGAAGGTGAACAGGCCGAGCATCGTGGCCGCCGGGCGGGCCGCCGGGAAGGCGACATGCCAGAAGGCGCGAATCATGGAGCACCCGTCCACGCGGGCCGCCTCGATCAGCTCGTAGGGCAGCGCCGACTCGAGGTACTGGGTCATCCAGAACACGCCGAATGCGGTCACCAGCCCGGGGATGATGATCGCCTCAAGGCGACCGGTCCAACCCAGTTTCGACATCAGGATGAACAGCGGTACGACGCTGAGCTGGGTCGGCACGGCCATCGTGGCCACGACGAAGACCAGCAGGGGTCCCCGCCCGCGGAAGCGCAGCTTGGAGAACGCATAGCCGGCCAGAGTGGAGAAGAAGACGACTGCGAGCGAGGTGATCGTCGCCGCGATCACGCTATTCGCCACCGCCTTCCAGAACTTGATGTCCGAGCTGACCACGCGCTGCACGTTCTCCAGGAAGTTGCCATCCGGGATCAGCGAGGGGATCGGGTTCTGGGCGATGGTGACCGAATCCGAACTGCCGAGCAGGAATGAGTAGTACAGCGGGTAGGCGGAGACCATCATGACCAGCGCCAAAATGGTGTAGGTCAGCCAGCCCGGCCGGGACCCGGCCGCCGACTTGGTCCGACCGCGTCCCCAGCCGCCCTTGGCGGCCCGTTCTTCGCGTCGTTTGACGGCCTTGGCCGCACCGGGTCCGGCGACGCCGCCCGCGAATTGGGTTGAACTCATGCGACTGGCTCCTTCGCCATGGTGCTATTCGCGGGCTCTTCCGGGGTCTTGTCCGCATCGCCGGAAGAGATGCGCTGCGTGATCAAGAAGTTGAGGACTCCGACGGCGATGATGATGAGGAAGAGCAGCCACGACACGGCGGCGGCGCGTCCGAAGCTCTTTTGCGCGCCCCAGCCCACCTCGTAGATGTACATGGTCACCGTCATCCACTGGCGATCCGAGCCGCCCAGACCGCTCTGGTCGAACACCCGGGGCTCGTCGAAGATCTGCAGGCCACCGATGGTCGCGGTGATGACCACGAAGATGATCGTCGGGCGCAGCATCGGAATCGTGATGGATCGGAACTGCCGCATGCGGTTCGCGCCGTCGAGCAGCGCCGCCTCATACAACTCGCTGGGGATGGCTTGCATCGCGGCCAGGAAGATGAGCGTGACATAGCCGGTCCACCGGAAGTTGACCATCGTCGCGATGGCCACATGACTCTGCAGGACCCCGGCGTGCCAGGCGACCGGATCGACCCCGAACCAGCCGAGGACGCCATTGATGAGCCCGGACTGGTCGGCGAACATCTTGGAGAAGATGACACCGACGGCGACGGGCGCGATGACGAAGGGAAGCAGAACTCCCATCCGCCAGAAGGTCTTGGCCCGGATGTTCTGGTTGAGGACGGCCGCCAGGGCTAGCGCTGCCAGCGTCTGGGTCACCGAGGAGAGCAGGAAGATCGAGAAGGTATTGCGCATGCCCCGCCAGAAGAACTCCTGTTTCAGGACATGGGTGTAGTTGTCGAAGCCGATGAAGTCGCCCTGGCCGCCGATGAGATTCCACTCGTGCATCGACACCCAGAAGGTGTAGATGAGCGGGAAGAGCCCCAGCACCGCGAACAGGATGAAGAAGGGTGAGATGTAGAGATAGGGGGAGATGAGCACATCGAGGCGCGAGAGCTTCTGCCGCCAGGAGTTGCCGTTCGCCGGGGCGGTGGTGGGGGTAGGCATCCTTTTCTCCTTTCGAGGGGCTGCGGGCCTCGGGTCGTCATCGCCTGTCGGGAACATCAGGCGATGACGACCCGAGAGTCACTCAGCCAAGGGCCTTGACGGCGGAGACGAACTTCTCCCACGAGGACTCGGCCGTGTCGGTCTTGTCGATGTCGACCCGGGCGATGGCCTGTTGCATCGCGTCATTGATGCCGGAGTACTTGGCGCCCTTGAACGGGACCACCTTGACGGCCTGGGCGCGCTCGCTGAAGATCTTGCCGGTCGGCGCGTTGTTGAAGAAGGCGTTGGTCGTGCCGGTCAGCTCGGTGCTCGCCAGGGCCGCCTGCTGGCTCGGGAAGGTGCCCTTGGACTTGAAAGCCTTGATCTGCTGCTCCGGGGCGGTCAGCCAGTCGGCGAGCTTCTTGGCTGCGTCGGGGTTCTTGCCCTGGGTGGGGACCGTCAGGAACGAGCCACCCCAGTTGCCGCCACCGCCGGGGAAGGTGTTGGCGATGTCCCAACCCTTGACGCCCGCCGCGTTGCCCTCGATGACGCCCAGCATCCAGCTCGGGCAGACCATGGTGGCGAAGCCATCGCGCTGGAAGGAGCCGGTCCAGTCGTCGCTCCACTGGGCGAGATTGGCGGACAGTCCCTTGGCGGAGGCCGCGAGGACCTTGTCGTACAGAGCCTTGACCTCGGCGTTCTCGGTGGCGATGATCGTGCCGTCGGCGTTCTCATAGGCATTGGGGACCTGTTGACCATGGCCTGGTAGATCGCACCAGCGGATTCCATCCACGGCACGTCGGATTTCGCGGTGAACTTCTCGCCGAGGGCGAAGTAGTCGTCCCATGACCCGCCGAGCGACGCGCTGACCTCGTCGCGATCGGTCGGAAGGCCGGCCTTGGCGAAGAGGTCAGAGCGATAGCAGATGGCCTCCGGACCGATGTCCGTGCCATAGCCGATCAGCTTGCCGTCGCTGGTGGTGGCCTGCTCGGTCTTCCAGGAGACCCAACGGTCCTTGACCGAGTCGGAGGCCAAGTCGACGAACTGGTCGGGGTACTGCTTCAACTCGGGCAGCCAGTCGACCTCCACGGCCTCGATGTCGCTCAGGCCCGATCCGGCGGCCAGCCGGGTGTTCAGATTGTCGCGGGCCTCGTTGGCCGTCGCCGCCTTCTTGTGCTCGACCTTGACGTTGGGGTTGGCCTTCATGTATTCGGCGATCAGTTCGTCGTAGCCGAACTCGTTGAAGGTCGCGACGGTGAGCGTGACGGGCGCGTTCGGGTCGGCCGATGTGGCCGCGGAGCTGGGGTCATCGGAACCCCCGCCGCACGCGGCCATCAGGCCAGCGGCCAATGTGAGTGTGGTCATCCGGCCAATGGTGCGTCCGCGTCGAGTTCCGGTGCGCATGAGTACCTCCCAGGGTTTGGTTCACAGCCCTGCATCCCAGGGTGTGAGAGAGCGCTCTCTCGTATCGTCATCGTGGCCGCCGGCACGGAGGCTGTCAAGCGATCCGTATGTCTCATTTCAGCATCGGCGCTGAAGTGCTTGCCCTAGGCGATGTGTTCTGGTTCGATGAGAGAGCGCTCTCACAGGGCGTGGATCCGACCAAAGGACACGCCAGTGACTCTGCCCACGCGCCACGATCGCCACCTGATCGATGGGGAGCCGTGCCACCAGATTGACGACGTCGCGACGCTCGCGCCCTTCCTGATGACGCTCACCAGCGCCAGCGACGTCTGGGCGTACATCAGTAGCAATGGCGGGGTCACGGCCGGCCGCCGCGACGCCGACCACGCGATCTTCCCCTATGTCACCGAGGACCTCGTGCGCGACAGCGCCCACACCACGGGGGGCGTGACGCAGGTGCGTGTGCTCTCGGGAGCGCACGTGGGCAGTCACTGGAATCCGTTCGGCCCCGATCACCCCGAGCTCCCGCCCGCGCGTCGCGCCCTGCTCAAGAGCGACCTGGGCGACATCATCCACTTCGTCGAGGAGCGCCCCGACCTCGGGTTGGCCGTGCGCGTGACCTGGCGGGTGAGCCCCCGATTCGGCCTTGTTCGCAGCGTGGAGGTCAGCACGACGGGCTCGCACGAGGTCGTTCTCGACGTGGTGGACGGCCTACGCAACTTCCTACCGCCGGGCGTGACGGCTCGCACCCAACGCGAACTCGCCCCCCTGCTCGATGCCTACAAGGTGTGCGAGTTGGACGACAGCGGGCTTGCGTGGGTCCGGCTCAACGCGCGCTTGACCGATCGCGCCGAGGCGTCCGAGGCGCTGGCGGTCACGACCGTCTGGCAGGTGGGCCGCACCGACCCCAGCTACTGCCTCAGCGTCGACGGTCTGTCCAGCTGGCCCACGGCGCCGGCCAGCACTCAGGTTCGTGGGGAGCGGGCGGCATACCTGGTGCGCTCCGAGGTGCGGGTAGCGCCGGGGACCCCGGCCCGGTGGAGCACCGTCGTGGATGTCGATCAGGACGCGGCGGATGTGGTCTCGCTACGTGCCGAGCACCGCGACCCACGGGCCCTGGCAGCCGCCCTCGAGGCGGACATCGCCGCCGCCCGGTTGCGGCTGCGGGGCCTCGTGGGCTCGGCGGATGGCTGGACCCACAGCGGTGCACCGATGGCCGACGCGCACCATGCCGCGAGCACGATGTTCAACATCATGCGTGGCGGCGTCCCTGCGCGCGGCTATCAGGTCGAGCGGCAGGACGTCGGTCGCCTTCTGTCCGAGCGCAATCTCCCGCTCGCGCAGCGCAGCGCAGCGTTGCTGGCGGGCCTGCCGGAGCGTATGGACGTGCATACCCTGCGCGAGGCCGTCGCGGCCACCGCGGATCCGGACCTCAGCCGCCTGATTGGCGAGTATGTGCCGTTGACGTTCAGTCGACGGCACGGCGACCCGTCCCGCCCCTGGAACGCCTTCGATATCGTCCTCGCGGATGAGACCGGGGCTCCCCGGCTCGCCCACCAGGGCAACTGGCGAGACATCTTCCAGAACTGGGAAGCGCTGGCGTGGTCCTTTCCGGCGTTCACCGCGAGCTTTGTCCGCATCTTCCTCAATGCCACGACCATCGATGGCTACAACCCCTACCGGATCTCGCGTTCAGGGGTCGATTGGGAGGTGCCCGAGCCGGAGAACCCGTGGGCGAACATCGGCTATTGGAGTGACCACCAGATCGGCTATCTGGCGCGCCTGCTGGAGTTGCTGCGCGAACAAGACCCCGAGCAACTGCGCGCTCTCGGCGCGGACACCGCATACGTGCACGTCGACGTTCCGTATCGGCTGGCGAGCTATGCCGATTTGGTGCGCGACCCGCACAACACGGTGACCTTCGAGGAGGAGCGCCACGACCAGGCCATGGCCAGGGTCGCCGAGATCGGGGGCGATGGCCGGCTCCTGCGCGACGCCGACGGAGCCCTCGTGCGGGCCGGGCTGGGCGAGAAGCTGCTCATCCTGCTCACGGCCAAGCTGGTCAACTTCGTCCCCGACGGCGGGATCTGGATGAACACCCAGCGGCCCGAGTGGAATGACGCCAACAATGCTCTGGTGGGCAGGGGTCTGTCCGTGGTGACGGTGGCCTATCTGCATCGGTATGTCGAGCTGGTGCAGGAGTTGCTCCGGGGCCAGAGCGTGGAGATGTCGGTGCCGTTGGCCCGCGCGGTCGAGGCCATCACCGCGATCCTGGACGGGCCCGGTGTTGCGGCGCAGAGTCGTGACGCGGCGCTGCCTCTGGACTCAGGCGGGCGCCGCGAGCTGCTCGATGCGCTCGGCGAGGTGGGTGGTTCCTATCGCGACGCCGTGCGCAGCCAGCCCACCGAGCGCGTGCAGCTTGACGGGGCGGCGCTTGCCGCGCACCTTGAGGTGGTTGCTCGGTGGCTGGCGCGCACCGTGCGTCGCAATCGGCGCCCGGACGGTCTCTATCACGCCTACAACCTGCTCACGCTCGAGACCGGCATGGCGTCGATCGAGCATCTGGACGAAATGCTCGAGGGCCAGGTTGCGGTCCTCAGTTCGGGGGTGCTCGAACCCGCCGAGGTGGACGCCTTGCTCGCCGCCTTGCCGGGCAGCGCCCTCTATCGGCCGGACGTGCGCAGCTATCAGCTCTATCCCGAGCCGAGCATCCCGACCTTCCTCGAGCGCAACCGCGTTCCCACGGCACGCTGGCAGGCCAATGCGCTGCTCGTGGCACTGATCGAGCAGGGGGATCGGCGATTGGTGGTGCGCGACATCGACGGCGGTGTGCACTTCGCGGCGCCGCTGCGCAATGCGCAGGATGTCAGCGACGCCCTCGCGACGCTTGCCGCGGACGGTCGCGGTGAGCTCGTCGCACAGTGGGGCGCCGACGTCCTTGCCGTCTTCGAGGAGGTCTTTCGGCACGCGTCATACACGGGGCGATCCAGCAGCTTCTTCGCCTATGAAGGCGTCGGCAGCGTCTATTGGCACATGGTCTCCAAACTCCTGGTGGCCGTGCGCGAGCACCTCGATGCGGCGCTGCGCGCGACCCCGCGGGACGCGGGGCGGGTTGCCGCGCTGCGGGCGGCCTATGGCCAGGTGCGCTCGGGGCTCGGCTTCGCCAAGTCCGCGCAGGAGTATGGCGCCTTCCCCCACGATCCGTACTCGCATACGCCTGCCGGCAAGGGCGCGCGGCAGCCTGGGATGACCGGGCAGGTCAAGGAGGATGTGCTGGCGCGGTGGGCCGAGCTCGGCGTGAGCTACCGCGACGGCCGGATCGCCATCGACGCCAGCGCCATCGCGCCCGAGAACTGGTCGAGCGCCCCGGGGGTCTGGCGGATGGTGGACCTGCAGGGCCACGACGTGGCGCTCGCGCTTCCGGCCGACACCATCGGCCTGACCGTCGCCCAGACCCCCATCGTCTTGGCGCGCGGCGAGGGAGCCGGTCAGGTCATCGAGGCGCGCGACAGTGCCGGCAACCTGATCGAGAGCGCGCGCGACGGGGCCCTCTCGGTGCCTACCTCGTCGGCGATGATGCTCCGCACCGGTCGGGTGGCGCGGGTGGACGTGCGGTGGTGAGGTCGGCGGCTCGTCAGGCGGATTCGCGCTGCACCAGTTCGACCTCCAGGATGATGCCCCGCCCGTCGGCCGAGGTTGGCTCCGGTATGACGCCCGCGGGTTGGTGCCCGAGCGTGCGCAACATCAGGCGAGCCATCAGTCGCCCTTGACGTTGGGTGAGCTGGCGCATCGTGGTCAGGCTCGGCTCGGCCAGACGGGCCAGGTCGATGTCGTCGAAACCCACGACGGCGATGTCTTCCGGCACGCGTCGGCCGCCTCGCCTGATCACGCTGATGGCGCCCAGCGCCATCAGATCCGACGCCACGAACAAACCGTCGATGTCGGGGTGTCGATCCAGCAGCCGGCGCGTGGCCTCCTCGCCCGACCCGGTCGTGAAGTCGCCATACTCGACCAGGCTCTTGCGGAAGTCGCGCCCCATGCCCTGGCGGAATCCGGTGAGTCGGTCGACGCCGGCCGACATATCTTGGGGTCCGGCGATCGTCGCGACCCGCCGGCGCCCTAGGTCACGCATATAGCGGGCGGCCCGGCGCGCGGCTTCGACATTGTCGTTGTCCACATAGGGCACTTCGATCCGGGGGTCGAGCGGGCGACCCCCAATGACCACGGGTATGCCGGCCTCGACCAATTGCTCCGCCAGCCGATGCCGGCCATGCTCGGAGATGAGCAGGACTCCGTCGGCGTGCCCGGATGCCAGATAGCGCGCTAGGGCGGCGACCTCCTCCTCGGACTGGGTCATCGAGAGGGTCAGGCGAACGGGGGTTTGGGTCAGTTCTTGGCTGACCCCCCGCACGATCTGCGAGAAGAACGGGTCCCCGAAGACGCGCGAATCGGTCTCCGCCGCAACGAGGGTGATCGTGTCGGTGCGCTTGGTCATCAGGGCTCGGGCGGCCAGGTTCGGGACATAGTCGAGGTCTTCGATTGCCTGCTGGACGATCTGACGCAGGCCCGCGTCGACGGACTCCGACCCGTTGACCACGCGAGAGACAGTGGCCCGGGACACCCCGGCATACCGGGCCACCTGCTCCAGCGTCGGCTTGCGCGGTCGGGGGCGGGGCGGCATACCGCGAATCGTAGTAGGAGGGCGGTTCCGGCCGGAGTAGCACGCCATACCGCACTATTGGGGAAAGGCTAGAGAGACCGAGGGGGAGGCATCGACGCCGGTCGGGCGGAGCGGGGCAGCTTTTGACCCGGCCAACTCATACCTGGCCGGGTCACTCACTTTGTACCGTCGAGAGGTGACCGAACGTGGGACCGACACGGTCCCTGGGGGGAACAACTCGTTATCGGCCCCAAGCAGGTGGCAGGATCCGACTATGAGCAAGGACAAGCCAGCCCTCCCCGACGACGAGACCAAGCGCAAGTTCCGCGAGGCGCTGGAGCGCAAGAAGTCCCGTCACGTCGTGGCAGCCACCGACGGCACCGGGCACGGCAAGGTCGACCACGCCAGCGGACCCGAAAGCCACCAGAAGATGTTCCGGCGCAAGGCGGGCGGCTGACGGCCCGCTGTTGTCACCCGGCCCCCCTGAGCCAACCCGGCCCCCCTGATGCAACCCGGCGCCCCCGATGCAACCTCTGCTAACAGAGGCTGCGTTCAGATCCACATGATGCATCCTGTGGACCTGAACCTAACCTCTGCTAACAGAGGTTAGGTGGCCGGGCGGTCGGCGCGGCCGGGCGGTCGGCGCGGTCGGGGGCGGCGGGGAGGTGGGGTGCGCGCGGCGGGACTGGCAGGATGACGCCTCATGACCCCGCGCGTGATCCACACCGCTCAGGCCCTCCTTGACGAGGTCGTCCAGGTGCCCGCGCTGCCGGAGCGCGGCGGCAATGTCATGGCCGGTGCGCACCACCTGTATGCCGGGGGCGCCGTCAACATCCTCATCGCCGCCGCGCGCTCCGGTGCCGCGTGTGTGCACGCGGGTGCCCACGGCACCGGTCCGAATGGGGACCTGATCCGTGAGGCCCTGGCCGCTGACGGGATCGGCTGGTCCGCGCCGCCGATCACCGACCTGGACACCGGGATTTGTTTCGTGATGATCGAGCCCAGCGCCGAGCGAACCTTCGTCACCACGCAGGGTGCCGAGCGCCGGATCACCGCCGCGAGCCTGCAGCTCAGCGCCCCGCAGCCCGGAGATCTCGTCTGCGTCAGCGGCTTTTCGCTGCTCGGGCGCACCAGGGACCCACTGCTCGAATGGCTCGACACCCTCGCCGAGGGGGTCATCGTCGTCCTAGATCCAGGTGCCGCCTTCGCCGGGCTCGAGCGCTCCGTGCGCGAACGGGTGCTGGCACGCACCGACGTCTGGACCGGCAATGCGGACGAAGCCCGCGACCTGACGGGGCTGGCGCCGATCGCCGAGTCGGTCCTCGCCGTGGGCGGCCTCCTGCGCGAGGGCGCCGTGGCCATCGTTCGGGACGGCCCGGCGGGGTGTGTCATCGCCGAGGCCGGGCGGGTCCAGGTGGTGCCCGGATACCCGCAACAGCCGATTGACACCAATGGCGCCGGTGATACGCACACCGGCGTCTTGTGCGCCTGCCGGGTCGCCGGGCTGTCATGGGAAGAGTCGGCACGGCGCGCCAACGCCGCGGGGGCGATCAAGGTCACCCGTCGCGGGCCGGCAGCCGCACCGACGGCGGCGGAGATCGATGCCTTCCTCGCCGAGCGCCGCCACCCCTGAGACCAGGCCCCAGGCGCAGGGCCCGATTACAGTTGCGGGTGTGAGTGACGACCAGGCGAGCGTGAGCGCCGCGCCGGCAGGCGATGGTGTGGTCGTGGGACCGACGCGCGATGAGTTCGGCGGGCTGATCGGAGCGGGATCTGCCCGGACCATCCGGGCGCGCTGGCACCTGTCATCGGTGGGTCGGATCCGCAAGGCGGTCATCGCCGACCTGCAGGCCCGTGGCGTGGACGAAGGCACCCTGGACGAGGTGGCTGTCGTGGTCTCGGAGCTCGTCACCAACTCCTTCCAGCACGCGACACCCTTGCACGACAACACCCTTCGGGTGCACTGGACCGAGCGGGCCGGAGTCGTCGAGATCGAGGTGAGCGATGGCGGCGGCGCGAGCACCCCGGTCGCGCAGCCGGCGGCTCCTTATGCCTTGACCGGGCGGGGCTTGCGAATGGTGCGTTCGTTTGCCCACGAGTGGGGGGTGGCGCACAAGAAGGGCGCGGTCACCGTCTGGGCGGCATTGGGCGGACCCTCACGGCGTCGGGCATGATCCCCTGTCATGGGTAAAGCCGCACGCACCAAGAAATCCCGCCCGTCGGGGCCGCCGCCCGCGGCCTATGTCGCTCGCCCCTTCCAGGGTCTGCCGGGAGAGAGCGATTGGGTTGCCCTGGCCGAAATCCTGCCGGCCGCCACCACGCGCGTGCGTCTCAAGGCGGACATCGGGGGACCCGACGGCCCACGCGAGGTCCTGGTCTGCACCGTCTTGCCCATGGCTTGGCCGGCCCTGCGTCGCGCGGACGGCGCGGTCCTCGTGGCGACCCAGGGTGGTGGGCACAGCGGTGACACGTCGCGGGACCTGGGCAGCGCCATCCTCGCCGCGCTCGCCGCACAGCCGGGGACTCCGCTGACCCATGTGCCCTTGGCCACGAGCCAGACGCCGCCGCTTCAGGACCTCATCGAACCGGAGGCACCCGTCGTCAGCGTGCATGACGGCTTCGACTTCTGGGTCGAGGGGCAAGACCTCGGCGAGGATGCCCAGGAATCCTTGGCCCGGGCCAATGACACGGTCCTCCCGACCGAGGCAGTGCCCGGCTCGCCCGCCGCATACTGGTGCCTGATCGGCAACCGACCGCATCTGCGGGTCGTGCTCGGTGACGACGAGGACGAGGCCACCAACGCTCTGGCCCGGCTCTGGGCCAGTGGCACGGCCGGTCTGGGAGATGGCACCCGGCTGCTCGGAGCCTTTCGCGCGGGTGGCCTGTTGATTCCGGTGTGGGAGTTGCCCGCTGGCACCGCGGCAACCGACCTGGTCGAGCCGCTGGCCGCGTGGCGCGAGCGGTATGCCGCAGCAGCGGTCGACGCCCCGCTCACCGCGCAGGAGCGCCGCGCCAAGGCGGGCTTGCTCAACCGGCAGATCACGTTGCGCTGACCATGTTTACCCCGACGCGTGTCGCCGCGATCATCCCCGCGAAGTCGGAGGCGGCGCGGATCGGCGCGACGGTTACCGCGGTCCGTGGCCTTCCGGATGTCGACCTGGTCGTGGTGGTGGACGACGGCAGCGTGGACGATACCGCCGCCCTGGCCAAGGCGGCAGGCGCTGAGGTCATCAGCCACCAGGCAAATTTCGGCAAGGCCGCGGCCATGATGACCGGCGCGAAATTCGTTGCGGCACAAGATGACCGAGACCAACCTCGGGCTTTGCTCTTCGTCGACGCAGATTTGGAGCAGACCGCGGCGCACCTCGAGCCGTTGATTTCGCTGGTCCTCTCCGGGGCCGCGGACATGACGATCGCCAATATCGCTGGCTCCAACTCCTCGCGCGGCGGGGGCCGGGTCGTGCGGCTCGCGCAGCGCAGTATTCGCTCGGCCACCGGGCGCGAGATCGCCCAACCCCTCAACGGCATGCGCTGTATGACGCGGGAGGCCTTCCGCGCCGCCCTCCCGCTTGCTCGCGGCTGGGGGGTCGAGGTCGGGCTGACCCTGGATGTCTTGCGCGCCGGTTTGCGGGTGGTCGAAGTGCCCGTGGACTTCACCCATCGGGTCACCGGCACCGACTGGCGCGGCAGATTGCACCGGGCCCGGCAACTGCGCGATGTGGCCCGCGTGCTCGCGCGCCGCGGACACTAGGAACCAATGCCGGCACCAGCGGGTGAGCGGCGGGCGCGCGCCCTGACTGCCACGGCGCTCGTGCTGCTCGTCGGGGTCGGCCTGGCGGGGGAATCCGCCGCCGTGCCGCCGCTCGGCCCTCGGGGCTGGGCGCCTGGCGCCCTTGCGTGGACGCTGTCGCCGGCCGTCGTCACAGGGGTGCTGGTGGCGGCATACGGGCTCGGCGCGGCGGGGGTGTGGCTGGGCGTGCGCGCTCAGCGGGCGTGGCCGCGCTGGGCGGTGGCGCTGCTGGGCTTGGGGGCGCTGCTGACGATGCCGTTCGGGTCGGCGGACCACACGAACTACGCGGCATACGGGCGGATCGCCCTGCTGGGCGGCGACCCCTATATCGAGTCACCGGTGGCGTGGGCGGGGGGCACGGACCCGGTGACCAGCGGTGTGCAGCCGCCGTGGCAGGAGACGCCGAGCATCTACGGCCCGCTGGCGACCCTGTTGCAGCTGGGCGCGGCATGGGTGGGCGGGGACAACCTGCGCCAGGTGGTCTGGGTCTGGCAGGTGCTGGTGGTCGCCGCCTGGCTGATGACCCGGTGGCTGCTCCGGCGGCTCTTCCCCGACGCCCACGGACGCATCGACGCCCTGTGGACGATGAACCCGATCCTGGTCGGCACGGCGGTGCTCGGCGCGCACGTCGACACCATGGCCACCGCGTTCATGGTGGCGGCACTCGTGCTCGCCCGCCG
This sequence comes from uncultured Nostocoides sp., assembly GCA_937858995.1. Lineage (GTDB taxonomy): Bacteria > Actinomycetota > Actinomycetes > Actinomycetales > Dermatophilaceae > Nostocoides_A. The sequence continues at coordinate 31,992 of CALLZC010000126.1, forward strand.
CCGCGGGACTCGGTGGGCGCTGGCCACCGGTGTCATCTGCGCTCTGGCCGCCATGGTCAAGGTCACGGCTGGGGTGGCGCTGCTGGCGATCGCGCTGGGCTGGCTGCTCGAGGCGCACCGGGCCGGTTCCCGCCCGCGGAGCGTGCTGGCTCGCGTGGGCATCTTGGTGCTCGGGGCCCTCCTGGTAGCGCTTCCCCTGCAGCTCTGGGCGGGCGGCTCGGCCTACGCGCAGTTGGGGCGCTCGCGGCGCTCGATTTCGCTGGCCACCCCCTGGCGCCAGGTCTACGAATGGTTCGGCGGGCACCTGCCGGATGCCACCTGGCGCTCGCTCGTTTTCGCCCTGGCTGCGGCGACCTGCCTGCTCCTGGCCGCTCTGGGCTGGCGGGTGCTGCGGGATCGCGTGCCGGACCTCGGGGCCCCGCTGGTCCTGGCCCTGTCGCTCTCGATGGCGTATGCCGTGGGAGCCCCCTATGTGCTGCCCTGGTACGACCAGCTCGTCTGGGCGCTGCTGCCCGGGGTGGCGCTCGCCGCTGGCGGGCTCCTGACCCGGGTGTGGCTGGTGCGTGGCCTGATCCTGGCCCTGGCCTATGTTCCGGGGCGAGTCGTGGGCCTGACACCCGGTGTCGAGTCCCTGACCCTGCTGTTCCGCCGCGAGATCGCCCCGATCGCTGCGCTGCTCGTGTGGGGTGCGCTGGTTCTTCTCGCGCGGCGGGCGACGAACGGGGACCTCCCATCGCATGACCAGCTTCGATAGTTAGGTTGTCCTCATGCCACTGCTCGTCCCCCGTGACCTGCCCGCCGCCGACGACGACTGGGTCGGCTTCGTCGAGCAGCTGATCAGCGCCCACGTGAGCACGGCTCGCGCCATGTCCGACGAGCTCAAGGACGGCACGGTCCGCAGCGCGAGCGAGGTGTTGGCGCGGTGGAATGACGCCACCATCGCCCTGACCGACGCCATGGCACTCTCGCAACTGCTGAGCGAGGTGCACCCCGAGGTGGGCGTACGGACCCGCTCCGAGGTGGCCGCGCAGGAGCTGGCGAAGTTCGCCACCGAATCCGCCCTGGATGCGCAGCTGTATGCCGTCTTCGCGGCCCTGGATCCCAGCGGCCTGGATCCGGTCGCAGCCCGCTTGCTGCGCCATATCGTGCGCGATTTCCGGCGAGCCGGGGTCGACCAGGATGCCGAGACGCGAGGCCGGCTGGCCGCCATCAGCGAGCGGCTGACGGTCCTGGGCCAGGACTTCTCCCGCACCATCCGCGACGACGTCCGCTCGATCCGGATCGCACCCGAGCGCCTCGCCGGGCTTCCAGATGACTTCATCGACGCGCACCCGGCCGACGACAACGGGCTGGTCACGGTCACGACGGACTACCCCGACTCCATTCCCTTTCGGACCTTCGCCCACGACCGGGCTGCCCGTCACGAGCTCATGGCGGCCTTCCTCAACCGGGGCTGGCCCGACAACGACCCCCTGCTCAGGGAGATCCTGGACCTGCGCCACGAACAGGCGACGCTGCTCGGCTATGCCGACTGGCCGACATACGACGCCGAGGTCAAGATGATCGGTAGCGCCGCAGCCATCGAGGAGTTCATCGATCGGATTGCCGCGCACGCGCAGGGGCCGGGGACCCGCGATCTGCAGGTGCTTCTCGAGCGCGCGCAACGCGACGACCCCGCGATCGAGGAGTTGAGCGCCGCGGACTCGGCCTACTACGCGGAACTGGTGCGTCGCGAGCGCTTCGAGGTCGACGCCCAAGAGGTGCGTCGCTATTTCGCCTTCCCCAAGGTCCGGGACGGCCTGCTCGCGGTGACCGGCCGGCTGTTCGGCGTGAGCTATGAAGCCCGCCCGGACGTCCCGACCTGGCATGGCGAGGTCACGGCCTATGACGTCGTGCGCGACGGGGTGGTGATCGGGCGCATCTATCTCGACCTGCACCCGCGGGAGGGCAAGTACAAGCATGCTGCCCAGTTCACCCTCGTCAGCGGGGTGCGCGGGCGTCAGCTCCCCGAGGGGGCGCTCGTGTGCAACTTCCCGACCGGGAAGATGGAGCACACCGAGGTCATCACGTTGTTCCACGAGTTCGGGCACCTGGTCCACCACATCCTCGGGGGCCAGGACCAGGAGTGGGTGCGCTACAGCGGCGTGGCCACGGAATGGGACTTCGTCGAGGCGCCCTCGCAACTGCTGGAGGAGTGGGCTTGGGACGCCGAGGTGTTGCGTAGCTTCGCCACGGACGACGCCGGGTCGGCGATCCCGGCCGAGCTCGTCGCCAAGATGGTGACGGCCCACGAGTTCGGCATGGCGCTGCAGGCGCGCACCCAGATGTTCTATGCCGCCACGTCCTATTACCTGCATCGGGACCGCCCCGCCGACCACACCGCGTTGGTGGCCCGTTTGCAGCAGCGCTACGATCTCCTTGCCCGCATCCCGGACACCCACTTTCAGGCGGCCTTCGGCCACCTCGATTCCTATGGGTCGGGCTACTACACATATATGTGGAGCCTGGTCATTGCCAAGGACATGTTCGGCGCCTTCGACGAGGCCGACCTTTTCGATCCGATCGTCGCCGGCCGATACCGGGATTGCGTCCTCGCCCCGGGAGGCAGCGCCGATGCCGCCGACCTGGTCGCCGACTTCCTCGGCCGACCGACGTCCTTCGACACCTTCGGCGCCTGGCTCGCCAGGTGACCCGACCCGTTCAGACCCGAGCGCTGCAGCGATCGTCATGATCGCGCGTCAGCGCCCCCATCTCACCACCGGAGACCCTGTGAACCTTCCCCAGCACCACCCCTGCGCCTGCCCGTCGCGCCGACGGCCCACCCCGGCTCGCCGGCAGCTCAGCGAGGGGGCGGGCCGATGAGCCGGCGCGGGCCTCGCCGGCACAGCGGCACCACATTGCCCGCGCTGGCGCCCCACGGGCTGCGCGTGGTGCCCCTGGGCGGACTCGGTGAGATCGGCCGCAATATGACGGTCTTCGAGTATGCCGGGCGGCTGCTCATCGTCGACTGCGGGGTGCTCTTCCCCGACGACAATCAACCGGGCGTGGACGTGATCCTCCCGGACTTCGGTTGGATCCGGGACCGGCTGGATCGCGTCGATGGCATCGTCTTGACCCACGGGCATGAGGACCACATCGGCGGGGTCCCGTATTTGCTCCGGGAGCGCGCCGACATCCCGGTCATCGGCTCGCGCCTGACCCTGGCCCTGCTGGAAGCCAAGCTCCAAGAGCACAAGATCACGCCCCGCACGATCGAGGTCACCGAGGGCCACCGCCGCAAGGTTGGCCCCTTTGACCTCGAGTTCATCGCGGTCAACCACTCGATCCCCGACGGCCTCGCGGTGGCGATCCGCACGGGGGCGGGGCTGGTACTGCATACCGGCGACTTCAAGATGGACCAGTTCCCGTTGGACGGCCGGGTCACCGACCTGCGCGCCTTCGCGCGGTTGGGTGAGGAGGGCGTGGATCTCTTCCTGGTCGACTCGACCAACGCCGAGGTCCCCGGCTTCACGATCTCCGAAGGCGAGCTGGCCCCGGCGATCGACACGGTCTTTCGCACCACGACGGGGCGGGTCATCGTCTCCAGTTTTGCCAGCCACGTCCACCGGATCCAGCAGGTGCTCGATACCGCGCACCGGCATGGGCGCAAGGTCGCCTTCGTCGGCCGCTCGATGGTGCGCAATATGGGCATCGCGCGGGAGCTGGGCTACCTGGACATCCCCGACGGACTGGTCGTGAAGGACCTGAAGGCGCTGGAGCGGCTGCGACCCGAGCAGATGACGATCATCGCCACCGGCTCACAGGGTGAACCGATGGCGGCGCTGGCCCGGATGGCCAACCGTGACCACCCGGTGAGCGTGACAGCCGGGGACACCGTGCTCATGGCCAGCTCGCTCATCCCCGGCAACGAGAACGCGATCTATCGCGTCATCAACGAGTTGACGCGGTGGGGGGCGAATGTCGTCCACAAGGGCAATGCGAAGGTGCACGTGTCCGGGCACGCCAGCGCGGGCGAACTCGCCTACTGCTTCAACATCATCCGGCCCTCCAATGTGCTTCCGGTGCACGGCGAATGGCGCCACCTGCGTGCCAATGCCGATATCGCCATCCGCACCGGGGTCGACCCCGAGCGGGTCCTGATCGCCCAGGATGGCAGCGTCATCGACCTGATCGACGGGCGCGCTCGCATCGTCGGCACCGTGCCGGCCGGCATGGTCTATGTCGACGCCATGACCGTCGGTGGCGCCACCGAGGAGACACTGCACGTGCGCCGGACGCTCGCCGAGGAGGGCGTGGTGACGATCGTGTGCATCGTCGATCCCGACTCGGGCGACCTGACCGAGGCCCCGGACTACCTCGCCCACGGCTTCCCGCCCGAGGTCATGGACTTCTCGGGTGCCACGCCCGCCATCCAGCGGGCCCTGAGCAAGGCGGCACGTGACGGGATCGAGGACCTGGGCCAGGTGGAGGATCTGGTGCGTCGCGCCGCCTCGGACTGGGCACACCGCACCCACCGCCGCAGCCCGCTGGTGATTCCGGTGATCGTCGACGCCTGAACCCCGCCGCCGGCCCGAGAGCCCGCACTAGCCGGTTGCCAGGCCGAGGACGACCCCCGCGACGCCCAGGGTCAGGTTGAGGACGATATTGGCGAGCGCCCGGCCGGGCTGGCGCCCTTCCAGCAGCGCCACGCTCTCGCTGGCGAAGGTGCTGTATGTCGTCAGGGCCCCGCAGCCTCCCGTCCCCAGGAAGAGGGCGAGACGGCCGTCGGTATGGACCAGGACGACGCCCAGCAGGAACGAGCCGACGACATTGACGACGAGGGTTCCCCACGGGAAGTCGCGGCCGATCAGGGCGGCGATCAGCCGGTCGCTCAGATAGCGCGCGAGCGCGCCCAGGGCGCCGCCGATGGCCACGATCAGGAGGGTCATCGGCTGCTCCCCGGTGCCGCTCCCGGCAGGTCGCCGGACTCCGGGGGCGTCGGCAGCGGCCCGCCCAGGAGGTAGTGCATGCCGAGAACCCCCAGCCAACACGCCCCGATCGCCAGCGCTGGCGTCAGCACGAGATAGCTTGCTGCAGCGAGATATTCGCCAGCCTCGGCGAGGGCGCGGACGTCATACGCAAAGGTGGAGAAGGTGGTGAAGCCGCCCAGGACACCGGTGCCGATCAGGGGCCGCAGTAGGCGGGGTGCCGGGCGCCGCAGCACCCAACACACCAGCAGTCCCATGAGGAACGAACCGGCCACATTGACGATCAGGATGGTGCCGGCCGGCCCGCCCCAGCCGAGATCGAGCGCCGCGCCCAGCGAGTCCCACCCGGCCAGCCCGTGACGGGCGCTGGCGCCCAGGGCCCCGCCGATTCCCACCGCCACCAGAACCGGGGCATCCAGGCGCGCCGACGGCTGGCGCGGTGTGGACGGCATACCCGTATCCTGCCTGCGCGTCAGAGATCCTGGGCGGCGGCCCCGGTGAACTGGGCCGCATAGAGACGCGCGAAGGCCCCTCCGGCCTCGAGCAGCTGTGCGTGGGTCCCCTGCTCGACGATGCGGCCCTCTTCCATGACGAGGATGAGATCGGCGTCGCGGATGGTGGAGAGGCGGTGGGCGATGACGAAACTCGTGCGCTCCTGGCGCAGTGCGTGCATCGCTTGCTGGACCAGGAGTTCGGTGCGGGTGTCGACCGAGGAGGTCGCCTCGTCGAGGATCAACAGTGCCGGCTCGGAGATGAAGGCCCGGGCGATGGTGAGCAGCTGCTTTTCGCCGGCGCTGACGTTGTCGGCCTCGGAGTCGAGCACCGTGTCGTAGCCCTCGGGGAGCGAGTGGACGAATCGATCCACATAGGTCGCGGCGGCAGCCGCTCGGACCTCGGCATCGCTGGCGCCGGGCTTGCCATAGGCGATGTTGTCGCGGATGGTGCCCTCGAACAGCCAGGTGTCCTGCAGCACCATCCCGATCTGATCCCGCAGCCCGCTGCGGGTCAGCCGGGCAATATCGACGCCATCGAGGGTAATCCGGCCTCCCTGGAGCTCATAGAACCGCATGATGAGGTTGACGAGGGTGGTCTTGCCGGCGCCGGTCGGACCGACGATGGCGACGGTCTGGCCGGGCTCGACCCTCAGGTTGAGGTGCTCGATGAGCGGCTGATCCGGCCGGTAGGCGAACGAGACGTCCTCGAAGGCCACCCGCCCGTGCGGGTGCGGCACCGTCGGCGCATCGGCCGCGTCGGGCACCTGCTCGGGGGCATCGAGCAACTCGAAGACCCGCTCGGCGGATGCGACGCCGCTCTGCAGCAGGTTGGCCATCGAGGCGACCTGGGTGAGGGGCTGGGTGAACTGGCGCGAATACTGGATGAACGCCTGGACGTCACCGATGCTCATGCTGCCATTCGCGACCCGCAGCCCGCCGACCACCGCCACCAGGACGTAGTTGAGATTACCGACGAACATCATCATCGGCATGATCAGCCCGGAGATGAACTGGGCGCCGAAGGTCGCCGCCCGCAACTCTTCATTGGTCTTGGCGAAGGCCGCCTCCACCTGCGGGCCGCGGCCGAAGACCTTCACCAGCCCGTGTCCGGTGAAGGTCTCCTCGACGATCGCGTTGACCTCGCCGGTCGAGGCCCACTGTTGGACGAAGTGCGCTTGCGAGCGCTTGCCGATCACTGCCGTGATCGCGATGGACACCGGGATAGTGACCAGGGCGATGAGCGCCAGCAGGGGCGATACCCAGATCATCATGGCCACCATCGCGATGACCGTGAGCAGGCTGGTGACCAGTTGGCTCAGGGTCTGTTGGAGGCTTTGCCCGATGTTGTCGACGTCGTTGGTGACCCGGGAGAGCAGTTCGCCGCGCGGCTGCGAGTCCACATACGCCAGCGGCAACCGGGCCAGTTTGGCCGCGACCGCCTGGCGCAGCCGATAGACGGCGCCGTTGACCACGTGAACGATGATCCGCGCCTGCACCCAGGAGAGCAGGCTCGCGACGGCATACAAGGCCAAGACGAGCAGCAAGACCCGGCCGAGGGCGTCGAAGTCGATGCCCGCCCCGGCCACGAAGTGGTCCATCGCCGCGACGACCGCTGCGAACTGGCCGTCGCCGCGGGCGCGCAGCACGGCCACGGCCTGCTCCTGCGTGAGTCCTTCGGGGAACTTGCGCCCCGCCCAGCCGTCGAACACCAGGTCGGTGGCCTGCCCGAGGATCTTGGGGCCGAGCGCATTGAGGACCACCGAGACGACGGCGAAGGCGAGGGCCAGCCACAACAGCGGGCGGTCGCGGCCGAGCAGCCCGAGCAGGCGGCGGGCGGAGGGGCCGAAGTTCTGCGATTTCTCGCCCGGCTGGCCCATCCGCATGTGCGGTGGGCCGCTGCGGTGAGCCGCTCCGGCGGCACCCCGTCGCTCCTGGGCGGCCTTCTCCTCGGCGCTGAGTATGCGGTCGCTCATGCCGCGCTCGCCTCACTCAGTGCCTGCGATGCCACGATCTGCGCGTAGGTCGGGCAGTTCTCCAGCAGGTCCGGATGCCGGCCGGCCCCCACCACCCGGCCGTCCTCCAAGACGATGATCTGATCCGCGTCGATGATCGTCGAGACGCGTTGGGCGACGACGATGATCGTGGCGTCGCGGGTGACCGGCCCCAGGGCCGCCCGCAGTCGGGCGTCGGTTGCGACGTCGAGCGCCGAGAAGGCGTCGTCGAAGAGATAGACCGCCGGGCGTCGCACGAGTGCGCGGGCGATGGCCAGCCGCTGCCGCTGACCGCCGGACACGTTCGTCCCGCCCTGGCTGATCGGGGCCGCAAGGCCCTCCGGCATCGCCCGCACGAAGTCTTCGGCTTGGGCGACCCGCAAGGCCTGCCACAACTGCTCGTCGGTGGCGTCGGGGTCGCCGTAGCGCAGATTGCTCGCGACCGTGCCGCTGAACAGGAAGGGCTTCTGCGGGATCAGCCCGATGCGGCTCCACAGGTCCGCGAGCGCGACCTGCCGCACGTCGTGGCCGCCGAGACGCACGGCGCCGGCCGTGACGTCATACAGCCGGGGCACCAAGTTGACGAGCGTGGACTTGCCCGAACCGGTGGAGCCGATGATCGCGGTGGTCCGCCCGGGCTCGGCCACGAACCTCAGAGCGCACAGCACCGGCTGCTCCGCCCCGGGATAGGCGAAGTCGACGCCGTCGAAAGCGAGCGTCAACGGGCCGTCGGGCAGCGGCCTCGGGTCGAGGGTCTCGCTCACGCTGGAGGCGGTGTCGAGAACTTCGGTGATGCGCCCGGCCGAGACAGCCGCCCGCGGGATCATCATCGACATCATGGTCCCGAACATCACCGACATCAGGATCTGCATGAGGTATTGCATGAAGGCGGTCAGCTCACCGACCTCCATGGCGCCGGCCTCGACGCGTTGGGCGCCAAACCACCACACGGCCACGCTGGCGGCATTGAAGACGAACATCACCAGCGGGAACACCCGCGAGAAGAGCCTGCCAACGGCGACCGCGGTCTCGGTATAGGTCGTGTTGGCGACGTCGAAACGTTCGGCTTCGACGTCTTCGCGCACGAAGGCCCGCACGACCCGGATCCCGGTGATTTGCTCGCGCAGGATGCGGTTGACCGTGTCAACGCTTTCTTGCATCCGACGAAACCACGGCAGCATGCGCACCACGATGGCGCCGACGATCACGCCGAGCAGCGGCACGGCCACGGCCACCAGCCAGGACAGCCCGACATCCTCGCGCAGCGCCATGACGATGCCACCGATCATCATGATGGGGATCGAGACCATGAACATCAGGCCCATGTTGACCACGAGTTGGACCTGCTGAACGTCGTTGGTGTTGCGCGAGATGAGCGTGGGCGCACCGAAGCGGGTCACCTCCTGGGCGGAGAAGCCGCCCACCCGCGTGAAGACCTCGCGCCGCAGATCGCGTGCCATCCCCGCGGAGGTGGCGGACGCATGGCGCGCCACGGCCACGGTGGCGATGATGTTGATGAGCGAGACGACCAGCATGATCGCGCCGAGCCGCAGGATCTGCGCCGTATCACCCTGGGCCACACCGTCGTCGATGACCTGACCGTTGAGCGAGGGCAGGTACAGCGCGGTGATCGTGGCGACGAACTGCAGGAGCACGATCACGGCGACGGCGCCGCCATACGGCCCGAGATGAGAGCGGATCAGTCGCCACAACATGGCAGGCACTGCTCCCTTCGGGCCCGAGGCTGGGCCAGGTCGGTGATCGGCGAAGTGGCGGGACCCCTCAGTGTGGTCGATTGCTGGGGCCCCAGGCCCACCAATCTTCCACGATCCGTCGGGTGCAGTGGGTGCCGCCGTCGCGGGACGCGGCAGGATGGACCTCATGGCTCTGGATGTCGAACTGGCCGAGATCCGCGACTTCCTCGCGGGCTACCCGCCCTTCGATGACCTGCCGCCGGGGGCGCTCGGCCCGGTCGTGCGACGGCTGAGCGTCGAGTACTTCCGCCGAGGCACGGTGATCATGGCGCCGGGTCGCGACAATACCCGCCTGTATGTCGTGCGCTCCGGAGCCGTGGAGATCCGCGACGCGGTGGGGGCGCTGGTCGACCGCGGCGATGCGGGCACCTCTTTTGGCGCCACCACACTCCTGCGCGGCAATCCGTCCACCCTCTCGGTTGTCGCCCTCGAGGACACGCTCGCGCTGGTCATGGACGCCGACACCTTCGCCGAGCTGTGCACGTCATACCCCGTCTTCGATGAGTTCTTCGACGCGCAGCGGGCCGAACGGATGGCTGGGGCCTTGGCGGCCCAGCAGGCCAGTGTCAGCGGCTCGGCGATCCTCAAGACCCGGATGCGCGATCTGCTGCGCGTGCCACCGGTCACGGTCGCGCTCGACGTCAGCATCCGGGAGGCCGCCGCCGAGATGTCGGCGCGCGGGGTTTCAGCGCTGCTCGTGATGGACGGCGAGCGGCTGGCCGGCATCGTGACCGATCGCGACCTGCGCAACCGGGTGCTCGCGGCGGGTCGGGATCCGGGAGAAGCGGTCGCGGAGGTGATGACTCGCGACCCGGTAACGGCTCGGGCCGATGGGTTGGCGTTCGAGGCGCTGCTGGAGATGGTGGCCCGCAATATCCACCATCTGCCGTTGCTGGCGGGGGAGCAGGTGGTGGGCGTCGTTACGACGACCGACCTGATGCGGCTGGAGCAGGCCAATCCGGTCTATCTCGCGGGCGACATCGCCAAGCAGGCAGACAGTGCTGGGGTCGCGGCGGCCGCTGCCCGGCTGCCTCAGGTGGTCGAGTCTCTCGTGGCGCAGGATGCCAGCGCCGCCGACATGGGCCGGATCGTCACCTCGGTCGGGGATGCCGTCGAGCGGCGGCTCATCGCGTTGGCCCACGAGCGGTTGGGGCCTGCCCCCGTGCCGTATTGCTGGGTGACGCTCGGCAGCCGGGCGCGGCTGGAGCAGGCGTTGGCGGCCGACCAGGACAATGCCCTGATCATCGACGACAGCGCCGGGCCGGACGACCTGCGCTATTTCGAACAGCTCGCCGAGCTGGTCACCGGCGATCTCGTCGAGGCGGGATACCCGCGCTGCGCCGGGGGTGTCATGGCCACCAACGCGCAGTGGCGGCTACGACTGCGGCAATGGCATGCCGTCTTCCACGAGTGGCTGAGCGCGCCGGTGCCGGATGCCATCCTGCGGGCGAGCATCTTCTTCGACATGCGTCCCGTCGCCGGTGATGTGCGCCTGCATGGCGAACTCTCGGGCATGGTCCGCGAACAGGCGCCCACCTCCGCTCGGTTCCTGTCTCACCTGGCGGGGGCGGCGGTGGCTGGTTCCCCGCCGATCGGCTTCTTCCGCGGATTCGTCGTGGAGAAGGAGGGGGACCACAAGGACACCCTCGACATCAAACGCGGCGGGATCGGGGCGGTGGTCGACCTGGCGCGCGTCCACGCTCTTGCCTTGGGCGTGGGTGCCACCAACACCGACGACCGGCTCGCCGCCGCGCTGGCCGCCGGAGTCATGGACGCTGGCCGGGGGGCGGACCTGCGAGACGCCTTCGAGTTCATCTCCTATGTGCGCCTGCGTCACCAGGCCGCGGCGGTCCGGGCCGGTCTGCCACCCGACAACCATGTGCGCCCCGATGAGCTGAGTTCATTCGACAAGCGCCATCTGCGCGAGGCCTTCGCGATCGTCCGGTCCGCGCAGTCGACGCTGGGTGCCGTCTATGGCACGGGGAAACTCGGCTGATGCGGCTGCCGGGTCCGTTCGGTCGTGAGGCGGCGGAGCGTCGTGGCCTGGCGCGACTGGCCGCGGCTGCCAGCGCCGGGCCGGCGCGGGAGTATGCGGTGACCGGGCTCCCCGCGGAGTCGACACCCGCTGGCGAGCTGCGACTGCTCGCGGTCGACATCGAGACCACAGGTCTCGACGCCCGGGTCGACCAGATCCTCAGCCTCGGTTTCGTCCCGGTGGATGGGTATGGCGTGCAGCTCGCCGGCGCGCGGCACATCCACGTGCGCCCGAGAGAGGGGCACGCCGGTGTCGGTGCCAGCGCGGCGATCCACGGGTTGACCGACGACCAGGTCGCCGGGGGGATCGCTCCCGCGGAGGCGCTGGACCTGCTCTTCGAGGCCCTCACCGGGCGCGTGCTGCTCGCCCACTATGCGGCGATCGAGGTGGGCTTCCTTGGCGCGCTGTGCCGCGCGGCATACGGCTGTGATCTGCCCGTACGCACGGTGGACACCCTGGAGTTGGGTCGCCGCCAACTGCCCGCCCATCGCGAACCCGCTCCGGGGGCGCTGCGGCTGTGGTCCCTGCGCACCCGCTTCGGGCTTCCGGTGTATGCCGCGCACAATGCCCTGCTCGACGCCCTCGCCTGCGCCGAGCTCTATCTGGCTCAGGTGGCCGAGCTGGAGAGCGCGAGCGCCACGGCCGTGACGCTGGGCGCGCTTGCGCGCTGACGGCTGGACGTGTCAGGTAGGCCGGAGGTGGTTGCGCGGCCTGTGGCTGTGCAGCCTGGCGCCGATCTGCATCTACGCTTCGGGGAGCCCTAGGGGGGCATCCCTTCGTCCGAGCGACTTGTGCAGCGGGAGATGATCAATGGCCGCGAGGTCCAGAACAGAGGCGCCGGTGGCTCCGTCGGCGCTCCCGGTGTCTTCCAGCTCGTCGCGACGCCTCGACGTTCAGGGGTTGCGGGCCATCGCCGTGCTTATGGTCATTGCCTTCCACGCCAAGCTGCCGCTGCCGGGCGGTTTTGTGGGGGTTGATGTCTTCTTCGTGATCTCTGGCTTCGTCATCACCTCGATGCTTCTCAGGGAACACGCGCGGTCGGGTCGCATTGATTTGAAGCGTTTCTATATCCGCCGCTTCAAGCGACTCACGCCGGCACTCGCGGTGATGGTCGTCATCACTTTGGTCGCCTCCACGCTTCTGTCGTCGCCGCTCGGCCCCCAACAAAACACTGCTCTCACGGGCCTGGGCGCCATCGCGTTGATCGCAAATCTCGTGATCGCACAGACCTCCGGTGGCTACTTCGACGCTCCGGCGGCAACGAACGCCCTTCTGCACACCTGGTCCCTGTCCGTCGAAGAGCAATTCTATTTGGTGTTTCCGGTGCTCCTGATCGTCTCTCTGCGATTCGCCCGACGTCGCCCGTGGGCCCCGGCAGGGGTTGTTGCCGTTGTTGGACTGGTTTCCTTCGTCGCGGCAGTTGCCGGGTCGCGCGGTGTTTCTGTCTCCAACTCAATGCTCCTAGCCGCTCTGAATCTCATTCTGGGCTTCTACAGTCCCGTCACGCGGGCGTGGGAGTTTGCCGCCGGCTGTCTCCTGGCACTGGGTGGCCGCGCCGTGTGGGGCCGTCCGAGTAGGGCCCTCTCGGGCCTTCTTGGCGTGATTGGCGTCATCGGATTGGGCACTTCGGCCTTCGCCATCGATGACAGAACACCGTTCCCGGGGCTGTGGACGCTCCTACCGGTGCTGGGCACGAGCCTCGTCATCCTGGCCGGATCCAGTCGCAACCTCGTGACGCGTTTGCTCGGCAGCCGCACCCTCGTGTGGGTCGGCGACCTGTCGTACTCCTGGTACCTGTGGCATTGGCCCTTCATCGTTTTCGCGGCGGAGATCTGGCCCACGAGGCCGGGGGTTCTCGTGGCGGCTGGTGTCGTGGCTATCGCTCCTGCCTACGCGTCGTACCGATGGGTTGAGGAACCGCTGCGGCGGATGCCGACCGAGGGACTGCGTCCGGTGCGGTGGGTGGCGACCCTTACGGTGCCCGTGGTCGCCGTGAGCCTCGGGTTGTTGGTGGCAACCCACCTGGGGTTCGGGTCGCCAACCATCCGGAACCTTCAGGATGCTGCGCTGATTCAGCATGCCGGCGAGCGAGCCGGGTGTGACCGAATCGAGCCGCTCTCCACTCGTACGGCGCTCAAATGCACATGGAATAGCCCGGCTCCGGGAGCAAACGTCTATTTAGTCGGCGATTCGCATGCCGATCACTATAGCGAGGCGGTCATCGGGGCCGCAGAGATGCTCAATCGACCCGTGGTCATCTCGACCCTGAGCAACTGTCCCTTCTTGACTGGCTTCTTTGCGCGACTCGAAGCCGATTGGTCGGTAAATAGCCGATGCCGCGCACACACTCGAGATAGTTTGGCCTATCTGACATCTCAGCCAAGCGGCACGGTGATCATCAGCAATACCGATCAGATGTGGATTTCAGTCAAGACGGCCTTGGGGGTCGATGAGAACACTGCCCGACAGGCGCGCAGCGAACAGCGAGAGGTCCTTGAAGTGCTGCTGACGGAAACGGTCAGGACCCTGCAATCCGCCCAACATGACGTCGTGCTCGTGCAGGACATCCCGATGCGCCCAGGAAAGTATGCGTTCCAGCCAGCCACCTGCTCTGTTCGGGATCTGTTGCGCGGCCCGCATACCTGCGGTGCTGACATGCCGCTGGCCGTGGTCGAGCCGCAACAGCAGCCCGTCCGCGACGTCCTCGCGGCGGTGGCGCGAGCGACCGGCGCACGCATCATTGATCCAGTTCCGCATATGTGCCCTGACGGCACCTGCCAGATCGTGTCGGACGGCCTCGTGCGAATGCGTGATCCCGGGCATATCTCCAACGCGCAAAGCGAAGCCTTATCCGAGACATTCACGCGGGCTATCGGCTAAACCTGCTCGCGTCGCGGACTTGGGGGGCCATATCGCATCCCGGCGATTCAAGGCCCGCCGCTGGTTCGCCAACTGGCGCGTTTGGCCCTACGATCGGAGCCTCCCGGCTGTCGAGGAGTTGTTGTCATGTCGCAGACGTTCGGTGCGCGCCACCCAGCTAGCGCGATCGCGGCCTAGGTACGTGATGACGTCCGCGGCTCGAAGTGACACCTCGACGAGAAGGCCTCCGCGACGCGTTGGGCCTTGGAAAAGGGGCCTTGGTGTCGGACTGGCTCTTGCTCTCCTGCTCGTCGGCGCGGTGCTCATAAAGCGTCAGTACTTCGACAGCATGTCAGGAGGCGGCCCGCTGGGTCTGGCCTTCCAAGGAGGTCACGTAGAAACCTGCGTACCAGAATGGGACCGAGAATTCGTTGAAGGATCCATTGTGCTTCGCCGCTAAAACCGTCTTTCAAGACCGAATCGTGGGAACGACGTCAAGACGCCGTCGGGGCCGTCGTTTATGGTAAGAGTCCAGACAAGAACCTCGTCGTACATTTCAGGGCACATTCCGTCCCGGCGAGCTTCGAAGCCGTTGAAATTGACTACGAGCTCGACGGGAAGACGTACACGGCAAAGACGGCGACATCAATGGTCGTCAAAGAAAAGTGCTTTTAGCGTTAGCCTCGACAATTCACGGATGGGTCCCGCGGAGTTCGGGCGGCTATCGCCACTCCATCCCCCTACCGCGGAATCAGGGGGCCATCGCATCCAGGCGGTCCAAGGCGGCCTCCCAGTGCGCCGCCAAATGGGCGTGATCGGCTGCTGGGTCCAAATGTTCGTGGACGATCTCGAGCTGGGTCTTGGAGTCCCCGTCCGGTCGCAGGTGGACGTCCACCAAGGTCGCCGGTGCCGCGGCGTCGGCGTGCCACGAGAAGCGGATCTGCTCCAGGGGATGGAAGCTGCGGGTCACGCCATAAGTCCCGTCGCTGGCGCGCCAACTGGCGCCCTTAGTGCCGAGTTCGCCGCCCTCGCCCAGCAGCGCCTCGGCGCCGTGGGGGGCCATCAGGGCGCCCCACACACTGGCGACCGGGTGCTCGAGCACGCGCGCCACGCGCACGAAATCTGCCGTCTCGGGTGCCTCGCTCACGGTGTCGCTCGTCATCGACAACCACGTCCTTTCACCACCGGTGTCGGGTGGACCGGCCGAGCGCCGGTCCATGCTCGACCCTACGCCCGGGCTCCGAGCGCGGGAAGGGCAGGCGGCGAAACCAACCGGGGGGGCCGCACGTCATACGCCGTATGAACGCCGTGCCGCGCCGCCGCGCCCTCCTGAGCCTCGCCGTCGTCGCGCTGGCCACCAGCGCGTGCGGGAGTGAGGTGTCCGGAGGCGCGGCGAGCCCGGACGCCTCGGCTCCGCCGGCTGCGACCCAGCAGGCCCCGGCCGCGTTCACCCAGCGGGCGGCCGAGGTAGCTGCCGCAGTCCGCGCGAGCGGGGCGCTGACGGCATACGGGCAGGGGCTGGTGACGCTCGGGGAGCGCGTGCAGTGGGGCGGGTTCACGACCGAGGCCGCCAAGGAGGGCGCCCTGGGCGGGCGGGCCCTGATCGCCATCGACAAGGGCTGTCTCTTATACACATCTCCGAGCCCACGAGACGGACTCCTATCTCGTATGCCGTCTTCTG
>CALLZC010000127.1 GCA_937858995.1 uncultured Nostocoides sp.
CCTCCGAGGCGTCCACCGCCGCGAATGTCGCCCAGCTGACCTTCGCCGAGCAGGAGGGCTCCTACCTCGTCGGCGCGGCCGCCGCCCTGATGAGCAAGACCGATCACATCGGCTTCGTCGGTGGCGTCCAGACCCCGCTGATCGTCAAGTTCGAGGCGGGCTTCGAGGCCGGCGCCAAGGCGGTCAACCCGGACATCAAGATCGACTCGACCTACCTCACCCAGCCGCCGGACTTCAGCGGCTTCGGTGACCCGGCCAAGGGCAAGACCGCGGCCGACGGCATGTTCCAGGGCGGCGCCGACGTGGTCTACCACGCAGCCGGCGGCTCGGGTGGCGGTGTCTTCACCGCGGCCAAGGACGCCAAGGGCATGGCCATCGGTGTCGACTCCGACCAGGCCCTGACCGCCGAGGCCGGGGTGCGCGATGTCATCATCACCTCGATGCTCAAGAAGGTCGACGTGGCCGTCTACGACTACATCGCCAAGGCAGTCAAGGGCGAGAACGCCGCCGGAAATGTCATCTATGACCTCAAGGTCGACGGTGTGGGCTACTCCACCAGCGGAGACAAGCTGAGCGCCGACGTGATCGCCAAGCTCGAGGAGCTCAAGGCCAAGATCGTCTCTGGCGAGATCAAGGTCCCGGACACCAAGTAGTCCGCAGCCCGTTTGCGATGAGCTAGTCACGACGTCACCGTCGCGGCTACTAGGCCGGGGCCCGGGAGCGCTGTAGCGTTCACCCGGGTCCCGGCCTCGCCTTCGTCGGCGGGCCGGTTTCCAGCGCTCGGCATCAGGACAAGGAGGTCCGCCATCACCACCACTGCAACCCCTCAGACCGGCAGCGACACATTGGCTGTCGAGGTCGAAGGAATCACCAAACGTTTCCCGGGTGTCGTCGCCAACAAGGACATCACCTTCAAGGTGCGCCGCGGCACGGTTCATGCCCTCTGCGGCGAGAACGGCGCCGGCAAGTCGACCCTGATGAAGATCCTCTATGGCGTGCAACGCCAGGACGAGGGCACGATCAAGGTGAACGGGCAGGAGGTGAGTTTGCACTCGCCGTCCGATGCGATCAAGACGGGCATCGGGATGGTCTTCCAGCACTTCATGCTGGCGGACAATCTCACCGTCTTGGAGAACATCGTTCTCGGCGCCGAAAAGCTGCACGGCATCGGGGGTGAGGCGCGGGCGGAGATCCAGCGGATCTCGGCCGAGTTCGGCGTCGACGTCAATCCCGATGCCCTGGTTGCGGACCTGGGGGTGGGTGATCGGCAGCGCGTGGAGATCCTCAAGGTGCTCTATCGGGGCGCCAAGATCCTGATCCTCGACGAGCCGACCGCGGTCTTGGTGCCCCAGGAGGTCGATGAGCTTTTCGACAATCTGCGCGAGCTCAAGGCCGAGGGGCTGACGGTCATCTTCATTTCGCACAAGCTCGATGAAGTCCTCTCGGTGGCTGACGACATCACCGTTATCCGCCGGGGAACGACGGTCGCCACGGTCGATCCCAAAACCGTCAATGCCCGGGAACTCGCCGAGTTGATGGTCGGCTCGGAGCTGCCGACGCCAGAGACGGCCGAGTCCACGGTCACCGACAAGGTGGTGCTCAGCATGAAGGGCATCATCCTGGCGGGCACCGAGGGCCGCGACCTGCTGCAAAACATCGACCTCGATATCCATGCCGGCGAGATCGTCGGGATTGCCGGCGTCGAGGGCAATGGCCAGGCCGAATTGGTCGAGGTCATCATGGGGATGCGCGAGCCCAGTGCCGGCACGGTGCACCTGGAAGGCACCGACATCTCCGACTGGGAGGTCCGCGAGATTCGCGAGGCCGGCGTGGGCTATATCCCCGAGGACCGGCACCGCCATGGGCTGCTGCTGGATGCCCCGTTGTGGGAGAACCGAATCCTCGGTCACCAGACCGAATCCCCGAACGTCAAGGGCCAGCTCATCGACGCCAAGGCCGCCAAGGCCGACACCGAGCGGATCGTCGCCGAGTATGACGTGCGCACCCCATCCATCCATGTCACCGCGGCCTCCCTTTCGGGCGGCAATCAGCAGAAGCTGATCGTCGGGCGCGAGATGAGCCACAACCCCAAGGTGCTCATCGCCTCCCACCCGACCCGCGGCGTGGACGTCGGCGCCCAGTCCTCCATCTGGGACCTGATGCGTCAGGCGCGGCACGAAGGTCTCGGGGTCCTGCTCATCAGCGCGGACCTGGAGGAGCTCATCGGGCTGTCCGACACCATCCGCGTCATCTTGCGCGGCAAACTGACCGGTACCTTCGATCCGGACACCGTGACCAGTCAGGACCTTGGCGCAGCCATGACCGGCGCCGACGGTTCGCACGACGAGCCGCACGCCGCAGCCACCGAGTCCTCCGAGCCCCACCAGGATGCCCGATGACCAACGCCAATGCGCGCCGCTTGATGCTGACCGTCGCCGCCCCCATCCTGGCGCTGGGGGTGGCCTTCATCCTGACGTCTCTGGTGCTGCTTGCCCTGGGTGACCCGGTGAAGGACGTCTGGATAACGATGCTCAGCAGCCCCAAGCCGCGGCAGATCACCAATATCGTCAATGGCGCGATCGTGCTGTATCTCTCCGCCATCGCGGTGGCCGTGGGGTTCAAGATGAACCTCTTCAACATCGGCGTCGACGGGCAGTATCGCGTCGGGTCGTTCGCAGCGGCACTGTTCGCCGGCCAGGCCTGGCTTCCGGGCTACCTCAACATCATCGTCGCCATCATCGTCTCGATGGTGGCCGGCGGGCTGTGGGCGAGCATCGCGGCATACCTAAAGGTCCGGCGCGGGGTCTCGGAGGTCATCTCCACGATCATGCTCAATGCGATCGCGACCGGCGTGGTGTCCTGGCTGCTGCTCAAGGTGGCCGTCCGGGTTCCGGGCTCCAACGCCATCGGGACCAAGGAGATCCCCGAGTCCTCGCAGCTCGCCGGCTGGCAGCTCATCCCCGGGGCAACCAACCGGGTCTACAGCCTGCTCATCCTGGCGATTCTGGTCGGCTTCCTGTACTGGTTCATCCTGGGCAAGACCCGCTTCGGATTCGACCTGCGGGCCACCGGAAGTTCCGAGACCGCGGCAGTCGCCAGCGGGGTCAAGGTCAAGCGCATGGTGATGACCTCCATGATCGCCTCGGGTGCTCTCGCGGGTCTGATCGGCATGCCGCTGCTCTTCGGTCAGGACCACTCCTACGGCACGACCTTCCAGGCTGGCCTGGGCTTTGCCGGAATCGGCATTGCCTTGCTGGGGCGCAACAACCCGATCGGGATCGCCTTCGCCGCTCTGCTGTGGAGCTATCTCGACACCCAGGCCAATGGCCTGCAGATCCGGGCCGGCGTGGCACCGGAGCTCGTCTACATCATCCAGGGCATCATCTTGTTCGCCGTCGTCATTGCCTATGAAGGCACCCGGCGTCTCGATATCCGCCTCGAACAGCAAAAGGTCGCCCGGGAGCTGGCCGCCCAGCGAGCCGCCCGCGCCACGGAAGGAGCGGCAGCGTGAGCACCGTAACGCCAACTCGCACCCCGGACGCCACCTCGACGAGCCGGCCGTCCCTCATGGCGACCCGGTGGGGTCGCTGGGGGATGATGGTCGTCGGCGGCATCCTGGTCCTGTCGCTGCTGCGTGTCGTCACCGGCGCCAACGACCTCGACTCCTCGGGCGCCATCGCCGCGGCCTTCGGTCTGGCCGTCCCCATCGCCCTGGCCGGCCTCGGCGGGCTGTGGTCGGAGCGGGCCGGTGTGGTCAACATCGGTCTCGAGGGAATGATGATTCTCGGTACCTGGTCGTCGGCGTTCTGCGCCTACTACGGGGGCCCGTGGGTGGGCATCCTCGGTGGCGCACTCGGCGGCCTCGTCGGCGGTCTCATCCATGCGATCGCCACCGTCTATTTCGGCGTCGACCACATCGTCTCCGGTGTCGCGCTGAACATCATCGGGTTGGGTGTCGCGAAGTACCTTGCCTCCCGGTTCTTCTCGGGCCTGCCCGGCGGGGGACCGACCCAGTCCCCGCCCTTGGAGCAACCACCGACGCTCTCGCTACCACTCATCGGCGATCCACTCCTGAGTCTGGAGCGCCAGCACATCTTCTTCGTCTCCGATGTCGCAGCCATCGTGCGCGGGCTGACGACCAATGTGTCGGTGCTGACCCTGATCGCTCTCGGGTTGTTCGTGGCCACCTGGTGGATTTTGTGGAAGACCGCCTTCGGGCTGCGCCTGCGGTCCGTCGGTGAGTCTCCGGAGGCCGCTGAGTCGCTCGGTGTCAACGTCTACAAGTACAAGTTCATCGGCGTACTCGCCTCCGGGGCTCTGGCTGGTCTCGGTGGTGCCTTCCTCACCCTGGTGGCTTCCAACCTGTTCCGCGACGGGCAGACCGGTGGTCGCGGGTATATCGGTCTCGCGGCCATGATCTTCGGCAACTGGCGACCCGGCGGACTCTTGGCCGGGTCGGCGCTGTTCGGCTACACCGACGCGATCCGGTTGCGCTCGGGCGGCGAGAGCGTGCACGCTGTGCTCCTGCTGGTTACGGCGCTGCTCCTGCTGATCGGCATCTGGCAGTTGCGCAAGGGTCGCACCAAGCAGGGCGCCGCTGCCCTGGTGGTCTCCGCCCTGGTGGCCTGGTGGTACTTCGCCACCGACTCCGTCCCGGGCGAACTGGCCGGAACGCTGCCCTATGTCACCACCTTGCTGGTTCTCGCTTTCGCCTCGCAGCGCTTGCGGATGCCGGCCGCGGACGGGCAGATCTATCGCAAGGGTGGGCATTAACGCATGACCTTCACGCAGGTCGACTGGGAGGCGCTGCGGCTCGAAGCCGTCGGCGCCTCCCGGCGCGCGTACTGCCCATACTCCACCTTCCCGGTGGGGGTCGCTGGCCTGACCGCTGACGGGCGCACCCTGACCGGGTGCAATGTCGAGAATGCGGCCTACGGGGTCGCCCTGTGCGCCGAATGTGGGCTGGTCTCGGCGCTGCACAACAGCGGGGGCGGGCGTTTTGTCGCGATCTATTGCGTGGGCGGCGATGGGCAGGCCCTGATGCCCTGTGGGCGCTGTCGGCAACTGCTGTGGGAGAACGGTGGCCCCGACTGCCTGATCATGACCCCGCTCGGGGTGCTGACCTTGGCGCAGATCCTCCCGCAGGCCTTCGGCCCGGAGGACCTGGCCACCCGCTCCGGCCACTGACCCTCTGGATTCGCTGACCCCCGGACCTAACCTCTGCTAGCAGACCCTGCGCTCAGGACCACATGATGCATCCTGTGGTTCTGAATGCAACCTCTGCTAAGTCAGTCGGGATGGGTGATGCATCCTGCGGTTGCTGAATGCAACCTCTGCTAAGTCGGTCGGGATGGGTGATGCATCCTGTGGTTCTGAGTGCAACCTCTGCTAACTCGGTCGGGACGGGTCGGTCGTGACCTTTGGGTGCGGTCCTGGCATGATGCGCCCATGAGTGAAGCCTTCGATGCCGTCGACGTCATCATCGCCAAGCGGGACAAGCGTGAGCTGACCGATGCGCAGATCCGCTGGGTCATCGACGCCTATACCCGTGGGGCAGTCGCCGAGGAGCAGATGTCGTCGCTGGCGATGGCCGTGTTGCTCAACGGCATGACCCGCCGCGAGATCGCCACCTGGACCGACGCGATGATCAAGAGCGGGGAGCGCATGGACTTCTCCTCCTTGCGCAATCCGACCGCGGACAAGCACTCCACGGGTGGCGTCGGCGACAAGATCACCCTGCCCTTGGCTCCCTTGGTCGCGGTCTTCGATGTCGCCGTTCCGCAACTGTCCGGCCGCGGGCTGGGCCACACGGGCGGGACTCTCGACAAGCTCGAGTCGATCCCCGGCTGGCGTGCGGCTCTGTCCAACGAGGAGATGCTCGCGCAACTCGACGACGTGGGGGCCGTGATCTGCGCGGCCGGCTCCGGCCTCGCCCCGGCCGACAAGAAGCTGTATGCGCTGCGCGATGTCACCGGCACCGTGGAGGCCATCCCGCTGATCGCCTCCTCGATCATGTCGAAGAAGATCGCGGAAGGCACGGGCGCGCTGGTGCTCGATGTGAAGGTCGGCTCGGGTGCGTTCATGAAGAATGTCGCCGACGCCCGCGAACTGGCCCGCACCATGGTCGACCTCGGCACTGACGCCGGCGTCAAGACCGTCGCGGTGCTGACCGATATGTCCACCCCGCTGGGTCTGACCGCAGGCAACGCCATGGAGGTGCAGGAGTCCATCGACGTGCTGGCCGGTGGCGGTCCGGCGGATGTCGTGGAGCTGACCGTGCGCCTGGCGCAGGAAATGCTCGAGGCCGCCGGGCGCGGCGGCCAGGATGTGGCCGCAGCGCTCCAGGACGGGCGCGCCATGGACGCCTGGCGCCGGATGATCCGAGCCCAGGGCGGCGATCCGGACGCGCCGCTGCCCGTGGCTGCCCACACGCAGGACATCCTGGCCCCCTCTGACGGTGTGCTCACCGCCCTCGATGCGTATGCCGTGGGCATCGCGGCCTGGCGACTAGGCGCCGGTCGCGCGCGCAAGGAGGACCCCGTGCAGGCGGGTGCGGGGGTTGTGATGCATGCCAAGCCGGGCGCGGTCGTGCGCGCGGGGGACAAGCTGCTCACCCTGCATACCGACACCCCGGACCGCTTCGCCCGGGCCAGTGAGGCGCTGGAGGGCGCCTACACGATCAGCCCGGCGGGCACCGAGGTCGACCTGCCCGCGTTGATCATCGACCGCGTCGACTGAAGCAGGTGGGCGACGACCGCGGCCCGGCCGCACCGCATACGCTGTGCGGTGTGACTGACACCGCCGTGAGCCCGGAAATCGCCGCCGCCCCCAAGGCACTCCTGCATGATCATCTCGACGGGGGGCTGCGCCCGCAGACCATCATCGAGATCAGCGACGAGATCGGGTATGCCGGGCTGCCGACCACCGACGCCGCCGCCCTGGATCGGTGGTTCCGCGAGAGCGCTGACTCGGGCTCGCTCGTGCGCTATCTGGAGACCTTCGAGCACACGGTTGCGGTCATGCAAACCGAATCCGGGCTGTATCGGGTGGCCAAGGAATGCGCGCTCGACCTGGCCGCCGACGGCATTGTCTACGCCGAATCGCGATACGCCCCGGAGCAGCACGTTGCAGGTGGGCTGAGCATGCCGGCGGTCGTGGAGGCCGTCAACGCCGGTTTCCGGGACGGCGAGGCTGAGGCGGCGGCTGCCGGGCGCCCCATCCAGGTGCGCGCGCTCCTGACGGCCATGCGGCATGCCGCCCGCTCGCGCGAGATTGCCGAATTGGCCATCCAGTACCGCGACGCGGGTGTCGTCGGCTTCGACATTGCGGGTGCCGAGGCGGGCTACCCGCCCACCCGACACCTGGACGCCTTCGAATACCTGCAGCGCGAGAACGCCCACTTCACCATTCACGCGGGCGAGGCCTTCGGGCTGCCGAGCATCTGGGAGGCGATCCAGTACTGCGGCGCCGATCGCCTGGGCCACGGCGTCATGATCCTCGACGATATCGACACCTCGGGCCCGGTTCCGCGGCTCGGGCGACTGGCGGCCTATGTGCGAGACGCCCGCATCCCGCTGGAGATGTGCCCGAGCAGCAACCTGCAGACGGGGGCGGCCGCGTCCTACGCGGAGCACCCCATCACCTTGCTGAAGGACCTGCGCTTCCGGGTGACGGTCAACACCGACAACCGCCTCATGAGTGGCACCACCCTCGGCATGGAGTTCCAGCACCTCGTCGATGAAGCGGGCTGGTCGCTGGCGGACATCCGCTGGGCCACCATCAACGCGATGAAGTCGGCGTTCATCCCCTTCGATGAGCGGCTCGCCATCATCGACACGATCGTCAAGCCGGGGTATGCCGCCCTCGGCGTCCCCGCGTATGCGGTCTAGTCGGCACCTGCGTCCGACGGCGGCCTAGTCGGCTCGAAGGCGCCCTAACCCGGCCGCTGGCCGGGGTCGATGTCGCCGGTGCCGATGTCGCCGCTGTTCAGGTCGCCGGGGCTGCCCGTCGCCGGGCCGTCCGGATAGGGCTGCCCGCCCCAGGTGGGGGCGGCCCCGTACGGCCCGGACGCCTCTGACTGGGAACCGTAGGGCTGTGACCCGTACGGCTGGGACGTGGGCGGCTGGGACGTGGGCGGCTGGGACCCGTACGGCTGGGACGTGGGCGGCGCGGCCTCATACGGATAGCCCGGCGCCGTCACCGGTGGCGCATAGCCCGGAACTGGCGGCAGGCTCTCGCGGCGGCGCAGATCGAGGTACATCAGCGTGTGGTAGATGTAGGCGTAGATCTGGTACAGGTAGTTCAGGAGTATGGCAACGAGCGCCGTCAGCGCGGCGCCGATGCCGAAGGCCGCAGTGGCAGCCCCCGACGACGATTCCAGAGAGCTGAGCAGGGGGGCGGTCATCGTGCTGGTCACGCCGCTGACCGGGATCGCCAGCAGGATCAGCAAGGCGAAGCGCCCAAAGGTGCTCCACCAGTGGCCCTTGGTCAGGGTGAGCGAGCGGCGCACTGCGGCGATGGGACCGCTCTTTTCGATGGCAATGACGGGAAAGGCGAAGCTCAGGCGTACCCCGAGATAGGCCAGGGCCACCAGGCACGCGGGCACTGCGACGACGATCGTGATGATCCCGAGCGTTTGGTTCGCCGACCGCAGGCCAGCCAGCAGGCCAACCACCACGACCAGCCCAGCGACAAAGAGCGCGTAGAGGAGCACGGCCAAGGCGACCAGTCGCCAGACGATCCCGGAGCTTTCGCGCCAGGCTTCGCCCATCGTGGGGCGCTCGCCCAGGGCCACCCGGTAGGCACCGATGATGATCGCCCCGGTCAGTCTGATCGACACGTACAGGGCAAGCGCGGCCACCGCCAACATCACCACGCCCAGCAACGCGGCTGCGGCGCTGCCGCCGTCCTCGCGGGCGCCGAAAAGGCCGGCGGCAATGGCTATCGCCATCAAGGGCAGTGCCACCGCGGCCAGCACGATCACCGTGAGCACAGGAAGGAGGAGGAAGAGCCGGGGGGCCGCTCGCAGCGTGCGGAAGGACCCGCCGACAAGGTCGCCCACATCCAGCAACCGGTTAGGGACGGTCAGCTCGCTATGGTCCTGCCGGGGCTGACCCGGCGGCATGGCAATCGGAACGTGCGAACTCATGGGTTGGGCTCCCCCTTTGCGCCGGGCTCCCGACGACGTCGGAGGTTGCCGCGGACCGTCCGCGAAGTGCGCGGCGCCTATCGTATGCGGTCCGCGCCCGGCCTGTGGGGCGCCGCGCCGTCGCTAGCGCCGAACCACTAGCTTCGAGCCTCTAGCGCCGACCTAAGGCCGCCTCGACCTCGGTGGCCCGGGCTGGGGTGGCTCCGCGGGCGGCCGCGCGGGCGACCACGTCCGGTTCGGCGCGCATCAGCTGCCAGCCGCGTTTGAGGAGCACTGGCGGGGGCTTGCGGCGCTCGGCCAGATCGCGGGCCAGGCGGCGCACGAAGGTCACCACCGGTCGGTTGCGCACACACCACGCGCTATGGAGCAGGCCGGCCGAACGCAGCGGTGCCACGATCTCGGCCGCGAAGATCCCCTCGGCGATGATCAGGTGCTGCGGTTGGGCGCGCAGCGTCACCACGCTCACCCGCCGGGAGGCGCCCAGGTCATACACCGGCAGCTCGCACTCACCGTCGCGAATGAGGCAGGCCAGCGCCCCCACGGCGCCCTCGGCGTCCCAGCTGCGCGGGTCGTCCCAGTCCACGATCCCCAGGGCCGCGTGCTGCGGCAAGCCCGGGGCGTCGGCGTCCTTGTAGAAGTCATCGAGATTCACGATCGGCCAGCCGTATGCCGCGTGCAGCCGGCCCGCGAGCCGCGATTTGCCCGCGCCCGACGGGCCGGCGAGCAGGACGATCCGGGCGTGCGCTTCCCCGGTAGGGGTCACGGGCACCCGGTGGGCTGACCGGCCACCCCGTCAGGGCGGCCGAGGTGTGCGATGGTCACGAGGTCAGCGACCCTTGGGGTGCCAGACGGTCTTGGTCTCCAGGAAGGACTCGAGCCGGCTGAGGTCCGGGGTGGGCAGCCAGTCCTCCTCGATCGCCGTGAGGCCGTCGAGAGCGGGACGCCGAACGCGCTTGAGGTTGCCCGCGGCCGCGGCCTCCAACTGCGCCCAATCGAGGTCGGTGCCAGCGACCCCCGTGAGGTCGAGAGCGTTGACATCGCGATGCGAGGCCAGCCACGGCGCGGCTTCCGCCGGGTCGCCGGTGATCAGATTGATGACGCCACCGGGCACGTCGGAGGTGGCCAGGGCCTCGGCGAGAGTGATGGCCGGGATCGGCCGGTCCCGGCTCGTCAGAACGACGGCCGAGTTGCCAGAGACCACGATCGGGGCCACGACACTGACCAGACCCAGAAGCGAACTGCGTTGCGGGGCAAGGGCAGCCACGACCCCCGTTGCCTCCGGCCCGGAGATGTTGAAGTACGGCCCGGCCACCGGGTTGATGCTGCCGAGCACCTGCGCGTACTTGTCCGTCCACCCCGCATACCACACCCAGCGATCGATGGCGGCGTCGACAACCGCGCCGGCGCGAGCGGGAGTCAGACCTTCGGCGGCCCGGACCTCCTCGACGAACTGACTCTTGCGCGACTCCATGATCTCGGCGACGCGATAGAGAACCTGACCACGGTTGTATGCCGTGGCACCGGCCCACCCCGGCTGCGCCTTGCGGGCCGCGACGACGGCGTCGCGGCCATCCTTGCGCGAGCCCTTGGCGGCATTGGCCAGGAAGCGGCCCTTGGTGTCACTGACTTCGTAGGAGCGTCCCGACTCGCTGCGCGGAAAGGCCCCGCCGATGTACAGCTTGTAGGTCTTCTTCACTTCGACCCGGCTCATGCGCTCTTCCCTGTCACGATATAGCCCGCCAGCCCCTGGCGGCCACCCTCACGGCCGTATCCCGACTCCTTGTAGCCGCCGAAGGGCGACGCCGGGTCGAAACGGTTGAAGGTATTGGCCCACACGACGCCGGCCCGCAACTGATCCGCCATCCAGAGGATCCGCGATCCCTTTTCGGTCCAGATCCCGGCGGACAGCCCGTACGGCGTGTTGTTGGCCTTGGCGACCGCCTCCTGCGGAGTGCGAAAGGTCAGCACCGAGACAACCGGGCCGAAGATCTCCTCCTGCGCAATCCGGTGGGTCTGGCTGACGCCGGTGAAAACCGTTGGCCGGAACCAGAATCCCTTCTCCGGCAGCGGGCAGCCCGTGTCCCAACGCTGCGCTCCCTCGGCCTCACCAGCGGCGACGAGTTCGGTGATGCGCGCCAACTGAGCACCTGAGTTGATCGCGCCGACGTCGGTGTTCTTGTCCAGCGGATCGCCGAGGCGCAGATGTTTCAGCCGGCGCTTGAGCCGGGCGTCGACCTCGTCCGCGATCGACTCTTGCACCAGCAGCCGGGAGCCGGCGCAGCATACGTGCCCCTGATTGAAGAAGATCCCATTGATGATCCCCTCGATGGCCTGGTCGATGGGGGCATCGTCAAAGATGATGTTCGCCGCCTTGCCACCGAGTTCCAGGGTCGCCTTCTTGCGGGTTCCGGCGATGGAGCGGGCAATCGCCTTGCCGACCCCTGTGGAGCCGGTGAACGCGATCTTGTCGATCCCCGGATGCTCCACCAGGGCCGCCCCCGTGGCGCCGGCCCCGGTGATGATGTTGACGACCCCTGGCGGCAGGTCGGCCTGCTGGCAGACCTCGGCGAAGAGCAACGCCGTCAGCGGCGTGGTCTCGGCGGGTTTGAGGACCACGGTATTGCCCGCGGCCAGCGCGGGGGCGATTTTCCAGGACAGCATCAGGAGCGGGAAGTTCCATGGAATCACCTGCCCCACAACGCCATACGGGCGCGGGTTGGCGCCGTGGACGGCATACTCCAGCTTGTCGGCCCAGCCCGCGTGATAGAAGAAGTGCGCGGCGGCAACCGGCACGTCGACGTCGCGGCTCTCCTTGATTGGCTTGCCATTATCCAGGGTCTCCAGGACCGCGAACTCGCGGGAGCGCTCTTGCAGGATGCGCGCGATCCGATAGAGGTACTTGCCGCGGTCCGCGCCGCTGAGCTTGGACCACACCCGCGTGTATGCGGTGCGCGCCGCCCGCACGGCGGCGTCGACGTCCGCGGCGTTCGCCTCGCTGATCTCGGCGAGGACCTCCTCGGTAGCGGGGGAGATGGTCTTGAACGGGGTGCCGTTCCCGCTGACGAACTGACCATTGATGAAGAGCCCATAGCTCGCGCGCAGGTCGAGGATCGCGCGGGACTCGGGGGCAGGAGCGTACTCGAATGTCGACATGTCGGGCCCTTGATCAGTAGAGGCTGGGTGCGTCGTCGGTGACATAGTCGGCGCCTGAATAGAAGCCAAGCTTCATCCGTTGCCGTTGCAGGACAAGGTCATTGAGCAGGCTGGAGGCGCCGAACCGGAACCACTTGTTGTCAAGCCATTCCTCGCCGGCGACCTCGTTGACGGCGACCAGGAATTTGATGGCCTCCTTGCTGGTGCGGATCCCGCCGGCCGGCTTGACCCCCACCATCTCCCCGGTCAGGGCGAACCAGTCGCGCACGGCCTCGAGCATCACGATGGTGACCGGGAGAGTCGCGGCGGGTGCCACCTTGCCGGTGCTGGTCTTGATGAAGTCGCCGCCGGCGAGCATCGAGAGCCACGAAGCCCGCCGGACATTGTCATAAGTGACCAGTTCGCCGGTCTCCATGATGACCTTCAGCCGGGCCGGCCCGCATGCTTGTTTGACGTCCGCGATCTGGTGGAACACGGTGAGATAGTCGCCGGCCAGGAAGGCACCGCGATCGATGACCATGTCGATCTCGTTGGCGCTGGCCGCGACCGCCTCGCGGGTGTCGGCGAGTTTGACCGCCATACTGGCGCGGCCACTGGGGAAGGCCGTTGCGACGGCGGCGATGCCGACCCCACTGTCGGTGCCCAACGCCTCGCGCGCCACCGGGACCATGTCGCCATAGACGCAGACGGCCGCCGGCCTCGGTGTACTCAGGTCCGAGGCGTCCGGGGTGAGCGCCTTGGCACACAACCCGCGAACCTTCCCCGCGGTGTCGGAGCCTTCGAGCGTGGTCAGGTCGATCATCGAGATCGCCAGATCGATCGCCCACAGCTTGGCGTCATTCTTGATGGAGCGGGTGCCCAGATCTCCCGCGCGGGCGTCGCAGCCCACGTGGTCGACCCCCGGCAGGCCGTGCAGCCATCCTCGAAGCGCGGAATTGGTCAGCCGCGTCACGCCGAGGAAGTCCCGGGCGCGAGCCGTGGCGTCGACGGCAGTGTCGATCGGTGCGGAACTCACCCGGGGAGTGTATCGACCCCCTTCTCGGGCCGCCCGTGAGCCCGCCGCGAACCGCCGCGAGAGCGCGTGGACTCGGGAATCAGATGGCCGTGGCCTGCTCCATCGCGGACCGGACGGCTGCCAGGCGAGCGGCAGCGCGGGTGCGGGCGGCCGGCAGGTCCGCCGGGTTGGCCACCGGCTCGATCACCTCGAGATAGATCTTCAGCTTGGGCTCGGTGCCCGACGGCCGCACGATGATGCGCGAGTCGTCGGCGAGGTAGTACCGCAACCCCTCGGTCGGCGGCAGCCCCCCAGCGCCTTGCGCCAGGTCGTCGACGCGCGCCACCGGTATGCCGGCGACCTGCGTGAGCGGGTGTTCGCGCAGCCGGTCCATCAGCCGGCCGATGAGGCTTAGGTCGCTGACCCGGATCGAGAAGGCGTCGGTGGCATAGACACCGTGCTCGAGCGCCAGTTCATCGAGCACCGTTTGCAGGTCGGAGCCGGCAGCCTTGCGCCTGGCCGCGAGCTCACTCAAGAGCAGAGCGGCGGTCACGCCGTCCTTGTCGCGCACATGCGCGGAGTCGACGCAATAGCCCAGAGCCTCCTCATATCCGAAGGCCAGGTCGGGGACCCGCCCGATCCATTTGAACCCGGTCAGCGTCTCCTCGTGCGGGACCCCGGCAGCCCGCGCCATCGCGGCGAGCAGCCGCGAGCTGACGATCGAGTTCGCCATCCGGCCGCCCTCGGGGACGCCGCGCTCAAGGATGTGGGCGCCGAGCAGCGCGCCGACCTCGTCGCCACGCAGCATGCGCCAGCCACCCGGGCCGGCGATGGCCGCGGCACAGCGGTCCGCGTCCGGGTCGTTGGCGATCACCAGATCGGGTCCGGTCTGCTCGGCCAGCTCCATCGCCAGGTCCATCGCCCCGGGCTCCTCCGGGTTGGGGAAGGAGACAGTCGGGAAGAGTGGGTCGGGTTCGGCTTGTGCCGCAACGGAAATGGGCTCATCGAAGCCCGCAGCCGTGAACGCTTTGCGAATGGTCTCGGTCCCCACGCCGTGCATGGCCGTATGCACGACCACCAGGTCCCGGGGGGCCTCGGGGGAGACGACGGTCGCGGCGTCCGCGACATAGGCATCCAGGACCGCGTCGTCGAGGTCCTGCCACCCGGAGTCGGCGCGCGGCACGTCGGCGACCGCTCGCACGGTCTCGATCTCGGCGGCGATCAACCCGTCCACGGGGGAGACGATCTGCGAGCCATCCCCGACATACACCTTGTAACCATTGTCCTGCGGCGGGTTGTGACTCGCCGTGACCATCACGCCGGCATCGGCGCCGAGGGCGCGGATGGCATAGGCGAGCACCGGCGTCGGCATCGGCCGCGGCAAGATCGCCGCCCGGCCCCCGGCGCCGACCACGACGGCGGCGGTGTCGCGCGCGAAGACGTCGGAGTTGATGCGCGCGTCATAGCCGATCACCACGAAGGGGCGCTCCACGGAGCTCTTCAGGTATGCCGTCAACCCCGCGGCCGCGCGGATTACCACGGCTCGGTTCATCCGGTTGGGTCCGGCGCCGAGCGCCCCGCGCAGCCCCGCGGTGCCGAACTCAAGCAGCCCCGAGAACCGGTCGGCCAGGTCCGCCCGGGCGGCCTCGTCGCCGCCCTCGGCGGCACCGATCACCGCCTCGAGCTCGGCGCGCGTCTGCCCATCCGGGTCGTCGGCGGCCCAGGCGCGGGCATCGGCAAGCAGGCTGGTCAGGGCGGGCTGGGTCGGCATGCGGACTCCTTTGTCGGCAACGCGCCCGGGCACATGGTCGGCAACGCCCGGCGCGCACCCGACCTTATCGACTCCCGCGGGAGCCAGGTCGAGCGGGCCTTGCCTCAGATCCGCGCCACGATCGCGGCCAGCAGATGCCCGCACCGCTGCGCCGCGGCTTGACCGGCCTCGACGACTTCGTCGTGCGAGAGCGGGACCTCCGAGATCCCCGCTGCCGGGTTTGTCACGAGCGAGACGCCGAGGATCTCCAGACCTGCCTGGCGTGCCGCAATGGCCTCCAGGGTGGTGGACATGCCGACCAGGTCGCCGCCGATGAGTCCGGCCATCCGCACCTCGGCCGGTGTTTCGTAGTGCGGCCCCCGGAACTGGACGTAAACGCCCTCGGGCAGATCCGGGTCGACCTCGTGGGCGATCGCCCGCAGCCGGGACGAATAGAGATCGGTGAGGTCGATGAAGGTCGCCCCTTCGAGCGGCGAGGCGGCCGTGAGGTTGAGGTGGTCACTGATGAGCACCACGGTTCCGGGCACCCACTCCGGGCGCAGCCCGCCACAGCCATTGGTGAGCACGATGGCCCGACATCCCGCCGCGGCGGCGGTCCGGACGGCATGGACGACGGCGCGCACGCCGCGCCCCTCGTAGTAGTGCGTGCGGGTTCCGAAGACCAGCGCTCGGCGCCCGGTGTCACCGATGGCCACGGAGCGCATCGTGCCGGAGTGCCCGACGACCGCCGCCTTGGCGAAGCCGGGAACGTCGACATTGTCGATGCTGGTCATCGTCTCGCCAATGCGATCGGCGGTCTCGCCCCATCCGGAACCCAACACCAGAGCGATGTCATGGGTGGCCACGCCGGTGCGTTCGGCGATCACCGCGGCGGCCTGCGCGGCGATCTCGAAGGGGTCGGCCCCGGGGGCATCGAGTGGGTTCACGGTGGCGGCGTCAGTCACGAGCGCAGGCTATCGGACACCGGCGGTTGGAGGTGGCAGGTTCATCGGAGAGACTTGGCCAACAACTTCCGGCTGATCGAGGTGGGCGAGGGATGAACGCGAGCACCAAAGTCGTCATCGTGGGCGGCGGCCCTGGCGGATACGAGGCGGCGCTCGTCGCCGCCCATCTCGGCGCCCAGGTCACCTTGGTCGAGCGCGACGGGATGGGCGGCGCGTGCGTCTTGACCGACTGCGTTCCCAGCAAGACGCTCATTGCGACCGCCGACTATATGTCGGGCGTCGACTTGGCGTTGGGGCTTGGCGTGCACCTCCTCGACCACGAAGGCGACGAGCTCAGCGATGCCCAGGCCCGCCTTGCGGAGGTCAACGCCCGCGTCCTCGGCCTGGCGAGCGCGCAGAGCCAGGACATCGCGGGTCGCCTGCTCGAAGTGGGCGTGCGGATCGTCCCGGGCCACGGGCGACTCCTCGATCCACGGACCGTGCGCGCCGAAACATCCAGTGGCACAGAGGATCTCGCGGCGGACGTCATCTTGTTGTCGACGGGCGCGACCCCTCGCGTGATGGCGACCGCGCGACCCGACGGGGAGCGGATCCTCACCTGGCAGCAGCTCTACGAACTCGACGGGCTCCCCGAGCACCTGATCGTCGTCGGGTCGGGGGTGACCGGAGCCGAGCTGGCGCAGGCCTATCTGGGGCTCGGCGCCGAGGTCACGCTCGTCTCCAGCCGGGACCGCGTGCTCCCAGGGGAGGACCCCGACGCGGCCACGGTCATCGAGGAGGTCTTTCGTCACCGGGGTATGAGCGTGCTCTCGCGGTCGCGCATGCAGTCCACGGTGGTGGTCCGGGACGCGGGTGGGGAAGCCACCGGGGTCGAGGTGACCCTGGAGGACGGGCGGGTCGTCAGCGGTTCGCACGCCTTGCTGGCCGTCGGCTCGCTCCCACAGACCCAGGACCTGGGCCTGGAGGCGGTCGGGATCGCGACGAGCGAGAGCGGCCATATCGTCGTCGACCGGGTCTCGCGCACCTCCGTGCGCGGGGTGTATGCCGCGGGCGACTGCACGGGGGTCCTGCCCCTGGCGTCGGTGGCGGCCATGCAAGGACGCATTGCCATGGCGCATGCCCTCGGTGACGCGGTGGCACCTCTGAACCTCGGCAATGTCTCGGCGAACATCTTCACCGACCCCGAGATCGCGACGGTCGGCTTGTCGGAGAAGGAGATTCACGCCAGAGGTCTTGATGTCGCCACGGTGAATCTGCCGTTGTCGCGCAACCCGCGCGCCAAGATGCAGGGCCTCACCGAGGGATTCGTCAAGCTCTTTGCCGCCCACGGATCGGGCACCGTCCTCGGCGGCGTCGTCGTGGCGCCGCGTGCCAGTGAGTTGATCTTCCCGGTGACGCTCGCCGTGACGCACCGGCTCAATGTCGATCAGTTGGCCAGCACCTTCACCGTCTATCCCAGTCTCACCGGCTCGATTGCGGAGGCCGCGCGACGCCTTCACGCGACCTGAGCGCCGCCGTGGCCGTCGCCGATCCTCCCGGGGGCTTGATCGCCGTCGTCGCGGCCGTCATTCTCGATGACTTGGTGGTTCCCACGCGGCTGTTGAGCGCCCAACGCACCGAGCCGCCCGAACTGGCCGGCGGCTGGGAAATCCCCGGCGGCAAGGTCGATCCGGGGGAGTCCCCGCGTGCCGCCCTGCACCGCGAGATCCGCGAGGAGCTCGGCGTTCGGATTCGGATCGGGGCGTCGGTGCTGGGGCCCGTCGACGGGTGGTGGCCGCTCGGGGAGCGCTATGCGATGCGGGTCTGGTTGGCGCAGGTGACGCACGGCATACCCCAACCGTTGGAGGATCATGCCGACGTGCGGTGGCTCGGCCCGCGCCAGGTGTGGTCGCTCGACTGGCTCCCGGCCAACCGTCCGGTCATCGAGGCCGTGCTTGCCACAGTGTGGAACAGCCCACCCGGCAACTGAGTCGGGCAGGAGAATGGGCGCTCCAGGCCAGCACAACCCTGCCGATGAGGAGCTGATCCACCGTGCCCGTCACGATCCCCAGCGCCCTTCCGGCGCGTCGCATTCTCGAGGGCGAGAACGTCTTCGTGATGACCGATGACCGCGCCGCGCATCAGGACATCCGGCCGTTGCGCATCGCCATCGTCAACCTCATGCCGACCAAGATGGCCACCGAGACCCAACTGCTGCGTTTGCTGGGCAACTCTCCCTTGCAGGTGGAGATCACGCTGCTGCGCATGGCGAGTCACGACCCGCGCAACACCGCACAGGCCCACCTCGATGCCTTCTATACGACCTTCGACGAGGCCCGGGAGAGCAAGTTCGACGGGCTGATCATCACCGGCGCCCCGATCGAGACCTTGCCTTTCGAGGAGGTCGACTACTGGCCCGAGCTGTGCACGATCATGGACTGGAGCCGAGATCACGTCTTCTCCACCATGCATGTCTGCTGGGGTGCGCAGGCCGGGCTCTACCACCACCACGGGGTGGCGAAATATCCCTTGGCAGCCAAGATGTTCGGGGTTTTCCCGCACCGGGTTCTGGACCCGCGCAATCGGGTCCTGAGCGGCTTCGACGAGGTCTTCCCTGCGCCGCACTCGCGACACACCGAAACCCGCGCTGCTGATGTCGAGGCGGTGGCGGGATTGCGCCTGCTCGCCGTCAGCGATGAGGCGGGGGTCTATTTGGCGGCCAGCGCGGACGGGCGCCAGCTCTTCGTGACCGGGCATCCGGAATACGAACGCGACACCCTGAAGCTGGAATACGACCGGGACGTGCGCCGCGGCCTACGCATTCCGGTACCCCGCAACTACTACCCCGGGGACGATCCAGCGCAGCCGCCACAGGTCACCTGGCGCTCGCATGCCTATTTGCTGTACGCGAACTGGCTCAATCACTGCGTCTATCAGGGGACGCCCTACGACCTCGGCGCTATCTCGGCCGACCGACACCCTGATCGGGCAGTGTGCCCCCCACGGGGTGGGCGACCCGCTTAGGGTGGGTCGGTGGTCCGCTCCCATCGCCGCACTCCTGCTCCCGTCGCGGCGCGCCGCCGCCCGCGCAGCCGACCCACACGCGGTGGCCGCGTGCTGGTGGCCGCCGCCCTGGGCCTGCTCGCGCTGAGTAGCCCCGCGGTCGCCCGCCCCGACCCGGGGGTCGCCCCGGGGCCCTTCTCGAGGCCTGGCCCGGGGATCACCTCGGGCACCGGCCGGGAGGTGGCGGAACCGGCATACATCTCCCTGCTCTTCTCGCGAAGCAACTGGCAGGCGGTCAGTGGCGCCGACTGCTCGATCGTCGCGCCCGGCGCCCGGACCCTGGAGCAGAACGCGCAGGATCTGGCTGACCGCGGGCTGTCTGCCACGGCGCTCGTGGTCATCAACCGCACCGCGGCGGCGGACCGCACCTGCTTTAGGGGATACACCTCCCAGGCGTCCTGGGCCGACCTGGCGCACCTGCGCGACAGCTACGGGTGGTCGGCAAACTCCCAGGGGACGGCCTACCGGGATATGACGGTCATGACCTCGGATGCCGAACGCTTCGCCGAGAGCGCCGCGAGCTTGGCGCCCTTGGCGGCGCACGGATTCCCGCGGGCCTGGGGATCGTTTGCGTTCGCGAACAACAAGCAGGAGAGCCTCTCTCAGGCTTTCGTCGGGAGGTATTTCGGTTTCGTGCGCCGCTACGACTCGCTGCGCAACAGCCGCGCGGAGGCAACGGCGGCGCCCTACCTCATGCGCACCTGGAGCCTCAACGGCGGGCGCTGTCACAACCGGGCGCTGGCCTGTTACGACATGCCCGTGCTCAACGATCGGCGCAGCGCGAATGTCGATCTCGTGCGGACCTACCTCAACCCCGAGCCCGGGCAGTGGTCCGTCCTGCAGGCCTACCGCCTCGTCGAGGGGACGCACGGGGTGATCGGGGACACCTACGCGTGGGACTGCAGCAGCGCGGATTGGCGTGATCGCTGGACCAGCCAGCCGGAGATCAGCTGCCGCAACAGCTATCTGGAGATGGTGGACGGCCGCAATCTCGAAGCGGTCGTCACCGATCCCACCACCATTGCCCTGGCCTGGGGACGGGTGCCCGTCGACTATCTGGGGTGGCCGCGTCCATGAAAGCGCCGCGCCGCTCCGCCGTGCTCGCGGTTCTGCTGATGGTGCTGGGGCTGCTGGCCGGCGCCCTGATCCCCGGGGGGAGCGCCAGCGCCGCGCCCGCGCCGAGCGTGAGCGCGCTCGCGGCGCCGTCCGGGCCGCTCAAGGGCGGCGCGCGCGTGCGCGTCACCGGCAGCGGCTTCGTCGGCGTGCGCCGGGTCTACTTCGGCGCTGCGTTGGGCACCGCCGTGAACGTGCTCTCGCCGAGCACGCTGGAGGTCACGACACCGGCCAGAGGTGCCGGGGTCGTGCCCGTGAAGGTCGTCACCGCCGCAGGCGCCTCGCTGCCGAGCAGCTCGAGTCGCTACACCTACGTCGCACCACCCGCGATCACCGGGGTGAGTCCGGCGTCGGGTGGACTCGCGGGCGGAACTGCGGTCCTGGTGACCGGGATGCGATTCGTGGGCGTCACCGGTGTCCGCTTCGGCGCCCGCGCCGCGACCTCGTGGACGCTGACCTCTCCGACAACCCTCGTCGCGATCGCGCCGCCGGGCGCGAGCGCCGGCGGGATCGACGT
Organism: uncultured Nostocoides sp.; assembly: GCA_937858995.1. Taxonomy (GTDB): domain Bacteria; phylum Actinomycetota; class Actinomycetes; order Actinomycetales; family Dermatophilaceae; genus Nostocoides_A. The sequence continues at coordinate 20,683 of CALLZC010000127.1, forward strand.
GCGGGTGATCACCCACTCGGGCTGGTCGGCCCCAACGCCCGCTGACGTCTATACCTATGCCGCGCCATCGCCCACCCTCACCTCCATCGCGCCGGACGCCGGGCCCCTGGTGGGCGGCGGCACGGTGACCATTTCGGGTGCTGGGTTCGTTGGGGCGACGTCGGTGACCTTTGGGGAGAGCCCGAGCGCCTTCGAGGTAGTCGACGACACCACCATCTCAGCAACCGTGCCACCTGCCGCCGCCCCCGGTGACTTCTCGGTGGTGGTGACGAGCCCATCGGGCGCTTCCGGAGCGGTCACGTATACCTACCTCGGCGCCGCACCGGAGCTGGGTGCGGTGAGCCCAAACATCGGGCCAACGGCCGGCGGCAACCGGATCACCATCTCTGGCAGCGGCTTTCGCGACGTGCAAGGGGTCGTCTTCGATGACCTCGAGGCAAGTGAGGTGACCGTCGAGTCGCCCACGCGACTCAGCGCGCTCGCGCCGCCGCACGCCGCCGGGCCGGTGACGGTCCGAGTGCGCACCGCATACGGAGAATCGGGCCCCAGCACCTATACCTACGCGGACGTTCCTCCCGCGCGCGCCCTGGCCACCGGCAGCCACCACTCCTGCCTGCTCGATGAGGACGGTGGGGTCCGGTGCTGGGGCTGGAACGCTCACGGCCAGCTCGGCGATGGCAGCACCACATCCCGATCGGCTCCGGTCCCGGTTCTCGGGTTGGAGTCGGGGGTCCAGGCCATCGCCGCCGGTGGCGCCACGACCTGTGCCTTGCGCGCGGACGCCACGGTGCTCTGCTGGGGGTGGAATGCCTTCGGCCAGCTCGGTGTCGGGGATTCGCTGGACCGCACCAGCCCCGAGCCGGTCCTCGGGCTGGGCGCCGCGCGCGCGATCTCTGTCGGCAGCGGACACTCCTGCGCGATCCTGCTCAGCGGCGCCGTCGCCTGTTGGGGATGGAACTACTCCGGCCAACTGGGCACTGGAGACCGTGCGGATGCCGCAGCGCCCACGGCGGTTGTCGGTCTCGTCGAGGCGGTGTCCGCGATCGCTGCTGGGGACGAACATACGTGCGCCGTAACGCAGGCAGGCTCCGTATGGTGTTGGGGCGCCGGCCAGATGGGTCAGTTGGGTGACGGGGCCAGGGGTGAGTCGTCGCTGCCGAGGCCGGTGCCGGCGATGAGCGGGGAGGTGACGGCGCTGACGGCCGGGGTCATGTTCACCTGCGCGGTGCGCTCCGGCCAGTCCTGGTGCTGGGGTCGAAATGCCGCGGGCCAACTCGGTGATGGCACCCGCGACGAGCGCGCCGTCCCGGTCGCCGTGGCGGGGCTGAGCGCCGCGAGCGGGATCACCGCCGGGGGGTCGACCTGCGCCCTGGCCGGCGTGGCGTACTGCTGGGGAGCCAACACCTTCGGTCGGCTCGGCGACGGCACGGACACCTCCCGCACTCTTCCGGTCGCGGTGATCGGGTTGCCGCCGGGCGTCGCGGCGCTCAGTGCCGGCGCCGAGCACGCGTGCGCCCTCACCCAGGGGGGTGCGCTCTTTTGCTGGGGCGCCAACTCGCAGGGCCAGCTCGGGGACGGCACGCTCGCGCCCCGCCTCAGCGCGGTGCGTGTCGGGGGCTGAGGTTCGCCGGCGCGAGGACCCGCCACGAGTGCGCCCGAGCCCGCCGCCACCCCCTCAGCCATGGCAGATTGGGTCGGATCACCCATCGCCTGAGAGAATCGTCCAATGCCCATGCAGTCCCGCAGCGACATCCGTAATGTCGCCATCGTTGCCCACGTCGACCACGGCAAAACCACCCTGGTCGACAAAATGCTCTGGCAAGCGGGAGCCTTCGGTGCCCACCAGCATGTCGACGAGCGAGCGATGGACTCCGGCGACCTGGAGCGCGAGAAGGGGATCACCATCCTCGCCAAGAACACGGCGATCCGGTATGCCGGGAAGGCTGCCGCGGACGCCGGGCACCCGGACGGGGTAACGATCAATATCATCGACACCCCCGGGCACGCCGACTTCGGCGGTGAAGTGGAGCGGGGGCTGTCCATGGTTGACGGCGTCGTGCTCCTCGTGGACGCCTCCGAGGGGCCCTTGCCGCAGACCCGGTTCGTGCTGCGCAAGGCGCTGGCCGCGCACCTGCCGGTGGTGCTGTGCATCAACAAGGTCGACCGCCCCGACGCCCGGATCGCCGAAGTCGTCGATGAGGTGTACGAGCTGTTCATGGACCTGATGGAGGATGGCGGCAACGCCGAGGAAGTCCTGGATTTCCCCATCGTCTATGCCTCGGCAAAGTCCGGCCGGGCCAGCCTCGAGCGACCCGGCGACGGTGAGCAACCGAGCGGCGAGGACCTCGAACCGCTCTTCCAGACCATCCTCAGTGCGATCCCGACCCCGATGTATGAGGAGGGCGCGCCCCTCCAGGCGCAGGTCACCAACCTCGACGCCTCCAACTTCTTGGGTCGTCTGGCCCTGCTCCGCGTGCACAACGGGCAGATCCGCAAGGGTCAGCAGGTGGCCTGGTGCCGCGCCGACGGGACCATCAAGCAGGTCAAGATCACCGAACTGCTCATGACCGAGGCGCTGGATCGCAAGCCGGTGGACTCCGCCGGCCCCGGCGACATCATCGCCATTGCCGGGATCCCGGACATCATGATCGGCGAGACCCTCGCCGACCTCGAGGACCCGCGACCCCTGCCCCTGATCACGGTGGACGAGCCGGCCATCTCGATGCTGATCGGCACCAATACCTCACCCATGGCGGGGCGGGTCCGGGGTGCCAAGGTCACCGCCCGCCTGGTCAAGGACCGCCTCGATCGCGAACTCATCGGCAATGTCTCGCTGCGCGTGCTGCCCACCGAACGACCGGATGCCTGGGAGGTCCAGGGGCGCGGTGAGCTGGCATTGGCGATCCTCGTCGAACAGATGCGGCGCGAGGGCTACGAATTGACCGTCGGCAAGCCGCAGGTGGTCACCCGCGAGGTCGACGGCAAGCTGCACGAACCGGTGGAACTGCTGACCATCGATGCGCCGGAGGAGTTCCTCGGCGCGATCACCCAGATCCTGGCCCAGCGCAAGGGTCAAATGACCCAGATGACGAACCACGGGACCGGCTGGGTGCGGATGGAGTTCCTGGTTCCCTCCCGGGGGCTGATCGGCTTCCGGACCGAATTCCTGACCGAGACCCGGGGCACCGGCATCGCCAACCACGTCTTCCACGGGTATGAGCCATGGGCCGGCACGATCACCACCCGGACCACCGGCTCCCTGGTCTCGGACCGTTCGGGGGTCGCGACGTCCTACGCGATGTTCAACCTGCAGGAGCGCGGCACGCTCATCGTCGAGCCGACCACCGAGGTCTACGAGGGCATGATCATTGGTGAGAACTCGCGCGCCGACGACATGGACGTCAACATCACCAAGGAAAAGAAGCTGACCAACGTCCGCTCCGCGACCGCGGATGTGCTCGAGCGGCTCATCCCACCGCGCCGCCTGAGCCTGGAGCAGGCCCTGGAGTTCTGCCGCGAGGACGAGTGCGTGGAGGTCACGCCCGAGGCGGCCCGGATCCGCAAGGTCGTCCTGGATCAGAACGTGCGCGCCCGCGCCGCGGCGCGAGCCCGAAACTCCTGACCCATGCGGGTGCTCTTCGTCCACGCCCACCCCGACGACGAGTCGATCGCGACCGGCGTCGCCATCGGGGCGTTCGCGGCCGCGGGGTATGAGGTGCACGTCCTGACCTGCACGCTCGGTGAGCAGGGCGAAGTCATCGCGCGCGAGTTGCAGCATCTCGACGCCGACCACGAGGACGCACTGGGGCCCTATCGGCTGGGAGAGTGGCGGGCGGCCCTGGCCGCGCTCGGAGCGACCGGACATCTCCTGGGTGATCCGCACGGGGTAGCCCCGGCCTATCGCGACTCGGGCATGGCGGGCAGCGCAAGCTCGCAGCGATCCGACGCCTTCGTCCATGCCGATCTCGGTGCCGCCATCGCCATGGCGCGCGCGGTGATCGAGCAGGTGGCACCCGAGGTGGTCATCACCTACGACCAGCACGGTGGCTACGCCCACCCGGACCACATCCAGGCGCACCGCGTCGCCTGCGCCGCGGTGGCCTCGATGGCCCAGCCACCGCGGATGTATGCAGTCGTGACCCCCCGATCCTGGGTGGCCCAGGACCGGGCCTGGCTGGCCGAGCACGTGCGGGAGGCCGGCGTGACGGTGCCCGCTCCCGACGATCCGGTGACCGAGTCGACACTCGATGATGACCGCGTTGCGTATGCCGTGAGTGATCCCGAGGGTGCGGCCCGGCAGGTCGCTGCCCTACGAGCCCACACCACCCAGGTCACGGTGCGTCAGGGGTGGTTCACCCTCTCCAATGACATCGCGGCGCGGCTGTCCGGGCGGGAGGGTTTCGCGCCGCTCGACCCGGCGACCGGGCTGCTTCGCTCGGTTCCGGGGCCGGCCGGCGCGCAGCCGGGGGCTGCAGGGTGGCCGGTATGACGGCATACCAGGGCCCGATGGTGGACTCCGATGAGTTCCGGGCCGCGATGGGCCGCCTGGCCAGCGGGGTCGTGGTGCTCAGCGCCAACGATGGCCGCCATGATCACGCGATGACGGCCACCGCCTTCACCTCCGTCTCGCTGGACCCGCCGCTGGTCCTGGCCTGCGTAGAGCGCGCGGCCCGCTTTCACGACCTGGTGCTCGCCTCGGGGGGATTTGGGGTGTCCATTCTCGGGGTCGGCCAGCGCGCCGCCGCCGAATGGCTCGCCACGCCCGGGCGGCCGTTGGTCGATCAATTCGAGCGCATCCCGCATCGCCGCGGCGGCGGGGGAGCCATCCTGCTGACGGAGAGCATCGCTACCCTGGAGTGTCGAACGTCCGCCCTGCACCCCGCGGGGGATCACTCCATCCTGGTCGGCGAAGTGATCGCGACGACGCTCATCGACACCCCGGACGAGGCGCTCGTCCACTATCGAAGCCGCTACGGGAGCCTGGCATGACCACAACGAGTGGGACGACCGCGGTCCCCCCGACCGGATCCGGGCGGCGTCGCCGGTGGCCCTGGGTGCTCGCCACCCTCGGTGTCCTGGGCGCAGCCGGATACACCGCGCTGGCCTTGAGTGCGGGTTCGACCACGCCGGCCGACACCGTCGTGGGCGGCGTTCAGGTGGGCGGGCTGACGCACGCCGAGGCACTCGCGGCCCTGCGAACCGGACTGCAGGACAAGGCGGCCGCGCCCATTCCGATCACCTTTGCGGACCAGAGCATCCAACTCGACCCGGCGGTCGCTGGACTCGACGTCGACTATGTCAAGAGCTTGGACGGACTGACCGGTGCCACCTTCCACCCGGTGGCGCTCTACGAGCGCCTGACCGGCGCGCTCGAGCGCGACCCGGCGCTGCGCATCGATACGACCGCGCTGCGCCAGCAGCTCACCCTGGCAACGCAATCGATCGCCATCAAGCCGGTGAACGCGACCCTCGTCTTCACCGACGCCACGGCGGTTCTGACCCCCGCGGTGGACGGCTCGACCGCTGATATTCCCGGCACGATGGCCGCCCTCGAAGGCAGCTGGCTCAAGGCATCCCCGATCACCGGAGCCGTCGCAGTTGCGGAGCCAGACATCACGACCGAAGAGGCGCAGCAGGCGCGAACGGAGCTCGCGGACACCATCGTTTCGGGCCCGGTCGCCATCACGGTGAACGGCAAGAGTTTCAAGGTGAGTGCCGCGTCACTGGCGCCATTGGTCACCTTCGAGCCCGTCGAGGGTGCTCTCGAAGCACGCTTCGTCGAGGACCAACTCATCGCGACGGTGCGCCGCGCGGGCACCAAGGCCAAGGTGCTCACGGCGGGCCGCGATGCCGTTGTCACGTCATCCGAGGGGAAGTTCCGGGTCACTCCGTCGGTCGATGGGCTCGACATCGTCGTCGCCGGGACCGCCCAGGCAATCCAAAAGGCCGCACTGAGCACCGAGCGGGCCGTCACCGTGGCCAGCAAGGCCACCCCGGCCAAGTTCACGACGGCCGAGGCGAAGGCCTCGCTGCCCACCGGCGTGATCTCCACCTTCACGACCTACTTCCCGTATGCCGTCGATCGCACCCACAACATCACCCTTGCGGCGCGCGCGCTCAATGGCACGTATGTCGCACCGGGAGAGACCTTTTCACTCAACGCCCACCTCGGTGAGCGCACGGCAGCCAAGGGATATCGCGCCGCGCCGGTGATCTACAACGGGCGCCTGACCAAGGACTATGGCGGCGGCATCTCGCAGGTCTCGACAACGCTCTTCAACGCGATCTTCTTCTCGGGAGCGCGGATCGACCAGTACACCCCGCACAGCTTTTACATCTCTCGCTATCCCGAGGGCCGGGAGGCGACGATCAGCTGGCCCAACGTCGACAACCGTTTCACCAACACCACCAAGGGCGGCATTCTCATCACGACGAATGTGACGTCGTCCTCGATCACGGTGACCTTCCAAGGCAAGAAGACCTGGGACATCGAGGCGACCAAGGGTCCCCGAGTGAACCTGACCTCGCCCCGGGAGATCCGTGACGACAGCGAGGGATGTGTTCCGCAGAGCAAGCAGGACGGCTTCGACGTCACGGTGGGGCGGATTTTCAAGCAAGGCGGCAAGGTGGTCAAGACGGAGTACTTGACGACGCACTACATCCCCGAGGATCTGGTGATCTGCACGAACCCGAACGCCGGCTAGAGGCCGCCCGGGCCCGGCTGCCTAGAGTGCTCGCACCAAGTTGACGTACTCGTGGTGACGCCGGAAACCCAGTTTCTCGTAGAGCGCCAGAGCCGGAGGATTGGTGACCAACACCTGCAGGTGCAGTGCCGTGACGTCGGTTTGCGTTGCGGCAGTGACGAGCTCGCCGATCAATGCTGTGGCGACCTGGCGTCGCCGGTAGGCCGGGTCCACCCACATCGCGGCAATCCCGCCCCACCCTGCGCTGACACCCAGCCGGGCGACGCCGACGATCGCCTCGCCGGATCGCGCCGTGGCAAAAAACTGCTGCGGCGAGCCGGTGAGCACCGCTTCGGCAGCGTGCCCCGCCACCGGGCGATAGTGCTGGTATGCCGTGAGCCACTGCGCGCTTAGCTCGGGTTCGACGCGGACCGTCCACTGCGTCGGGGTCGTGCCATCGATCACCCGCCGCACCGCATCGGGAGGCGCCGTGAGAAAGATCGTGGAGTCGCTGCGGCGATACCCACGGGAGATCAAAAGCGATCCGAGGGGGTCCTTGGCTGGGTCAAACCCCATGGGTCCGGCGAGGGTCAGATTCGACGGGAGCGAGCGGACGGCATACCACTGCTCGACCTCGGCGAGAGCCGCCGGCCAGGGGAGTCCTGGATCGCCAACGGGCACAACAGAATTGGCGCGTGATGTGAATCCACCGGAGGCACGCAGCAGCCAGTCGCCGACCTGGGTGGTCTCCGTCGCCGGCCAGCAGGGCGCGACCAGACGGTGCAGGGCCAGGGGCTCGATGCCGCCGCCCACGACGCCGCGGCGGGTCGGCGTGCTCGCGATGATGCGCGTCGCGACAACCAACTCGCGCGGGATGTGCACGACTCCTCGGCGGGACTTCACGACGATGTCCTGCGGGGTGTTGCGCAGCACCGTGCCCACGACGTCGGTCAGCGCTGGCTGCCCGGGAGGGGGTGGCGGGTCGATGCGGTAGCGGACCGTTGCGCGGATGGGCGGGTCCTGCGCGCCGCTCACGCCGGCAGCCGCCGCGCGAGGAACGCCAAGGTCAGGGCCCACGCGATCGTCGCCGCCTCCGGGTGGTGGGTCACGAAGTCGGCATTGTCGAACGCGTGGTCCGCCCCGGGATAGGTATAGAACTCGGTGTCCGGTCCCTCGACCGCCGTGCGGATGCGGGCCACGGTTGCTGCGTCGATGTAGGAGTCGGCCGAGCCGAAGTGGTGCAGGCTGGGCATTCGCACCTGCGGGGCCAGATCCAGCAAGGCGGGCAGGGCGGAGCCGTAGTAACTCACCAGCGCCTCGGGCTTGACGTCCGCGCGCGCCGCGGCGGCGAAGGCCAGCCCGCCGCCGAAACAGAATCCGACGAAGCCCACCGCGTCGCTGCTGTGCGGTTGCCCTCGCAGCCAGGTGTGTGCGGTGAGCGCATCCGTCACGGCGGCGTCCCAATCGAGTCTCTCGACGAGCGCGAGACCCTGCTCGAGCATGTCCGGACCGTCGGCAACGCTCGCGGCACCGAGGCGCCAATAGAACTCCGGTGCCAGCACCACATACCCCGCGCGGGCGAGATCTGCGGCTCGCCGCTCGAGATAGGGGCTGATCCCGAAGATCTCCTGAAAGAGGAGGATCCCGGGTCCCGCTCCGCGCGGCGGCAACCATTGACGGGCGGGCATGGCGCCGAGGGCTGTGGGGATGGCGACTCGGCGCTCGGCGGTGCTCACCTGGGCAGTATGCGACATGCGCACGCCCCGCCGCGTCACCCGCCTCCCGGCCAGCTCGACACCGCGCGCCCACCGGCCCGCCGGGACCTCATCAGCGACTGTCGGGGCCATTAAGATGGCGGGCATGACCTATGTGATCGCCCTGCCGTGTGTGGACTTGAAGGACAAGGCCTGCATCGAAGAGTGTCCGGTCGACTGCATCTATGAAGGCGAGCGCAGCCTCTATATCCACCCGGACGAGTGCGTGGACTGTGGCGCCTGCGAGCCGGTGTGCCCAGTCGAGGCCATCTACTACGAAGACGACGTGCCGGAGCAGTGGGCCGACTACTACAAGGCCAATGTCGAGTTCTTCGACGACCTGGGAAGCCCCGGTGGTGCCGCCAAGATGGGCATGATCCCCACCGACCACCCGATCATTGCCGCGCTCCCCCCGCAGGTGCACGCCGAGTGAGCCTGCGCTCACTGCCCGACTTTCCCTGGGACTCGCTCGCGCCGCTCACGGCGCGAGCGAGTTCTCATGCGGGCGGCCTGATCAACCTGTCCGTCGGCACCCCCGTGGACCCGACCCCCCGGGTCGTTCAGCAGGCGCTACGCGAGCACGCGGATGCCCCCGGCTATCCCCTGACGATTGGTCTGCCGCGGCTCCGGGAGGCCGTCGTGCAGTGGTTTCTCCGTCGGCGCGGTGTGCCCGGGCTGGACCAGGCCGGTGTCATCCCGACCATCGGATCAAAGGAGTTGGTCGCGTGGTTGCCGACCTTCTTGGGGCTTGGCGCGGGCGACCTCGTCGCGCACCCCGCCATCGCCTATCCGACGTATGACGTCGGCGCCCGCCTCGCCGGGGCCACCCCGGTGCCGATGACCTCACTGACAGGTCTCGGCCCGCTGACGTCGGCTACTAGACCAAAACTGTTGTGGCTCAACACTCCTGGCAATCCGGATGGGACGGTTTTGGGGATTGGCCACCTGCAGAAGGTGGTGGCGTGGGCCCGGCAGCACGGCGTGATCGTGGCCAGCGACGAGTGTTACGCCGAATTGGACTGGCGCGCGGACCGGCCGGACGACGACCCGCCGACGACTCCGTCGCTGCTGGACCCGAGGGTGACTGGGGGGGATGTGAGCGGGCTGCTCACGGCATACAGCCTCAGCAAGCAGAGCAACCTCGCCGGCTACCGGGCGGGCTTCCTGGCCGGGGATCCGGCCCTGGTCGCGGCGATCGGCGAGGTCCGCAAACATGCCGGGATGATGATGCCGGCGCCGGTGCAGGCGGCCATGATCGCGGCGCTCGACGATCACGAGCATGTCGCCGCGCAGGTGGCGACCTATCGCGCGCGACGGGAGCGGCTGCTGCCTGCCGCCCAGGCGTTCGGGTTGCGCATCGATGGGTCGCAGGCGGGGCTCTATCTGTGGGCGAGCGCCGACGAGGACTGCTGGCGCACCCTGGAGCGACTGGCGGACCTCGGGATCCTGGCGGCCGCGGGCTCCTTCTACGGGGCGGCCGGTGCCCGGCACGTCCGGATCGCCCTGACGGCCACGGACGCGCAGATCGAGGCGGCCGCCCAGCGACTGGCCGGCAGCGCTCACGGCTGATTCACCGGGAAGGCTTCAGCGGCCCGCTGCCGGAGCGAATGAACCGCTGATCGCGCAGAGGGGGACCAGGGTCGTCGTCGCCCACGCGATTGCGGTAGTTTCCGGATATGGCTGACGACGTCGCGGCAGGTGCCCAGCTTCTCGCCGGGGGCAAACAACTGGAGCTCAAGCGGGTGCCCGCGAGCGTGGGTGAGGACGGGCTGGACATCTCGGCGCTGCTGAGAGAGACCGGGGATGTCACCCTGGACTCCGGCTTCGTCAATACCGCCTCGTGCACCAGCAAGATCACCTTCATCGATGGCGACAAGGGGATTTTGCGCTATCGCGGCTACCCGATCGAGCAGTTGGCCGCGCAGTCCAACTTCCTCGAAGTCAGCTACCTGCTGATCTACGGCGAACTGCCCACCCAGGAGCAGGCGGACGCCTTCGACGCCAAGTTGCGCCGGCATACCCTCCTGCACGAGGACCTCAAGCTCTTCTTCAACGGCTTCCCACGCGACGCGCACCCGATGCCGGTGCTGTCCTCGGCGGTGTCGGCCTTGTCGACCTTCTATCAAGACAGCCTCGACCCCTTCGATCAGGATCAGGTCGAGATCTCGACCTACCGCCTCCTGGCGAAGTTGCCGACCATCGCGGCCTATGCGTACAAGAAGAGCGTCGGGCAGCCCTTCCTCTACCCGGACAACTCGTTGTCACTCACCGAGAACTTCCTGCGGATGACCTTCGGGTTCCCCGCCGAGCCGTATGAGGTGGACCCCGACCTGATCCGGGCGCTCGACCTCTTGCTGCTCCTGCACGCCGATCACGAGCAGAACTGCTCGACCTCGACGGTGCGACTCGTGGGCTCCTCTCAGGCCAACCTCTTCGCCTCCGTCTCCGCCGGCATCAACGCCCTCTTCGGCCCCTTGCATGGTGGGGCCAACCAGGCGGTCCTGGAGATGCTCGGCAATCTGCGGGATACGGGGGAGCAGCCGGCGGACTTCATGCGCAAGATCAAGAACAAGGAGACCAATCAGCGACTGATGGGCTTCGGGCACCGGGTCTACAAGAACTACGACCCGCGCGCCGCGATCATCAAGGCGACGGCCGATGACGTGCTGGCCAAGCTCGGAGCCTCGGATCCACTGCTCGACATCGCCAAGGGGCTCGAGGAGATCGCCCTCGCTGACGATTACTTCATCGAGCGGCGGCTCTATCCCAATGTGGACTTCTACACGGGGCTGATCTACAAGGCGATGGGTTTCCCGACCCGGATGTTCACGGTGCTCTTCGCCCTGGGGAGGCTTCCGGGGTGGATTGCCCAGTGGCGCGAGATGATCGAGGATCCAGCCACCAAGATCGGTCGCCCGCGCCAGGTGTACATCGGCGAGACCGAGCGCAACTTCGTCGCCATCGATCAGCGCTGAGCCGCGCGCCCGGCGACACGTGGCGTCCCCGGCCTTCTAACCTCTGCTAACAGAGGCTGCGCTCAGATCCACATGATGCAACCTGTGGGCCTGAGGCTAACTTCTGCTAACAGAGGTTAGTGAAGGCGCGAGCGCGGGGCTCAGGGCGCGAGGTGGAGCGTGACCGTGGTCCCGTCGGCCGACTCCTGCGTGTCCTGCCACACCAGGGAGGCGCCCGCTGCGGCGCGCTCCCATCGCTTGTCGGCGACGTCGACCGCGACAATGCCGTAGCGCTCGGCCTGCGCCACCGCCCAACTGGCGACCTGCCAGGCGCGGGTCGCTGAGCTGGTATGGACAGTGAGGGCCCCCCGGGACGCGGTGGCGCTCACCCCGAGCTGGGCGCCCAAGACCGCGCTGACCTGCGCCGGGTCGGCCGCGGCGGCCCGGCCGAGTCGGCAACCCAGGCCGGCCGGTGAGTGACCGGTCAAGGTCGAGGCGAGCACGCGACCCTCGCCCTCGTGATCGGCATAGGCCGTGGGGAAGGCGCTGCGCTGCACTTCTTGGGCGACCTCGGTGATGGGCCTGCTCTCGTAGTCATCAACCTTGACCAGGGCGTCATAGAACGCCCCCGCCGCATAGGTCGGGTCCATGATCTGAGGCACCGAGCCCCACCCCTGAGAAGGGCGCTGCTGGAAGAGCCCCACCGAGTCCCGGTCGCCGTAGTCGAGGTTGCGCAGCCCGCTCTCCTGCAGGGCCGTGGCGAGCGCGATCGTCGCTGCCCGGGCGGGTAGCCCGCGCCGGATTGCCTCAGCGGTGATCGTGGCGGCATGGCCGGTCTGCTCGGGGGTGAAGGCGAAGGTGCTGCCGCCGGCGCGCGCCTGGCAGGTTGGCCCGGACGCCCAACGCACGGTGAACAGCCCCAGCCCAGCCAAAGCGACCAGCAAGGCGGCAACGGCCGACCCGATCAGGAGCCGCCGCAGCCGGTAGCGGCCCACGGGCAACGGCCTGGCGGCGCGGGAGGTGCCGCCCGCAACGGGTCGCGAGCTGCCCATGAGAGGTGCTGGCGCTCCTTGGTCGTGTGAGTGGGTGTTGGGATCGGGTGCCAACGAGGCGCGTCAGTCGTTGGCGTGCAGTGCCGAATTCAAGACGATCCCGTGTCCATCCCGAGGGCGGGCCTGCACTGCGCCCGTGACGGAATGACGGATGAAGAGCACATTGCTCTGCCCCGACAACTCGCGGGCCTTGGCGATGGTTCCGTCGGGCAGGCTCACCTTGGTGCCCGCCGTGAGATAGAGGCCAGCCTCGACGACGCAGTCATCGCCCAAGGCGATGCCCAGGCCCGCCTCGGCGCCGAGCAGGCAGCGCTTGCCGATCCGCACCCGTTCGGTGCCACCCCCGGAGAGCGTCCCCATGGTCGATGCGCCACCGCCGATGTCGGACCCGTCGTCAACGACGACCCCCTGACTGATCCGACCCTCGACCATAGAGGTCCCCAGGGTTCCTGCGTTGAAGTTGACGAAGCCCTCATGCATGACCGTTGTCCCGCTGGCCAGGTGGGCGCCCAGGCGCACCCGGTCAGCGTCGGCGATCCGCACGCCGGACGGCACGACGTAGTCGACCATGCGGGGGAACTTGTCGACGCCGAGGACGACGACCGGACCCCGAGCCCGCAGCCTGGCCCGGGTGTCCTCGAAGGCATCCACCGCGCACGGGCCGTGGTTGGTCCACACGACATTGGGCAATTGGGCGAAAATGCCCTCGAGGTTGAGCGTGTTGGGTTGCGCCAGGCGGTGCGAGAGCAGGTGCAACCGCAGGTAGGCGTCGGAGGTGTCCGCGGGGGCCGCATCGAGATCCACTGTCACCAGACGGACCTCGCACCGCACCCCCCGGCCCGGGTCGGCGGCGACCAGAGCGCCCAGAGCCTCCGGTGGTGCACTCCCAGCGGGTACCGGCCCGAGGGCTGGCTCGGGAAACCAGGTGTCCAAGGTGGTGCCGGTGTCGGTCACGGTGGCCAGCCCGTATCCCCAGGCCGCGCGTGGACTGCTCATGGGCCCTCATCGTAGGCGTGCGGCGCGCCCGGCTTCGTGGCCGGTTATCGTTCCCTCATGCCCGGCACCCTTGACCTGACCCTCGATGCCATCGACCTGACTGCGGCCTTGTGCGATATCGAGTCGGTCAGCCTGGGCGAGGCCGCCCTCGCCGACGCGATCATGGCCGCCCTCGCCCCGCTGGGCCACCTGAGCGTGACGCGGCTTGGCAACAGCATCGTGGCGCGTACGGATCTGGGTCGCGCCGAACGGGTGCTCATTGCGGGTCACATCGACACCGTCCCCTTGACGCTCGACCCGCCGAATCTGCCGACGCGGCGCGTTGAGTCCGCGGCCGGCGAGATCCTGCACGGCCGCGGGACCGTGGACATGAAGGGCGGCGTCGCGGTCATGCTGCGCCTGGCCGCCACGGTGCCCGAGCCGAGCCGTGATGTGACCCTCGTCTTCTATGAGGCCGAGGAAATCGACAGCCGCTTCAACGGGTTGGGGTTGATTGAGGCCCAGCGTCCGGAGCTGATCAGCGATGCCGCCTTCGCGGTGCTCATGGAGCCGACCGACGCGGCCATCGAGGGCGGGTGCAAGGGCACCTTGCGCGCGGAGGTGACCACCAAGGGGATTGCCGCGCACTCGGCCCGGCCGTGGAAGGGGCACAACGCGATTCACGACGCGGGGGAGATCCTGCGGCGGCTGGCGGCATACCGGCCCGAGACGATCGTGGTGGATGAGTTGGAGTACCGGGAGGCCCTGAACGCCGTCCTGATCAGCGGGGGCACCGCAACCAATGTGATCCCGGACCGGTGCGTCGTCACCGTCAACTATCGGTATGCCCCGTCGCGCACCGCCACGGAGGCCGAGGAGCACGTGCGCGGTGTCCTGGCGGGATTCGAGGTATCCGTTGTCGATAACGCGCCCGGTGCCCGCCCGGGAATGCATCTGCCCGCGGCCCAGGCCTTCGTCGCGGCCTTGGACTTACCCGTGAGCGCCAAGCAGGGCTGGACCGATGTCGCGCGCTTCTCGGCGATGGGGGTACCGGCGGTGAACTTCGGTCCGGGTGACCCGAACCTCGCGCATATGGACGATGAGCACTGCCCGACGGTGCAGTACACCGTGTGTGAGGAGGCAATGGCGCGATGGTTGCGATGAGACGGGGGCCGGGCAATGTGAACGTCTACCAGCGTGGCCCGGCACAATTGCGCCGCTCCCAGGTGCCGGCGACCACCACCGACGAACGCCTCCTCGAGGGCAGCGACGGCACCGAATGGCTGCATACCGACCCGTGGCGGGTGCTGCGCATCCAGAGTGAGTTCGTCGAGGGCTTCGGCGCGCTCGCCGAATGCGGGCCAGCGATCTCGGTCTTCGGTTCCGCGCGCACTGCGCGCGACAGCCCGGACTACGACCTCGGGGTCCGGGTGGGTGCGGCCATCGCCCGGGCGGGGTTCGGGTGCATCACCGGCGGCGGCCCGGGCGCCATGGAGGCCGCCAACAAGGGAGCCAGCGAGGCGGGTGGCCTGTCCATCGGTCTGGGTATCGAGTTGCCCTTCGAGGCCGGGCTCAACGAATACGTCGACCTGGGGATCAATTTCCGGTACTTCTTCGTGCGCAAGACGATGTTCATCAAGTATGCGGAGGGCTTCGTGGTGCTCCCCGGCGGGATGGGGACCCTGGACGAGCTCTTCGAGGCGGTCACCCTGGTCCAGACCCGCAAGGTGCGCTCCTTCCCGATCGTTCTCATGGGCACCAGCTACTGGCGTGGGCTGTTGGACTGGCTGCGCGAGACCGCCGTGCCGGCCGGGACGATCAGCGCCAGCGACCTGGACCTCGTGCGTGTGGTTGATGACCCGGAAGAGGCGGTCCGGCTCGTCGTCGAGGGTGCGCGGCATCCGGGCGCCCGCGCGGCCGGGCGCCCGCGACGATCCGGTCCCGACGAGGCGGGGGGGCCCTCGTGATCTGGATCTTCTTCTTGGTCGTGGCGATTCTCGTGGCAGCGGGCTTCGCGGGCCTGGTGGCCCGGCGGTTTACCTACGACCCGCTGCCTGCACCGACCCACACGGCGCACACGGTGGTGCCCGGGTCGATCGAGCGCGCCGCGGACATTGATGCCATCCACTTCGATACCGCCCTGCGGGGGTACCGGATGGACCAGGTCGATGAGGTGCTGGAGGCGCTCCGGGAACGATTGGCGGCATACGAAAGCGGCGACCATCCGACGATGAAACTGCCCCGTGTGCCCTCCTCGGTGCGACCTCGGGAGCCGCGGTGAGCGCCTTCACCATCACCCGGGACACCCCCTTGTCCGTGGCACAGGCATGGGCGGCGGTGGCGGACCTGGGCGCACACGGCGATGTCGTTCCGCTGACTCGCCTGGTGCTGGATCCGGGCCCGCCGCACGTGGGCTGGGGTTTCAAGGCCGGCACCGGCGTCGGTCGCCTCACCATCTGGGATCACATGCTGGTGACGAAGTGGTCACCTCCGGGTCCCGATGTGCCGCGTGGGGCGTTGCACATCGTCAAGACGGGACAATGGCTCGGAGGCTGGGCTCACATCACCATCGAAGCGGCGGGAGCGGGTGCGCGGGTCGAATGGACCGAGGAGATCTACCCCCAGGTGGACCCGGTGCCACGGTTGACGGCGCCCCTGGCCCGGCGACTGGGGTCTCGGTTGTTCACCGCGACCCTCGAGGCACTGCTTCGGCGGGCGGAGACCTCCGCGCGGGTCTAAGGGGAACCGAGCGTCGCGACGCGCTCTTTGCCGCCGCACTGGCCCGCCCCATCGTCACGCTCTCGATCGTCTATCTCGTCACCCGACTCGTGGCCCTCGCGGCGATCGCGGTAGCGGCCCGCTGGTTCCAAAGCCCAGCCGGTGTCGGTCATCTGGATCCCGGCCTCGGCGACTTCTTCGGGCTCTGGGATGCCCAGTGGTACGAGCGCATTGCCACCAACGGCTACCCCCGGCCGTTGCCCGTCGACCCGGATTCGGGGCGGATCACCTACAGCGCATGGGCCTTCTTTCCGGCCTTCCCCGCCCTGGTGCGGGTCCTGATGACGACGGGTATGCCGTTCACGGCCGCCGCGGTGCTGCTCAACCTCGTCCTGGGTTGGGTGGGCGTCGTGCTCATTTGGCGCCTCTGCCGCCTCGCGGGCGCCGCGGAGTCGTCGGCCCACCGGGATCGCCTCGCGCTCGTCGCCGCCTGCCTGTGGTGCTGCTACCCGGCGACCGGAATCCTGCTCATTCCGTACAGCGAGGCCCTGGCGCTGGTCCTGATTACCGGAGCCATCTATCTGCTGGTGCGCCGCTCCTACTGGGCCGCCGCGGGGGTGATCATCCTGCTCGGTTTCACCCGTGGTGTCGCTCCGGCGCTGGGAATCGTGGTCTTGGTCCACCTCGTCTGGCGGTGGCGGGTGGAGCCGGCGCGCGGCCTGCCTTTCCGCGGGGAGCGCGCCGCAGTTGCCGCATTGTGCGCCTCGGTCGCCGTCGCGGCGTTCGCCTGGCCGGTGACCGTCGGCCTCCTCACGGGCCGCTCCACCGCCTTCTTCGACGTCCAGGCGGCGTGGGGTCAGCGCCCACAAGAGGGGCCCTTCGTCTTGTGGCTGGTGTGGGGTTGGGCGACCCGAGGGCTCTTCGGTGTCCTGCTCATCGTCGGCATCGTGATTGCCTATTTGTCGCTCGTCGCCGGTCGGCACGGCCGCTGGCTGGCGGTCGAAGCGCGGGCCTGGGCACTGGCATACCCGCTCTATCTCTTGGCGGTGGTGCGCCCCATCACGAGCATGTGGCGCTTCCTGCTCCTGGACTTCCCGGTGGCCGCCCTGGTCGCCTCCGTGGCCATGAGAACCTCCTCGGGCGGCGCGATCGTGCGCCATTGGCGCCGGCGCGTCGCGCTGCTGGTGGTGCCGCTGGCCTTGGGCATGCTGTGGTGGACGGTCACGCTCCTGACCTTCGTTCCCTGGGATGCCAGTCCGCCGTAGCCAGTCACGATTTCTCGCCGTGCGCAGCGTGAGGAATAATGGTGTCGACGGTCGGCGATAAGTCGGCCCAGCAGTAGCAGACACGACACGCGAGACCACCCGCGCGTGCCATCGTGCACAAGAAGGGATGCCCCCATGGCGGCAATGAAGCCTCGGACCGGCGACGGGCCTTTGGAAGTGACTAAGGAGGGCCGCGGCATCGTGCTGCGCATGCCCCTCGAAGGCGGGGGACGGTTGGTCGTCGAGATGACGCCAGACGAGATCCGCGCCCTGGGCGACGCCATCGCGAACTGCGAGGGCTTGGCCTAAGACCCCGAGCACACGCACAGAGCGGCGCCCCCGGACCTACGCGGTCCGGGGGCGCCGTCACGTCCACCTCGATAGGGTCGCAGCGTGATGCACCATCCCCTGCTCGAGGTTGCCTCCGTCGAGGTCCTGGCCCCCGCGGGGGTTGCCGCGGCGATCGAGTCGGCGCCGTCGGTGGCGTATGCCGCCCTCGTTGCCCCGCACGGCCCGTGGCGTGAGGAGCTGGCTGCGGCCCTCGAGCCGGTGCTCGCCCCGTGGGGTATGCCAGTGCGTGAGCTGCTCGCCGGTCACGAGCCGTCGGAACCCGGCGCTCGTGCGAGCGTCATCCCGCTGCCCCGAGGGCCGGTGAAGCGGCTCATCGTGCAAAGTTGCGCCCCGGAGGCCGACGCGGTGCGTACCGCGAGCGCCAACGCCGCGCGCGCCATCGGCTCGTGCGAGCTGCTGGTCGTTCTGCCGCTGCCTGGGGCTGCCCCGCCTCCCACTGGTCAACCAAGCACCGCACCACCAGCCGCTGTTTCACCAACAACCGCTGATGGCTCTCTGCCCCGCGCGTCGGTGGCCGCGGTCATCGAGGGGGTCCTGCTAGCCCTGCCCGGTCGGCACGCGGGGCCCCCCACCACCGGCCGCCCGCTGCCCGCGGTGGTGTTGGTCGGCCCCGCGGACCCGGCCGAGGTGCTCCTCGGGCTCACCTGCGCGCGCGCCGGCCTGCTGGCGCGCAGGCTCGCCAACACCCCGAGCAATGTCAAGAGTCCCGCGTGGCTCGCGGCGCAAGCCCGCGATCTGGGCACCGCGGCCGGGTTGCAGGTCACCATCTGGGATGAGCAGGCGCTGGCCCGCGAGGGCTTTGGTGGGTTGCTCGCGGTGGGCAGCGGGTCGGCGACGGCGCCCCGGCTCGTGCAGCTGGAGTATCCCGGCGCTGCGGCAGACGCGGCACCGATTGTCTTGGTCGGCAAGGGAATCACCTTCGACACCGGTGGCGTGAACGTCAAGACGGCGGCCGGAATGCTCATGATGAAGACCGATATGTCGGGCGCGGCCATCGTTTTGTCGGTGCTGACCGGCCTCGCGGCCCTGGGTGTGACGCGCCGGGTGATCGGGCTGATGCCGCTGGCCGAGAATGCGCTGGGCGGGGCGTCCTACCGCCCGGGGGATGTCGTGACCCAGTTCGGCGGGACCACGGTCGAGATCGGCAACACCGACGCTGAGGGGCGGATCGTGCTCGCCGACGCGCTCGCGTATGCCGTCGCTCGGCTGCAGCCGGCGGCGCTGGTCGACATCGCCACCCTCACCGGGCACGCGACCATCTCGCTCGGCCGAGGCCTGGCACCCTCCTTCGCCACCGACGAGGCGTTGCGCGAGCGGATCCATACGGGCTTCGCTGCCGCGGGAGAGCCGCTGTGGGCGATGCCGCTGGTGGAGCACTACCGGGCCAGTCTGGACTCCGATATCGCCGATCTGAGTCACATCGGCCCCATCGGTGGCTTAAACGCCGGAGCGGTGCTCGCGGCCCTGTTCCTGCGTGAGTTCACCGGTGGTCTGCCGTGGGTGCACCTCGACATCGCGGGGCCGGGGCGCTCAGAGTCCGAAACCGGGATTCTCGGCAAGGGGGCTACAGGCTACGGTGCCCGCGGACTATTGCGTTGGCTGGCGAAGGAGTAATCGATGGATGCTGGGTACGGACTCGCGGTGCGCTGGTCGTTGGCGCAAGCACCCAGCACGGTGGGGCAGCAGTTGCGCGACTACGTCATCGGCACCTCGCTGGCCCGGTTCATGTTCCTGGACGGGTTGGCCTTCAAGACCTGGCGGATGCGGGAGGGGGAGTGGTTCGAGGGGACCTATGTCTTCGACACTGCTCGCGATCGCGACGAATTTCGTGAGGAATTCGTGGCCGGGGTCGCCACCGCCCCCGGGTCGAAGATCATCGGATCACTGCCGATCGCTATCGAGGACTTCGAGGTCGTCGCCATCGCCGAGGGCCCGGCGAAGTTTCGGCGAGGCGCCGGTCCGGGCAGCTGCGCTACTTCTTGACGGCCGCGAGCAGCCCGTCACCGACGGGAAGCAGGCTGGGCATCAGGCGCTCGTCCTCGCGGATGCTCTTGCCGAGTTCGCGCAAGGTGGCGGTGGTCTTGTCGCGGGCGGCGGGATCGGCCACCTTGTCATGCCACAACATATTGTCCAGGGCCAGGATGCCGCCCGGGCGCAGCAAGCGCACCGCGTGCTCGACATAGGCCGGGTAGCTGGGCTTGTCGGCGTCGATGAAGACCAGATCGTAGGCGCCATCGGTCATCCGGGGCAGCACATCGAGCGCCGCGCCAGAGATGACCCGCGTGCGCTGGTGGGCTACCCCGGCCGCGGCGTATGCGGCGCGGGCGGCCCGCGAGTGCTCGGCATCGACGTCTATGGTGGTCAAGACACCGTCGGCCGGCATGCCGCTGAGGAGCCAGAGGCCCGAGGTGCCGCCGCCGGTTCCGATCTCCATGACCGCCCGCGCCCCGCCGGCGGCGGCCAGCAAGCGCAGGGCCGCGCCCGTGCCGGTGCCGATGGGGGTGGCGCCCAGTTCGGCCCCCAGGCGGCGGGCAGCCTCGGCGGCCTCTGACTCGGCCACGAAATCCTCGGCATACGCCCAGCTGGCAAGACGCGCTCCACTCATGACGCAAACCCTACGTCCCGGCGCGGACCTGCGCCGCATCGAGGCAAGGCCTAGGTGGCACACAGCTCTCATTCAGCTTGGTCGGGAACCATCATGGCTACTCGCGCGTCAGGTGACACAAGTGGGGGGCGCGCCCGATGTGCGCACGTGGAGGAGCAGATGCATACCGAGAATCCGGCACCCGAGGCAACGTGGGTGCCCCCGACCTGGGAAGAGGTCGTTCAGGAGCATTCGGCGCGGGTTTATCGGCTGGCCTATCGCCTGACCGGCAACGTCCATGACGCCGAGGACCTGACACATGATGTCTTCATCCGGGTCTTCCGTTCACTGGGCTCCTATTCGCCGGGCAACTTCGAGGGCTGGCTGCACCGGATCACGACGAATGTCTTCTTGGACAAGATGCGGCGCAAGCAGCGGATCCGCTTCGACGCGCTGTCCGATGAGGCGTCGGCGCGCTTGCCCAGTCGAGAGCTGTCACCCGAGCAGGCATACGCCCAGCGGCACTTCGACGACGACGTGCAGCGGGCCCTGGACGCGCTCCCACCGGACTTCCGCGCCGCGGTTGTGCTCTGCGACATCGAGGGCCTGAGCTACGAGGAGATTGCCGCGACGCTCGGCATCAAACTCGGCACCGTCCGCTCACGCATCCACCGAGGGCGCGCACTCTTGCGCGAGTCGCTCAATCACCGGGCTCCGGCCGCCAAGGAGGCGCCCGCCGCCGCATCCGGACGTGGGCTTGCTCCCGCCCGGTTCGCCCCTGCGGGCGCGCGGTGATCGGCCCCTTCGCCGGTTCCGGCGTGCGATCCGGGACCTGCCTGGGCGAGTGGATCAGCGAGTATGTCGACGGCACGCTGAGTGCCCTCGAGCAGTACACGGCCGATCGGCACCTGATCCTGTGTCAGGGCTGCCGTGCCGAGGTGGAACTGGAACGTCGACTGCGGGCCACCCTGCGGTGCGAACCACGGATCCCCGATGCCCTCTTGTCGCTGTCTCTTATACACATCTGACGCTGCCGACGAATAGAGAGGTGTAGATCTCGGTGGTCGCCGTATCAT
>CALLZC010000128.1 GCA_937858995.1 uncultured Nostocoides sp.
CGGTCGGCCCTGCCGCCCGCCCCCTGGACGCCCGGCCCTTGCCGCCCCCGGACCTCGGCCGTGTATGACGCCCAGCCCCGCGGATGCCCGTCCCCCTGCCTCATCCCGGACGCGACCCGGCCGCCCGCCCCCTGATGTAACCTCTGTTAGCAGAGGTTGCAGTCACGGCCACAGGATGCAACGTGTGGTTCTGAGCGCAACCTCTGCTAACAACGCGGTCGGCCGGGCCAACCCCGCGCAGGGCCGTTGTGATCGGGTTCTGACGTGCCCCAGAGAGCCTGTGCAGGTAGCCGCAATCAGCGGCAACACCACCAAGGCCCAAGGAGCCGATCATGTCCGCACTATCCATCAGCAGCATCGTCCTCGCCACCAGCACCGCCCTCTTCGGCGCGGCCAGCGCCTCGGCGGCCGGCGCCTCGGCGCAGGTCATCGACCGGCCGCTCATCAACACCGCCACCCTCGACCTCGGCGGCTCGTTCGCTGGGGGCAACCCCACCTCGGGTGCCTGGCTCGACTGGCGGGTCGTCGGCGGCTCGGTTCGCCCCGTGCTCACCGGCAACTTCAAGGTGCCGGCCGGCCTGTGCGGCAAGGTCCGGATGGTCTACTACAACCCCGCGCACGTCCTCTTGGCGGCGCGCCAGACTCCGGTCTACTGCGGGGCGAGCACCAATGTGGTGCGGATCGACGCCTATTCGAACCCGGCGGCCCGCCACGTGCACATCAACCTGGACCGGCGCAACGCCGATGGCACCTTCACCACCCTGGGCACCAGCATCCAGAGCATGTGAGCAGTGCCTCAGACACCGAACCGGCCGGAGGGAGATCCCCATCCGGCCGGTTCGGTGTCGAGGCGGCTAGTGCTCGACGCGCAGATAGATGTCGTTGCCCTGCCGCGAGGTGACGGAGTCGAATCCGGTGCCGCCATCGACATAGTCGTCGCCGGGGCCACCGGTCAGGAAGTCGTCGCCAGCGCCGGAGTCGACCCAGTCCTTGCCGTCACCGCCGTCGACCCGATCACTCTCGTCCTGGCCGAGGACGCAGTCCCGGCCGGGGCCGCCGCGGATGATGTCACGACCCCGGCCGCCATAGATGGTGTCGTTGCCGCCCCGGCCGTCGATGCGGTCGTTGCCGGGGCCGCCGAAGATCAGGTCGTTCCCGGCGGTGCCGAACAGGATGTCGTTACCCGCCGTTCCGAAGATCGTGTTGCCGGTCGGTGAGCAGTCGTAGCCGGGTGGGGCCGGCGCCCCGGCCCCGAAGGCTGCCGGCGCCAGGAAGAGGCTGGCGAGCAGGGTGGTGGTCACAGTGGCGCGGTGCCTCGTGCGTGACATGGGCTGATCCTTTCGTTGTGCTGTTCGTGCCGGACGTCGGCATGACGCCGGTTCGGTATGACGTCCCTCAGCCTCCCGTGCGCCGGTCAGCATGGCGTCAGAACGGGCGCACGAGCGCAGGATCTGGACGCGAGGCGCCGATCTCGGTCATCGCCTCGGTCCATCGGTGGAAAGCCCGGCGAGCCTCGCCATGGCGCCCGGCGTGCAGCAGGTTGCGCACCCGGGCCCGGTGCACCCGCTCGTCATACGGGTCGACGAGCAACAGTCGGGTGAAGAGTGCCTCGGCGTCGCCGACCTGACCTGCCTTGGCGTAGGACAGCGCCAAGTGCCGGGCCCCGCGCAGCCACGCGGCGCGCGTCTCCTCCCGGGGGATGTCGGCCCACTCGGTGAACGGCTCGTCCTCGAAGGCCTCCCCCCGGTAGCGGCGATCGACGTCCCGCAGGATCTCCCGGGCCCGGGCGGTTTCCCCGGTTTCGAGCAGCGCCATGGCCTCGTGGGCGTCGGCGATGAGATCGTCGGCGTCGATGCTCACGTGCCGCAGGTCGAGCCACAGTCCGCTGCTGTCCGCGGCGATGGAATGCTCCGGCGGATGAGCCTTCGCCGGATCCAGGACGCCGCGGACCGTTGTGAGCAGGACCGAGAGCCGATGACTGGTCCGGGAGGGGTCGTCATCCGGCCACAGGGTCTCGCACAGATAGGCCCGACTGACCGCGCGACCCGGGCGTGAGGCGAGGATCTTGACCAGGGTTCGGGCCTGCCGCGACCGCCAGGCGGAATGCTGGACCTCAGTGCCATCCACGCGGACCGTGAAGCCCCCGAGCACCCGAATGGCGACCCGGCGCTCGCGGGAGTCCTCATCGACCGACTGCCCGTGGACCTCCCGGATCCCGCACTCGCGCAACCGACGGGCGGCCTCCCGGGCCCGGGAGCGGCTCGCCGCATCGCTGCCCGGGAGCCGGGTCCGGGCGACCTCGATCCGGTCGGCCGCCACCGTCGCGCCGCCGTCGCGCCACATCGAGTGCGCCTCGTCATAGCACTGGCGCGCTCGATCCACCTCCCCGCGGGCAGCGGCGGCGGCTCCGGCGAGTTCGAGTCCGTCGGCCAGCAGGTCGATGGCACCATCGCTGCGCGCAGCGGCGATAGCGCGCTCGGCCGCATCCCGCGCCACCTCGCACTCGCCGTCGAGCAACGCCACCCAACCCGCCGCAATCTCGCCGCATACCCGCAAGGGCCCGCTGGCCAGCGAAATCGCCTCGTCCGCCAGGCGGCACGCAGCGCTCCGGTCGGTGTCCATGAGCACCCGCGCCAGCCCGGCGAGCGCCGGGACCAGAACCTGCAATTCGCCGCTCGCCCGCGTCACCGCGATGGCTTGCTCGTATGCCGTGCGCGCCTGTTCGCTCTGCCCCAGACTCCGGTGGAGCTCACCGAGGCCCAGGAGTCCGGTCCCCGCCCGTCCCGGGAGCGAGCGCTGACAGATCGCGATGGCTCGGTGCAGTTGCCAGCGGGCCTCGTCGACGTCACCGACCCGCATCAGAGCCTCGGCAAGATTGTGCAAACTAGCCACCGCCTGGGCGCCGGTCGGCCGGGCCAGGTGCGCGGCGGCGGCGGCGTCCCGGCATACGGGCACGGCCTGCGCGAAACGCGCGGAGCTGAGCAGCGTGTAGCCCTGATTGCCCAGGATGCGGGCGATGTCGACGACGTCGCCGCAGCCGCGGGCCACCGCCAGCGCGCGACTGAGGTGCGCCTCTTTGTGTACCCCGCTGCTGACCTTGGCCTGGGCGAGATGGGCGTGGACCCGCGCCCTGGGGCTACCGGTCGCATCGGCTAGTTCGAGGGCGCGGTCCGCCGCGGTCCTGGCCTCCTCGGGGAGGCCGAGAAAGGAGGTGATGTTCGCGCGCACGCTGAACCAGATCGCGGTCTCGACATCGGTGCCCAACTGCTCCGGGGAGACCCGGTCCAACTGCTCGAGGGCCGCGACCAGGTCACCTTCGCTGTAGGTCAAGGCCGCCAACCGCCGCGAGAGCAGCGGGTCCCAGCCGGTCCCTTCCGCGGCGGTCACCAGCGGCGCGTATGCAGTGCGGGCCCGTTCGGGTTGCCCGATCAGGTGCAGCGCCTCGGCCACCGTGCCCCGGGCTCCGTCGTCAGCCAGGACCCCGGGATCGGCGTCGGCCAGCGCGACGACCCCTCGCGCGTCTCCCGCGGCGAGCATCGCGCCGCCCTGCTCCGCCAGCAAGGCAGTCAGCTCGGCGGACCGGCCCGCGCGGTGCTGCAGCCGCGCGGCACCGAAGGGATAGCCGTGTGCTGCATACCAATTCGCCGCCGTCGCGAGTAGCTCCTCCGGTGTGGGTTCGGGATCGTGGGCGGCGAGTAGGGCGCGGATGATTGGGATGAGCTCCACTTCGGGACCACCGGTGAGGCGCCCGCGGACCGTGGGCACCACGAGGCCGACGCGCCTGAGCCAGGTCAGCCCCGACGCCAAGGCGCCGGGTGCGGCGCTGCCGAGAGGACGGGTCAGTTCCTGCCACAGCTCGGGATGCAGGGGGTCCAGGTCGCGCAGCGCGCCGAGCAGGCGCAGCAGGTCCGGCGGCACCGTGGGCAGCACGGCCGTGCGCAGCCACTCACCGCACGGCGTTCCCGCCGCGGTGAGGGAGGCCAACAGGTCCGCGTTCGGGTCGCGAGCCAGCGCGTCGGCGGCGAAGTGCACCAAGCTGGGCCATCCGCGCGTGCACTCGTGCACGGCCATACCGGCTTCGACATCGGTGACCCCATAGTCGTCGCGCAAAACGGTCGCGATCCGGTGCGGCGGCAGGCTCAGGTCGTCCGGTCCACGTTCGCGAAAGACGCCGGGCAGGGTGCCCAAGGTCGTCGCCGCCAGCGGCGCGCGGCTGGTCAGGATGATGGGCAGCTCGGGTGGGGCCGCGCGCACCTCGGACAGGATGTCGTCGAGTTCGGCGGGGGAGCGTGCGTCCAGATTCTCGTGGACGAGCGGCCGCCGCTCGCCCGGCTGGGCGAGGGCAAGCAGCGTTGTGGTCTTGCCGTAGCCGGCTGCCGCGACCATCAGCAGGCGTCGCGATGCCGTCGACCGGGCACCTTGACCCGCACCTGTCACCACGTCATTACCCCACGTTCGCGCGCTCCCGACAAGGCAGTTCCGGGCGTTGACCTCAGGGCGTGATCACGATCCGTCCGGTGGTGCGACCGGCGCCAACCGCCGTGACGGCGGCCGCTGCCTGGTCCAGGGGGAGGCGTTGGCTGACGAGCGGCCGCATCCCGCCGGCCACGAGGTCGTTGAGCTGTCCGGCGGCGGCCCTGATCGCTGCCGGGTCGCGGTTGTAAAGCCCCCAGTGCAGGCCAAGAATCGAGTAGTTCTTGATGAGGGCGTGGTTCAGGCCGGGGTTGGGGATGGCGCCGCTGGCGAACCCGACGATGACGATGCGCCCCTCGAAGGCGATGGTCCGGGCGCTGACGTCATACGCGGTGCCGCCAACCGGGTCGTAGGCAACATCGACCCCGTGACCTCGCGTCGCCTCCTTGATCGCCGGGACCAGGTCGTCCCGGGTGCGATCCAGGACCACATCACACCCGAGTGCCGTTGCGATAGAGACCTTTTCGGCGTCGCCAACGATGCCGATGACCCGGGCGCCCGCGGCCTTGCCGAGGTGCACGGCGGCGCTGCCCACGCCACCGGCCGCGGCGTGGACGAGCAGCGTCTCCCCGGCGTGCAGGCGAGCTCGGCGATGCAGGCCGAACCAGCCGGTTTGATAGGCGATATGCAGGGCGGCGGCCTGGGCGTCGTCGAGTTGCGGGGGAGCAGGTTGTGCCAGGGTTGCGCTCATCAGCGCTTCCTCGGCGAAGGCGCCTGCGGGCAGCTCGGCCGTCCCGACCAGGCGATCCCCGACGGCAACTCCCGCGACACCGGCGTCGCCACCGACCTCGAGGACCTCGCCGCACAGTTCGACGCCGGGGGTGTAGGGATAGGGCGGTTGCACCTGATAGTGACCGCGCGCCATCATCACGTCCGGGTAGTTGACCGCGGCACCGAGCACTCGCACGCGCACCTGCCCGGGCCCCGGGCGCGGGGGTGCGATGTCCTCGAGCTGATAGACCTCGCCGGCCTCGCCAGCCTGATGAATTCGCCACGACTTCATGACTGAGCCTTCTCCTTCAGGGCATCGAACCGGTCTTGGAGACGTTGCATCCCGGCCACCCAGGCATCGGTGTCGGTGGCCCGGGCGCGATAGTAGTCCGCGACCTGCGGGTGCGGGAGGATGAGGAAGCGGTTGTCGTGCAGCGCCTCCCACACCAGATCCGCGACCTCCTCGGGTGTGCGCGCCCCATGCGTGACGAGCAATTCGGCGAGGTGCCCCGCTTGCTCGAGCATCGCCGTACGCACGCCCTCGGGGCACAGCGCCTGGACCACGATTCCCTTGCCGCCGTAGGTGATCGACAGCCACTCCGCGAACGCGACCGCCGCATGCTTGGTCACCGCATAGGGCGCCGCGTCGAGCATCGACAGCAGTCCTGCCGCGCTGGCGGTGACGACGAAGCGCCCATGACCGCGCTCGACCCACCCAGGGATCAGGGCCCGCGCGGCCCGCACGTGCGCCAGGACGTTGATGGCGTATGTGGTGGCCCACTGCGAGTCCGGTGTCTCCAGGCCCGCGCCGCCGATGATCCCGGCGTTGGCGAAGTACGCGTCGATCCCACCGAGTCGTTCGGTGGCCGCCGCGATGCCGAGCAGGACCCCGTCGGGGGTCGCGATGTCGGCCGGGACGGCATACCCCCCGAGCCGGGAGGCGGTGTCCGCCAGCCGATCGGCGTCGATATCGGTCACGACGACCGCCGCGCCCTGCGCGGCGAGCTTGGCGGCGATCGCGGCGCCGATACCACCGGCGCCGCCGGTGACCAGGGCGCGTAGGGCGTGCGGGGGTGGGTGCGCGGACGGCATACGGGCCAATGTATGCGGTGCGCCCCGCCCTCCCGCGGCCCGCTCGCCGGACGGGTGCGCATTGCCCTCGATGCGCGAGGTCCGGGATGCCCGGGCGCTCGCCATGCGCGGCGGCCCGGATGCGCGGGGAGCCGGATGCGCCGGGGCCCGGATGCGCCGGGACCCGACCATGAGCGAGGATGGGGCGATGGCCAAGCTTGCTGCCCACATCGCCTCGGAAGCCGCGCCGGGATGGCGCCTAGCCTTGGGTCGCCTCCACCTGCGGGTGCCGACCCGCAATTTTGCGACGGGTCTGGAGTTGGTCAACGCGATCGGGGCACTCGCGCAGGAGGCCGACCACCACCCCGATGTCAACCTGCGCTACGGGTCGGTTCATGTGGCTCTCTCCAGCCATGACGCGGGAGGGATCACCGAGCGCGACATCGCACTCGCCGCGCAGATCGATGACCTGCTCGCGCAGCGTGGCCTCACGCCAGCGCCCGCCGCGGTCGCCGTGGTCGAGATCGCCATCGACGCCCTCGACATCGAGCGGATCCGGCCCTTTTGGGCGGCGGTTCTCGGCTGGCCGGTCCGCGACGGCAATGTCGTCGACCCGGCCACCGCAGGGCCGCTGGTGTGGTTCCAGCAGATGGACGCGGCCCGGCCGGGACGGGGCCGGATTCACCTGGACGTCACGGTCGCCCACGACGAGGCGGATGCCCGGATCGCTGCCGCTCTCGCCGCCGGTGGACGCCTGGTCAGCGACGCCCGCGCGCCGGCGTTTTGGGTGCTCGCGGACCCGGAAGGCAATGAGGCCTGCATCTGCACCTGGCAGAACCGCGGCTGAGGCTCCTCTTGCCTTAGCGGCCCAGCACCCGTGAACTCGGGACGACTGCGGCCGGACTCGGTCGGTGCGGCTGCTTTGTCGTGCGGGAGCGAACCGACTCAATCCACCTCGAAGATCTTCATGACCTCGTCGCCATAGTCGTTGATCACCTTGACCGCGATCTTTCCGGTCGATGGGGCGGGGAAGGGCCGAGACACTGTGCCGTAGAGCGATGCCCAGGCATCGGCGTCCACTTCGGCTTTCAGCGCGGTCTTGAGCCGCTTGTAGGGGTCGCCGCCGCCGGTGAAGTAGCAATGGCGCACGAAGAAGGAGTCGCCGTTGTAGTCGGCGTCGATCATCCACAAGGCGATCCGGTCGGTGTCGCGCGAGCGCACCTCGCCAGTCGTCGGGTCGTACACGTCGACGCCGTGCAGCTCGACGACGACCTCGTCAGCGTCAGTGCGCCGAATCTCCAGGTCGGGCTCACCGAAGACGGTAAAGAGGTTGCCTGCGCCGGTCTTCTTGAGGTCGTCGCCCATCAGCAGGTCGACGTTCATCCGCACCAGCAACATCTTGATCTTGCCGAACGCCCGCTCCTGCGCGACCTCGGCGAATCCAGCCCGTGAGGTCTCGACGGTCACCCCGTCGGCTTCGGTCACCTCGGCGGCCAAGGCGTCGAACGCAAAGCCCAGCACGCACAGCAGGTCGATGTCGTCTGCAGCGACAGCCTCCTTGACTGCGCTGGCCGCGAACCCTTGGCTCACTGTGCCGTACTGCGGGCCGAGGGCGATGCCGATACGCAGGGGAGTGGCCTCATCTCCGCTCTGGCCGGCCCTGATCTTCTGGGTGGCGACGGCCTGGATGTAGGTGCCCGCGTGCGCCTCGATCGACTCGAACTCGATGCGCTCACCCTTCAGCCCCTGTCTCTTATACACATCTGACGCTGCCGACGAATAGAGAGGTGTAGATCTCGGTGGTCGCCGTATCA
>CALLZC010000129.1 GCA_937858995.1 uncultured Nostocoides sp.
CCCAGCCCGCTACGGACATGGTGCGTCTGTCCAGTGAACAACCCTTACACGCGGTTGAGGTCGTGGAGGCGGCCGGGCGGCGGGTCCTGCGCAATCTGCGCCCGGACGCCGGGGTCCCGCCGGCGGTGGCGATCCGCCAGATCGCCGCGCGGTTCATCAGCCAGGTGACCCGCCGGCGCGCCTCCTACCTCGCGCTGGTCTATGGGCAAGCGGGCACGTGGGCGGCCAGCGATGAGCCGGGAGCGGCCGCGACGACCCTGCGCTCGGGCCTCGCCGAGCTCGTGCTCGGTCAGCTTCCCCACCTGGATCCGCGCATTGCCCACGCCTGGGTTGCCTATGTCGAGGATCGGGCCCTGCAGTTGCCGCCGGGCGGCGATCAGGAGGCCGCCGCGGAGCACTGCGTGGCGGCCCTGCACGCGCTGGCCGACCTCCCCTAGCGCGCGACCACCGCGGGCCGCATCCCGCCCTGGCCTACGATCGAGCGGTGCTGGCCATCACCATCCCCGAGCCCGGTGCGGCGGACGCCCTCGTCGTGGCCGAGGTGCCCGACCCGCAACCCGGTGCGGGCGAAGTACGCGTCCGGGTGGCCGCCGCGGGTGTCAATCGCGCCGACGTCATGCAGCGGATGGGGCGCTATCCCCCGCCCCCGGGCGCCCCGGCCTATCCCGGCCTAGAGGTCAGCGGGGTCATCGACGCGCTCGGGCCGCAGGTGAGCAGTTGGGCGATCGGCGACGAGGTCTGCGCACTGCTCTCGGGCGGCGGATATGCACAGCTGGTGTGCGTTCCCGCCGGCCAACTGCTCCCGGTGCCCGAGGGCATCTCCCTGCGGGACGCGGCAGCCCTGCCCGAGGTCGCCTGCACGGTGTGGTCCAACGTCTTCCTGACCGCGAATCTCCAACCCGCAGAGACGATCTTGATCCATGGCGGGTCCTCCGGTATTGGCACGATGGCCATCCAGCTGGCCGTGGCGCTCGGCGCGCGGGTCGCGGTCACCGCCGGTTCCGCGGCCAAGCTGGAGGTATGCCGTGAGCTCGGCGCCGAGATCGCGATCAACTACCGAGACCAAGATTTCGTGGCCGAGCTGGCGGCGGCCACCGCCGGTCAGGGTGCGGACGTCATCCTCGACAATATGGGCGCCAAGTACCTCGCGCGCAATGTCACCGCATTGGCCGACGGCGGGCGCCTCGTCGTTATCGGTTTGCAGGGCGGCGCGCGGGGTGAGCTCGACTTGGCGGCGCTGCTGACGAAACGGGCAGCCGTGATCGCCACCTCGCTGCGGGCCCGGCCGCCCGCGGAGAAGGCCACGATCGTCGCGGCCGTGCGGGAACACGTCTGGCCGCTCGTGGCTGCTGGCGCGGTCCGCCCCGTCATTCACGAACGCTTCGCTCTAGCCGACGCCGCCGCCGCCCACCGGGCGCTCGAGGCGAGCCAGCACATCGGCAAGCTGCTCCTGGTTCCCTGAGCGGCCGCCGAGCGAGCCAGCTACCCGAGCCGGCCACCCGGCATACTGCGTATTGACGTCCTGCAATACCGGGTATACGCTCCGGGCAGTGGCCTGATACCGAGTATCACGGCACTGCTACGAGAGGCGGTCGTCCATGTCGGTCAAGTTGGGGTTGCTCGCGTTGTTGGCGGAGAGCTCGATGTATGGCGCGCAACTGCGCGTGGAGTTCGAGGCCCGCACCGGGGGCACGTGGCCGCTGAATGTCGGCCAGGTGTACACGACGCTGGCCCGTCTGGAGCGCGACGGGATGGTCGCGCAGGATCCGCAGGCCGATGAGGACGGCCGGATCCTCTACCACCTGACCCCGCTCGGGCTGGAGGAAGTGACGAGCTGGTGGACGACCCCCGTCGACCGCGACGAGACCCCGCGCGACGAACTCGTCATCAAGCTCGCCTTGGCGGTGACGACGCCCGGGGTCGACGTGCCCGCAGTGGTGCAGACCCAACGCACCGCCACCCTGCGCCACCTGCGTGATCTGACCCGACTGAAGATGCAGGCATCCGATCAGCAGGCCTCGGTGAGCGGCACGAGCAATGATCTGGCCTGGCTGCTCGTGCTCGAGAACCTGATCTTCGCCGGGGAGTCGGAGATTCGGTGGTTGGACCACGTGGAGGCGCGCCTGGGCGTCGAGGCCGCTCGCCCTAGACGAGCCGCCGCACCCGACCCGAGTGCCGGGGCTACTGAGACATCGTTCGACACCATCATCAAGGGGGCCCAGCAATGAACGAACCAATCCTGCGCATGGTCGATGTGACCCGCACGCACGGGGACGGCGAGACGCAGGTCCACGCGCTGCGTGGGGTCAGCCTGGACGTCCACCCGGGAGAGCTGGTGGCGGTGATGGGACCGAGTGGATCGGGCAAGTCCACCCTGCTCAATCTCGCGGGCGGCCTGGACAAGGCGACGAGCGGGTCGGTCTTCATCGAGGGCGATGAGATCGGTTCGCTGAACGCCAACCAGCTGGCGTCCATGCGGCGGCGTCGAGTGGGATTCGTCTTCCAAGACTTCAATCTCATCCCGTCTCTGACCGCATCCGAAAATGTCTCTCTCCCACTGGAGCTCGACGGGGTCTCGGTCCGGGAGGGTCGCCGGGCCGCGCACTTGGTGCTCGAACTCGTCGGCGTCTTGGAACTCGCAGACCGCTACCCCGACAAAATGTCCGGAGGGCAGCAACAGCGCGTGGCCATCGCGCGCGCCCTTGTGGGTGATCGCCGCCTGGTGATGGCCGACGAACCCACGGGCGCCCTGGACTCGCAGACCGGCGAGGGGGTGCTTCGAGTGCTGCGCGAGCGCTGCGATGCCGGCGCCGCCGGACTGCTGGTCACCCACGAGGCACGGCACGCGGCGTGGGCAGACCGGGTGGTCTTCCTGCGAGACGGCGTGGTCGTCGACACCACCGGCTCCCCGGCGGCAGCCGAGGATCTCCTCGTCGGCTCGGGGCACTGAGCGCCATGGCCGCCATGGTCACCGAACGGCCTGCCACGCCCGCGAGCGCGTCACCCCCGAGCCACCCGAGCGGAGGGCGTTTCGCGCGCTGGTTCGCCAGTTGGCGGGTGTCTCTGAAGATGGCCCGTCGCGACGCGCTGCGTTACAAGGGACGCAGCGCCCTGGTCGTGCTGATGGTCGCGCTCCCGGTCGCCCTGATCGTCGGCGGCCTGACCCTCTCGGCCACGGGGAGCCAGTCACTGCGCGAGCGGCTGCCTTCCCGGCTGGGCAATGCGGTTGCGAGCATCGACTCCCTACAGACGAATGCCGTGCAGCAGGACGTCGACGGGATGAACGGGTATTGGTCCGGCGACGGTGATGCCGCGCCGCCGGTGGCCAAGCCGATCCCTGGTATGGAGCGCGAGACGAGTTCGCCCGAGCAGATCGCTGACGCCCTGGGCGGCCTGCTCAAGGGCACCGTCAAGACCGTCCAAAGCGGTGAGTTCCGGTGGCACGACGGGATCCGACGGCCGTGGGGCATTGCGGTGTTCTTGGACCCGACGTGGGACTTCGGCCCGCTCGCCACCCTTGCCTCGGGTCGTTGGCCGACCTCGAACGCGGAGGTTGTCGTCACGCCCCTGGGCATCCACCAGGGCATGCCAGAGACCGGGGTGCTCACCCTGACGGCGGGTGGGCAGGAACGGACCGTCACCATCGTCGGGGTCGCGCAGGTGCGCTCCGAATGGAATGGAATGCCGGCACTGGCAACCACCAACCCGTGGAGCGAGCAAGCACTCACTAACACCTCATACCTGCTCTACCGGGACGCTCCGGTCCCCTGGAGCGAGGTCCGCAGGCTCAACGAATACGGCCTGGGCGTCACCAGCCGCGAGGTCGTGCTCAATCCGCCGGCCCCGTCCGAACTCCCGGGCGGCTGGGAGCAGGAGGCTTCCGCTCGGGCGGCCCTGCGGGTCGCGGCCGCACTCCTCGGCAGCACCCTCTTCGTGCTCACCGCGCTGCTGGTCGGCCCCGCCTTCGCGGTCAGTGCCGGTCGGCAACGGCGCAGTCTTGCCCTGGCCGCCAGCAATGGCGCCCAGACGCGGCAGTTGCGCCGCAGCGTGCTCGCCTCCGCCGTCGTCCTCGGCGTCTTCTCGGTGGTGGTCGGTGCGGCGATCGGCGCAGCGACCGCGCTCGCCGCGACCACGATGTGGCGACAACTGCGGCCGTGGAGCGGCCTCTTCGGCCCCGGTGAGGTGCCGTGGCTCGGCGTGCTCATCGTGGCCGGGTGCGCCATCCTGGCTGCCCTGTTCGCCGCGCTCATCCCTGCGCTCAAACTCGGGCGCTTGGACATCGTCGGCGTCATGAAGGGCCAGAATGTCTCGCCGCCCGCCAGCCGCACGTTGCCCGTCGTCGGTCTCGTCATCTTCGCCCTCGGCATTGCCGGGGCGTTCGGGGCCGTGCTGCAGGAGTCGACCGTCCTGGCCATCGTCGGGGTCGTCGGGCTGTTCGTCGGCCCCCTGTTGCTGATCCCCATCCTGCTCGTTGCCTGCGGTCGCCTTGCCTCGCGGTTGAGCGCACCCGCGCGGATGGCCACCCGCGACGCCGCCCGCCAACGGCACCGCTCGGCGCCGACCGTCGCCGCCGTGATGGCCGGCACCGCCCTGCTGGCGACCTTTGCCGTGGCCATGGCGAGCGACACCAAGTTCCAGGCCAGGCTTTATACCCCCCAAACGCTTGCCGGTGAGGCCACGGCGTGGGTGGGCTCGGCGAATATGCCCGTTTTCGAGGCGCTCGTCGCCAGCACCAACCCCACCTGGCAGGTTGTCACCGAGCAAGGGATCGGTGTGGACTATTCGGGCCCTAACCCTGATGCGAGCGAACCCTTTCTGACCCTCGTGCCCGCTGGGTGCTCTATCGCGCAAACGCTGCCGACCTTCACCGCGAGCGAGCCGGCGGAGGCCAACCCCTGCTATGTAGCCGGCTCTCTGGGCGGCAACACGAACCGCAGTAGCGTCACCTCGCTGCCGGCGGCCGAGATCATCCGGCGGCTGGAGTTGACGGGCGATCAGGCACGCGCCATCCGCGAGGGCGCGGTGCTCGTCGGCGATCCGGGCTGGGCCAGCAAGGGCGAGGTGACCTTGGCGTATGGCGAGCGGGCAGTTCTCACCGGTGAACAGGTGGCTTCCGGGGCGAGCGAGGCGCCGGTCCTGTGGTCCAAGACCACGTCATACCCGGCGCTGCCGATCCCGGCGGATGCCTATGGCACGGGGGGCGTCAACAGCTACGTCGGCATCCTCGTTCCGCAGGAGAGCGTCACCGCGATGAAGGTGTCGACAACAACGCAACGGGTCCACCTGTACGACCCGGCTGGCCCGATCTCCACGGACGCCGAAGAACGGTTCAACGACCGGGCCCTGTCTCTTATACACATCTCCGAGCCCACGAGACGGACTCCTATCTCGTATGCCGTCTTCTGCTTGAA
>CALLZC010000130.1 GCA_937858995.1 uncultured Nostocoides sp.
TTTTCAAGCAGAAGACGGCATACGAGATAGGAGTCCGTCTCGTGGGCTCGGAGATGTGTATAAGAGACAGGGTGGCAAGGTGGGCCTCGAAGGCCGCGCGCTCGTCCACGTCGACGGCGTCGAGCGCATAGGCGCCGAGCAACTCGTGCATCCCGCTCTCACCTCCTGCGTCGTGGTCCGTGGGCCGGTGGTCCGGTCCGGGCTGATTCTCGCTCACCGCGCTCTCGCAATCTCGACACGCAACTTGCGCAGGGCGTCATTGATCCGGCTCTTGGCCGTCCCCAGCGGCACCTGGAGCATGCCGGCAATCTCGGTGTGGGTGTGTCCCTGGAAGTAGGCCAGTTCGATCACGTTCTGCTGCAAGGGCGTCAGGGCCTTGATTGCCGAGCGCACGGACTGGGCTTCGATCGAGGCCAAGGCCCGTTCGGAGGTGGCGTCGTGATCGGTCTCCTGCGTTCGGGCGCCATAGTCGGCGTCCCGGCGCGCCGCCGCCTGCGCCGAGCGCACCCGATCTACCGCGCGTCGATGGGCCAGGGTCAGCAGCCATGAGATCGCCGAACCGCGCGTCGGGTCGAAACCGGCGCAACCCTGCCACGCCTGGGCATATGCCTCCTGCGTGACCTCCTCGGCCTGCGCTGGATCCACCAACACCCGCACGGCAAGCCCATAGAGCCGGGCGGCCGTGCGGTCATACAACTGCGCGAAGGCCTCCTCCGCGTCGGCGCCCGGCCGCCGGGCACACCGCAGCAGAAGATCCTCGAGACTCGCGCTGGTCGACGGTGGACCCACCCAGTGCGGGCTGTGTGAGCCGGCACCCTCAACCGCGCCGACACCAGTCGATTCAGGCATCGGCTTCAGTATGCCGCACGCCCCCGAGCGCACTCAGCGCGCGGCCGAGAGGGCCGCAGCGCTGGGCGCACGTCGGTGCCCGGTCACCGGCCATACGGTCTCGGTGACCGTCCCGCCCACGACCTCAACGGCCAGGGACGGCTCCTGCGCCGGCAGGGGGTGCAGCCGGTAGGTGCCCGCGGGCACCTGAGGGTAGACGAGGCAGGGTATGACGCCGGTGCCCGTGCGGCGCAGGACGACAGCGACATGGGGGTGATGTCCTGGCCCAGCCACGCTCTCATGGTGGTGCGCGTGGCTCACGTCATCATGGGTATGCGCGTGGCCGCCGCCGTCGTGGGAGTGGACCCGGCTGCCGTCCGGTGTCGGCCCGGCAGGCCGGATCTCCACCTCGAGACCGACGCTGTCGGCGGGCATGCGCACGATCAAGGCCCCCACGTCACCGCCAATGTCGAGCAGGACGGGGCCTTGACCGGCATCCGGGTTCTCCGCCGAGGATCCGGGGGTGCTCGGGTCGTGAAGTCCGCCCGCAGGAGTCCCAGGCATGGGGGATGAGGGCATGGGGGATGAGGGCATGGGGGATGTGGGCGCGGGGGGTGTCGGCGTGGTGGTCATGGCAGGGTCCTTCGGGGTCGAGGTCGTGCGGGTTGGGTGTCTTCGCGGTCAAGGTCTTCGCGGTCGAGGTCCTCGCGGCGGAGTTCTTGGTGTCCGGGTCGGCCGACCGGTGGCGCCCCCCGACTGGCGCGCCACCGGTCGACTGGCTCGGTTAGACCTTCGGCATGCCCGGCCGCGACGCGGTACCGCTCGCCGGGTGTCCGAGGTAGGGGAAGCTGGACAGCAGGGGCGCGTTGGTGTTCGTCGTCCCATCGCTCAGTCCCGCGGCGGCCGCATCGGGGGTGAAGCTGGGATCCACCAGCGGAATGGTGAGCCCGGCGACGGCGCGCAACTCGATGGCCACCACGTCGTCCATGACCCGGCGTCCGTTGGGGAAGCCAGCGGCGTCACCGGCCAGCAGGCCGATCGGGTTGGGATTCGCGCTCGGAGCGATGGCCACATTCAGACGCAACATGTCGGCCTGAGTGCTGCCGGTGTAGTTCTGGAACCCGGGCACGATGCCGGCGGGGATGCCGGTGAGCAGAATCGCCAACAGGTCGGCTCGCGGCTTGGTGTACGCCTTCAACCGCGGGAATACCCCCGGGTAGAGCACCGGAAGCAGGCCGGCGAGCTCGGGCTTGGCGACATACTTCGCGTACTGCGAGTCCCCGCCGGGGAAGGTGGCATTCCACCGGTCCTTCATGGCCATCGGGACGATGACCTCGTTGAAAAGCGGGTTGCCCAAGCGCGAAACCTGAACCCACGGACCGGATTCCGTCGTGGTGCCCGTGCTCGCGTTGTAGATGCGGGACCGTTGCCGACTGGCGCTGGCCCACACCCCGATGACCGACTTCTCGTTCATCGCGTCCGTGGGTCGCGTGCCGTCCCGGGTCAGATCCGTGATCGGGACCTGGATGGCGATGGTATGCACATTCATCCCTTGCACCCCATTGACGCCAGCGGCGTTCGCGGACGGGATCAGGTGCGCCATCTGCACTGGGCGCAAAGTGCCCAGGTCGAAGATCGAGCCGAGGTCGACGAAGAACGGATCGGAGCGCTGCCCGGCAAAGACGGTGCGCGATCCGGCAATCCGGTGCACTCCCTGGCGTCCCAGCGCCGGATAGTTCGGGGTGCTGCGGGTCCCGACATTGACCGGCGGGCAGGGCAGATTGCGCGCCAGCACCTGGGTGCGACCACCGGCGATGCGGGCCACGTCATACACCTGCGGCCGGTTCCATGCCGGGCTGTCGATCGAGGTGATCGGCCCGGTGTTGTAGAGGAAGGTCGCGTCATTGCGGATGGTGGTGCGGAAGGTGAACTGATAGACGATGTCCGCCGACGCCCCGCCCCGGTTGTTGACCTTGATCTGATAGACGACGTCATCGCCGAACTCGTAGAAATTCGGTCCGCCCCAAGGGCTTTGGAAGGGTATGAAGTTGGCGATGAGGGTAACCGTGTCCGGCTTGTCCGGGCTGCGGAAGGCGTAGACGTCGGTGTTGTCGGCGACCGGGTCCTTGGAGATCTCTGGGGCTTCACGATGCGAGGACATGGGTCACCGCCTCGCCGCTGCAACCAGGCGGGCCACGAGGGACCGATCGGTGATCTCGATTTCGTCCTCGCCGACCCAGAGCACCAGCGAGCCGCTGGCCGGGTCGGCGATGTAGGCGACGACAGCGGTCCCGACGCCGGGGCTGACCTCGCTGACTGCGTATGACGCTTCCGCCGCCTCCGCGAACGGTGCCACGGCCACCGTGGCCGCACCCGCTCCCACCGCGGCGATGAAGCCGCGTCTGCTGGCTCCAGACATTGTTGATCCTCTCCACATGACAGGTGCCGCGCGCAGGTTCCGCCCGGGTGGGCTGGGTGCGCGGTCGTCAGGTGTTCGGAGACCGGCAGTCATACGGATGGGTCGTTGGGCTAGTCCGGTCGCAAGATGTCGGCCAGGTCGTAGCCCGCGACCTCCTCGAGCTGCTCGTAGGTGCAACTGCTTGGGTCACGATCGGTGCGCCAGCGCTTGAAGTGCGCGGTATGCCGGAACCGGCGCCCCTCCATGTGGTCGTAGCCGACTTCGAGCACGCGTTCGGGGCGTAGCGGAACGAAGGAGAGGTCCTTGCCTGCGCTCCAACGGCTTTGGGTGCCGGGCACCCGGTCGGGGTTGGCGATTGCCCACTGCGCCCAGTCCCCCCAGGGATGATCGGCCACATCCTGCGTCAGCGGAGCCAACTCCGCGATGAGGGCGACCCGCCGGGCTTGGGTGAAGGAGGCGCTGACGCCGATGTGCTGCAGGCGCCCGTCGTCGTCATACAGCCCTAGCAGCAGCGACCCGAGCAGTGGCTGCTCCGGGGTGGAATTCTTGTGCAGCCGATAGCCAGCCAGCACCACATCGGCGGTGCGAGACTGCTTGATCTTGATCATGGTTCGGGCATTAGGGGCATAGGGCGCGCCGAGCGGCTTGGCGACCACGCCGTCGAGTCCAGCCCCCTCGAAGGTTTCGAACCACAGCTGCGCCTGCGCCGGATCAGTCGTGGTGCGGGTGACATGGACGACGGCGCTCGCGGCCGTCATGATCTCCACCAGCCGCGCCCGCCGCTGCGCGAAGGGCAGCGCCATGACATCCTCCTCACCGATCGCCAGCAGATCGAACGCGACGTACTGCGCCGGAGTCTTGGTGCTGAGCATCGCGATCCGCGAGGCCGCCGGGTGGATCCGCTCCTGGAGCACTTCGAAGTCCAGCCGATCACCGGTTGCCACGAAAATCTCCCCATCGAGCACGACCCTGTCCGGCAGGCAGTCGCGCAGTGCCGCAACGACTTCCGGGAAGTATCTCGTCAGCGGCTTGGTGTTGCGGGAAGCCAACTCGACCTCATCACCGTCCTTGAAAACCAGGCATCGGAAGCCATCCCACTTCGGCTCGAAGGACAGTCCCCCGGCAAACTTGCTCGGTTCGGGTATGCCGGCCGCGGACTTCGCGAGCATCGGCAGGACCGGGGGCATGACGGGCAGGTGCATGCTGTCGACCCTATGACCTTTCGGACTCTCAGACCTCGAGGGCAAGGTCTCTCAGGACCAGGGGGCCAGGTCCATAGCCGTGAACACCGGCTCGCCGGCCTCGTCGCTGGCGGCCAGGTCCAGGGTGGCACTAATCCGCCAGTCCCGGTCGCCGGCGGGGTCCTGCAGAATCTGGGTGATCGACCACTCCCCCGGTCCCTCGAGGACCTGATGGTATGACGGGCCGCGGCTCTCGGGGCCGGTGCCCAGGTGGTCGTACTCGGCGAAGTAGTCCTCGCCGGCCTCCCGCCATTCGGCTTCCGTGAGCAGGCCGTCGAGGGCGGCCAGAGCGGCATACCGTTGCAGGGCAAGGAGTTCCACTCGGCGGAAGATGGCCCGACGCACCATGACGCGTAGCGCACGTGGGTTTGCGGACAGGGCCCGCCCGGTCTCGGGGCGCACCTCGGACGGCGAGTCATCCGGGGTGATCAGGGACTCCCACTCATCGACCAGGCTGGAGTCGGTCTGGCGCACGACCTCGCCCAGCCACTCGATGATGTCCTCGACCTCTTCGGTGCGGTAGCCGTGCGGGACGGTCTGCCGCAGCGCGCGATAGGCGTCGGAGAGATACCGCAGCAGGATGCCCTCGGCCCGTCCAAGCTGATAGCGCCCGACAAACTCACCGAATGTCATGGCGCTCTCGTACATCTCCCGGACCACCGACTTCGGCGACAGCCCGACGTCATACACCCACGGGTGGCTCTGCCGATAGATGGCGAAGGCGTCGGTTAGCAACTCGGCCAATGGTTTTGGCCAGCTGACATCGTCGAGGAGTTCGAGCCGCTCCTCGTATTCCACGCCCTCGGACTTCAGCTGCGCGAGCGCGGTCCCGCGGGCGGCATACTGCTGCGCCATCAGGACTTGGCGCGGATCCTCCAAGGTGGCCTCGATGACGCTGACGACGTCCAGCGCGTAGCCCGGCTCTGCCTCGTCGAGGATGTCGAGCACAGCGAGGGCGAAGGCGGACAGTGGCTGGTTGAGGGCGAAGCCGTCCTGCAGGTCATCCACGACCCGGTATGCCGTGGCCAATGTCCCTCGAACGTCGAGCGGCTCGGCGCTGGTGAGGTCCGCCAGGGCTAGGTCGATCTCGCCGGCAGCGGCGGCCTCGGCAGCGATCGCCTCCTCCGCCGCGCGCTGTTCGGCCGGCTCGTCCAGGACCATCTCCGGGTCGGGGATCGGGACGGTGACCTCCACCCCGCCCTCCCCCGGCACCCGTTCGACAACATCGGCCTTGTCCAGCGAGGCGATGATCTGCGCCGCCCGCACCACCAGGCGCGACTGGGCGGCTACCTCTTCGTGGTTGTCCTGCAACACGATCCGCATCGCCTCGCCCTGGCCGTCCACCTCGGCGAGGAGGTTCAGGACCATGGAATGCGTGATCTGCATCCGGGAGCGAAGCGTCTCGGGGGGCGCGGCGACGAGCCGCTCGAAGGTCGCCTCGGTGTAGCTCAGTTGGCCCTCCGGGGGGCCCTTGCGGGCGACCTTGCGCCGCTTCTTGGGGTCGTCTCCCGCCTTGAGCAGCGCGCGGTGATTCTCAATCACGTGCTCAGGCGCCTGGACCACCACGAATCCCTCGGAGTCGAAGCCGGCCCGGCCGGCGCGCCCCGCGATCTGGTGGAACTCCCGGGCGCGCAGCACCCGCTGGCGCCGGCCGTCATACTTCGTCAGCGAGGTGAGCAGCACGCTGCGGATGGGGACATTGATGCCGACACCGAGCGTGTCGGTGCCGCAGACGACCTTGAGCAGGCCGGCCTGTGCCAGGGTTTCCACGAGCCGGCGATACTTGGGCAGCATGCCCGCGTGATGGACGCCGATCCCATGCAGGACAAGCCGTTTCAGCGTCGCACCGAATCCCTTGCCGAAGCGGAAGCCACCGACGAGTTGCTTGATCCGCTCCTTCTCCGCGCTGCTTGAGACATTGATCGACATCAGTGCCAGGGCGCGTTCGACGGCTGCTTGCTGGGTGAAATGCACGATGTAGACGGGCGCTTTGCCCTCCCGAAGCAGCTCCTCGATGGTCTCGTGGACGGGCGTGAGCACCCAGCTCGGATGCAGCGGGATGGGGCGCTCGGTGGTGGTGATGGCGAATGTTTCACGGCCTGATCTGCGGGTCAGATCCTCCTCGAAGAAGGAGGTGTCCCCGAGGGTGGCCGACATCAACAGGAATTGGGTGCGGGGCAGCAGGAGCAGCGGCACCTGCCAGGCCCAACCTCGGTCGGGCTCGGCATAGAAGTGGAACTCGTCCATGACGACCACCCCGATCTCGACCCGATCCCGCTCTCGCAGCGCCTGGTTCGCCAGCACCTCCGCCGTGGCGCAGATGATCGGCGCATCGGGATTGACGGCGGCGTCACCGGTCAGCATGCCGACATGTGCGGCTCCGAAGATGGCGATCAGATCGAAGAACTTCTCCGACACCAGCGCCTTGATGGGCGCGGTGTACCAACTCCGCTCCCCCGCTGCGAGCGCGGCGGCGTGGGCTGCCACGGCGACCAGCGACTTCCCCGAACCCGTGGGGGTTGCCAGGATGACGTGGGCACCCGTCAGCAGCGTGAGGATGGCCTCCTCCTGCGCCGGGTAGAGCGTGATTCCGCGCGCCGCAATCCACTGCGCGAAGCGTTCCAGGACCTCGTCGGGGCTCTGCGCCTCCTCGATCTCCCGCAACGGCGCCCCAGACATGACCCCCATTGGAGCAGCGCACGTGCCCGCCACCAAATCCGGGCCTGGTGATGCGGTGGTGGGCTCAGCGCACGCCGCGGCGACCACGCGGTCGCAGGCGTGCCCCCGGGAGAGCCGGCGCGGGGATGCGAGGCCGCGGGCCGGCATACCCCGGTACGGCGCCGTAGCGGTCGCTGCCTGCCTCCCACTGCTCGCGGGCCGCAACGATGTCCTCGTGGCTGCGGCCCACGAAGTTCCACCACATCACGATCTCCTCCTCGAAAGGCGGACCGCCGAGCAGGATCAGCCGGGCGCCCCCGGAACTCGTGAGGGTGAGGTGGTTGCGACCAGGGTCGAAGCAGGCCATGTCACCGAAACTCAGCTCGTGGTGGCTGGTCCGGCCTCCGCCGCCGGTGGGCGCCTCGCCGGCCGGGACGGCTTGGGTGATGGCGACATCGCCGGCGTCCAGCAGGATCCCGTGCTCATAGGTGGGATCGAGCGCCAGAGTGAGCCGCGCCCCCGGCGCGAGGTCCAGCTGAGCGCCCAGGAGGGGCGTGTGCGTGGCCACGGGCGACTCGGCCACACCGTGGAGGTGACCCAGGAAGACGTAGGCGACGCCCGCGTCGTCGGGCAGCGGCGAGCCCGGGGCGGCATAGTGCTCGAAGGTCCGCTCCCCGTCGCGCGCGCTCTCGGGCAGGGCCACCCAGAGCTGCACGCCATGCAGCACCCGGGTCGCCGGCGTGGAGACCTCCGAGTGGGCGATCCCGTGCCCCGCCGTCATGAGGTTGACCTCCTGCGGGCGAACGAATGCGTGGAAGCCGGCGCTGTCACGGTGCTCGATCTCACCCTCGAAGAGCCACGACACGGTCTGCAGGCCGGTATGCGGGTGCGGCGCCACGTCCATCCCGCCGGAGCCGTCCGCGGCGATCCGATCGGGGCCGTAGTGGTCGACAAAGCACCAGGCGCCGATGAACGAGCGGTTCCGGTGCGGCAGCGTGCGACGCACCATCAGAGCCCGCAGACCGCCTAGGGGCACCTCGCGTGCGGTGAGAAGCTGCATGGCGCCTTCCTAGGGTCGGTGGCCGCGTTGGCCACAGCGTATGCCGGCCCGCCCGCCCCGGTCCCCGGCTAGGCCGCGGGTTGTCGCAAGAGCCTGGCCACGTGCTAATCTCACCGTTCGGTGCGACGCTCCCCGAGCGTCACATTCACCTCGTCCGGGTGGCGGAATTGGCAGACGCGCTAGCTTGAGGTGCTAGTCCTCGCAAGGGGATGGGGGTTCAAGTCCCCCCTCGGACACATCAGCGGGTAGTTCGGTCGGAACTACCCGCTTTTGGCTGTCTGGGTGCCTGACCCGCGTCGGAGTTGGAGCACCTCGTCACCCGCTCGGCGGGCCGACTGTCGGTGGG
Organism: uncultured Nostocoides sp.; assembly: GCA_937858995.1. Lineage (GTDB taxonomy): Bacteria > Actinomycetota > Actinomycetes > Actinomycetales > Dermatophilaceae > Nostocoides_A. The sequence goes on from CALLZC010000130.1 coordinate 8,553, forward strand.
TCACGGCACAATCGCGGGTATGCAGCTTGCTGAGCTCGTCGAGACCTCGGCCGCCCTCGTGGCGACCCCCTCGCGCAACGCCAAGATCGCCATCGTGGCACAGGCGCTGCGCGCGGCTGGGGGGAGCGAGACGGGGGCGAGCGAGGTGGGGGTGGTCGCGGCATACCTGTCCAATGTGCTGCCACAACGTCGTCTCGGGGTGGGGTGGCGCGGCCTGGCGGATCTCCCCCCGCCGGCCGCCGAGCCCAGCCTGACCGTTGCTGAGGTCGATGCCGCCTTCGAGGAAATGGCCGCGGCCAGCGGTGCGGGGTCGAGCGCCGCCCGGCGCGCCGCCGTCGCGCACTTGCTAGCGCGCGCCACCGACTCAGAGCAGGAGTGGCTGCGCGGACTCATGCTCGGCGGGGTGCGCCAGGGCGCTCAGGACGGGGTGCTGCTGGCAGCGATCGCCCACGCCGCCGAGGTGCCGCTGGCGGCGGTGCAGCGCGCCGTCATGCTGAGTGGGTTCGCTGGACCCGTCGCCGAAGCCGCGTTGCGCGGCGGGCGAGCGGCGCTCGAGGCCATGACCTTGGAGGTGCTGCGCCCGGTCCGCCCGATGCTGGCTGGCAGCGCACCCGAGGTCGCGGCGGCCATGCTCCCGGGCACGGAGGCGATCATCGAGCGCAAGATCGACGGCATCCGGATCCAGGCGCACAAGCTCGGCGCCGAGGTGCGCCTGTTTACCCGCTCACTGGAGGAGATAACGGACCGCCTTCCCGAGGTCGTCGAGCTGGTCCGCGGGCTGCCCGGCGACCGACTGGTCCTCGACGGGGAGACGGTTGCCGTGCGCCCAGACGGGCGACCCGAGCCGTTTCAGATCACCGGCTCGCGCACGGCATCCAGTGCCGATCCGGCGACTCTCAGGGCCACTACTCCCCTGGCGACGAGCTTCTTCGACCTCCTGCACATCGATGGCGACGACCTGCTGGACCGACCGCTCAGCGAGCGGTTGGGGCAGCTCGATGCCTTGCTCCCCGGCTCGGCGCGGATGGTGCGGATCAGCACCGCTGATCCCGCCGTCGCGGCCGACTTCTTCGCCGCGCAGGTTGCTGCCGGCCACGAAGGAGTCTTGGTCAAGGACCCCACCAGCGCGTATGCCGCGGGCCGGCGCGGCGCCGGCTGGGTCAAGGTCAAGCCCCGGCATACCCTCGACCTAGTGGTCCTGGCGGTCGAGTGGGGCAGCGGTCGGCGGCGCGGGATGCTCTCGAATATTCATCTGGGAGCGCGCGATCCACGCTCGGGCGGATTTGTCATGCTCGGCAAGACCTTCAAGGGGATGACCGACGACATGCTCACCTGGCAGACCGAACGCTTCCAGGCTCTGCAGACCGGCAGCACCGACTACACAGTCCAGGTCCGTCCCGAACAAGTCGTGGAGATTGCTTTCGACGGCATCCAGAGGAGCTCGCGCTACCCAGGAGGAATGGCTCTGCGGTTCGCGCGCGTGGTGCGCTATCGCGAGGACAAGTCGCCCGAGCAGGCCGACACCATCGACACCGTGACTGCTTTGCGAGGGTGGTGAGGCGAGGTGTCCCCTTCCCGTCCCAACTCGGCACGTATCCGGCTCACGGAACGCCCCTCGTGGCGCTTCTTCGCCACGATGACCCGATCCGTCCCTGGCCTAGCGGCCGCGTGGTGGATGCTGCTGGCACTGCGATCCTTCCTGCCTGCCGGGCTGGCGATAACGACTGGCTGGCTCGTGGGGTCGGTTGCCACGCAGAGCAGTGTCACCGCGCCCTTGACCGCGTTCGGCATCACCTTCGTCGCGGCCCAGGTCGCCCCTCCCCTGCACCAGGTGGTCGGCACGCTCTTGGGCCACCGCCTGAGCTCGCGGCTGAACGAACGACTGATGAGGGCGACGCTCGACCCCGAGGGCATCGGTCATCTGGAGCGAGGTGACCTGACAAACGACCTGACAACTGCGCGCGACTTCGATCTGGGGATGACCGGACCGCCGATGTTCATCAATATGGATTTCGTGGCGGCCAGCCTGGTGATGCTGCTCGCCGGTGGGGCGTCCACGCTGGTGCTCTTCGGCTACACCTGGTGGGCGCCGCTGCTCTTGCTCGCGGCCTGGGGCTCGACGCACTACCTGCTGCGCGAAAGCGGGATCTGGCGGGACCGCAACACCGACGAGGTCAAAACCGCCCGGCGCCACACCGACTACGCCTACAGCCTGGCGACCGAGCCCACCGCAGCCAAGGAGGTGCGCCTCTTCGGCATCGGCGATTGGCTACTGGAGCGTTTCACCACCAATCGGCTGCGCATGCACGACCTGCAGTATGCCGCGACCCGGCTGCGGGAGCGCTCGCTGGCCGGCGCCCTGGCGATCGTGCTGGCCGCCAATCTCGTGGTCATGTGGCGGCTCGCTGCCGACGCGTATGCCGGCGAGCTCTCCGTGCAGCGGACCGTCACCTTCGCCGGGGCGGCGTTCGGATCCAGCCTGATCGCGTTCGGCGGCTTGTCGTGGGCGATGGATGTGGCCGCGGCGCCGGTCGTGGCGATCGAGGCGCTGGAGCCGCAGATGAGCAGCGCCGGTGCCTTGGACGCCCGACCGAGCACACCCGGCCACCGGGTGTTCACGCGGGGCGGCCTTCAGACACGGGCGAACCCGTCGGAGGGCAGGCCGTCGGAGGGCACGCCGTTGGAGGGCACGGGGCCGGTGATCGAGTTCGACGACGTGACGTTCGCCTATCCCGGCACAGACCGCCCTGTCCTTCGCAACTTCAGCGTCACCATCCCCGCTGGTTCGAGCTTCGCGATCGTGGGCACCAATGGCGCCGGCAAGACGACGATCGCCAAGCTGCTCTGCCGGCTCTACGACCCGCAAGGCGGCGCCATTCGCGTCGATGGGGTCGACTTGCGGGAGTTCGACCTGCCCTGGTGGCGAGCGCATCTGGCCGCCGTTTTCCAAGACTTCGTGCGCTATGAGTTGCCGCTGCGCGACAATATCGCCCCGCTCGGCGGCACCGACGACGACATTGGATCGGCCCTGGCTGAGGCGGGAGCGGATGGTCTGGCGAGTTTGGCGACCCCCATGGCCAAGGGCTATCCGGGCGGCATCGACGTCTCCGGCGGGCAGTGGCAACGCATCGCCCTCGCCCGCGCCCTGGCCAGGGTTCGCGCGGGCGCCGATGTCGTCCTGCTCGATGAGCCGACCGCGATGCTCGATGTGCGAGGCGAGGCCGAGATCTTCAGCCGGGTTCTGGAGGCCACCTCCGCCGCCACGACGATCTTGATCTCCCACCGCTTCGCCACGGTGCGCCACGTGGAGCGCATCTGCGTTGTCGAGCGGGGCCGAGCGGTGGAGATCGGCAGTCACGAAGACCTGATCGCGCGGGGTGGGCGGTATCGCACCATGTATGACCTGCAGGCCAGCCGGTTCATCGAGGTCGACGAGCAGGGAGCGGAGGTCGTCCATGAGTCACTTTGACGACTCGCCAGGGCTGGCGGAGCACGACTTGGAGCCGATGCCACCAGCACTTCCCTCGATGCAACGGATCGTGCGCCATGGCTATCGCGCCGAGCCCCGATTGCTTGTCGCCTCCCTGGCGATGACCATCCTGGAGGCCCTCCCGGACGTCCTTGTCGCTCTCTGGCTCGCACTGATCACCCGTGGTCTGATCGAGCAGGACCGTCGCGATCTGCTGATCGGTGCCCTGGGGCTGGCCGCGTCCGCGACCGCTACCTGGGCACTGCAAGTCACCCTGGGCCGCACCAAGCGTCGGCTCGGCGACCGCCTCAATATCTATTTCCAGGGGCACGTCGCCGGGTTGCAGGCGCGCGTTGCGACCCTGGAGCATCACGAGCGGCCGGGGTATCTCGATCGTATTGCCGTGTTGCGCACCGGTGTCTTCGCCCTCGACCACCTGTTCAGCTCCATGTTCACCCTCTTCGGGTGGTTCGTGCGTCTGGCCTTTGTGAGCGTGCTGCTGGCGACCATCCACCCGGCCCTCCTCATGCTGCTGCCCGCGGCGGTGCCGTTGCTGGCGGTGGCCATCTGGCGACCGCGGGTGGAGAAGGCAGCAGAAGAAGCGGTCGCGGAGCATGGCCGTCTGGGCAGGCACCTTTTCCTGCTCGCGACGACGGGGCCGCCGGGCAAGGAGATCCGGGTGACGGGCAACCAGGACGACGTCCAGGAGCGCCGAGCGGCGGCCTGGGGACGCTGGTTCGCCGCGATCCGGCGCGCGAATCTGACCAGCGCCCTCTGGCTGGCCGTGGCCTGGGCATTCTTCGGGCTGGCATTCGTCGCTGCGGTGGCCTGGATCGCCCGCCAACCGGGCGTGACGGCGGCCGCCGTCGTCGTCGTGCTCACGGCTGGCAGCCGCTTGACGGCATACGTCGGGTCCGCGGTCGGCGAGTTGGGGTTTTTGCGCGGCATCTGGCTCGACTCGGCGAAGCGCCTTGCCTGGCTGGAGGATTTCGCTGCGCGCAGCCATCAGGATGCCGACCTGCCCGCACCGGATCGGCTCGTCGACGGGATCACTCTCGAGGAGGTCACCTTTGCCTATCCCGGCACCACCCGCCGGGTGCTCGACTCAGTCAGCCTCCACCTGCCCGCCGGCAGCGTGGTCGCCATCGTGGGCGAGAATGGTGCGGGCAAGTCGACCCTGGTCAAGCTCCTCGCCCGGCTCTATCAGCCGAGCTCAGGAGAGATTCGCGCCGATGGCGTGAATATTGCGCGCATGGACGTCCAGGCCTGGCGCGAACGGATCTCGGGTGCCTTCCAGGACTTCGCCCGGCTCGAGTTTCGCGCTCACACGACTGTGGGGGTGGGCGATCTTCCCAGGATCGAGGACCGAGCGGCCGTCGAGTCGGCACTGGGGCATTCGGGTGCCGATCTGGTCGTCGCTCAGCTGGCCGAGGGCCTCGACACACAACTCGGGCCCTCCTGGGATGACGGTGTGGACGTCAGTCATGGGCAATGGCAAAAGCTCGCCCTGGCCCGCGGCTATATGCGTGCCGAGCCACTGGTGCTACTGCTCGACGAGCCCACCGCAGCGCTCGATGCCGAGACCGAACACGCGCTCTTCGAGCAGTTCACCGCGGGGGCGCGGCGCGACACCGGCAACGGGCGCATCACGCTCTTGGTCTCGCACCGCTTCTCGACCGTCCGGATGGCTGATCTGATCGTCGTGCTGGACGGCAATGTCGTGGCGGAAGTCGGCAGTCACGAGCAGCTGATGCGGCGCGGTGGACTCTATGCCGAGCTGTACACCATCCAGGCGGGCGCCTATGCCTGAGCTGGCAGGAGCTGGCACTGGGGCCGGGCCGCATACGCTGCTGCCATGGTTGCGAGTCGTGGTCTGGAGCGGGTGCACGCCACCCGTTACGTGACCCCGCTGCGTGAGGGCGGCAGTCTGCCCGGGATCGTGGAGGCCGACGACCTCGGCACCTATGTGGTCAAGTTTCGAGGCGCCGGCCAGGGCCTCAAGGTGCTCGTTGCCGAGGTCATCGTCGGCGAACTGGCGCGCGGGCTCGGCATCCCGACCCCCCGGCTGGCCGTGGTCGAACTGGCGCGGGACATCGCCAAGTACGAGGCCGACGAGGAAGTCCAGGATCTGCTCAATGCCTCCATCGGCGACAATCTGGGCGTCGACTACCTGCCTGGGGCCTTTGGGTATGACGGCTCGCGCCCGACCCCTGGGGATCTCGCTGCCGACATCATCTGGCTGGACGCGTTCACGGCCAATGTCGATCGCACCTGGGCCAACCCCAATCTGCTGGTCCTGTCTCTTATACACATCTCCGAGCCCACGAGACGGACTCCTATCTCGTATGCCGTCTTCTGCTTGAA
>CALLZC010000131.1 GCA_937858995.1 uncultured Nostocoides sp.
CCGCGCCAACTCAGCACACCTTGGTCAAATCTGCATAGCTAGCACAGTGCGCAGATTTGACTAACCTCTGCTAGCAGAGGTTAGTTGACTCGGCACAGGGTTCTCACCGAGCCGGCTAGCCCTCGTACTCCTGCCGTGTTTCGGCAAGACGGTCCTGTTCGTCGAGCGAGGCGCGGTAGGCGACGCACCCGCGCAGGAATGCCGGCCACGCGGGGACCGTGGGGTTCGGCGCCACCCCCTCGGGCAACAGCTCCCACAGCGCGGGGTGGTACCAGCACAAGTCGTGTCCGGAGCTATCGCGGTGCGCGCGGATTCCCGCCCGGAGCCGTTGCACCTCGGACACGAGGTCGTCGCGCGAAAGCTGCGCGAGATCCTGATCCAGACCGTCCATCACATCGCTCCCTCGCCCGTCATTGTCATCGACCGTCCCTCGATATCATCATCCGCCGCGCGCGGAGAGGCGTCGGCACCCACGCCGACTGATCGAGCTGGCGCAAGATCGTCGGGCCCGCCGCGTCCGCACCAACTCAGCACACCTTGGTCAAATCTGCATAGCTAGCACAGTGTGCAGATTTGACTAACCTCTGCTAGCAGAGGTTAGTTCACCCACCGGGCCGGTCGAGTTGACTCAGGGCGGGGGCGTGCGACCCAGGGCGCGGGCGGTGGGTCACAGGCGCGGGTCGACGGGCTCCGATTCGAGGGCCAGGACGGCGAAGACGCGCTGGTGCACGCGCCAGAGCGGCTCACCCGCGACGAAGCCGTCGAGGGCATCGATCCCCAGGCCATGCTCACGCAGAGCCAAGGTGCGTTTGCGGCCGAGTTGACGCTGACGCAACAGGTCGAGCGAGGCCAGGTAGTCCGGGCCGTAGATGATCCGCAGGTAGTCCCGGCCCCGCACCTTCAGGCCCGGCTGCACCCGCCCCGCGACCAGGTCGGCGGGTTTGACCACCATTCCCTCACCGCCAGAGTTGGTCAGCTCCTCCCACCAGCGCGTAGCTGCCTCCCGCTGCGCCGCCGAGGACAGGTCGACGAAGCGATGCCGAGTCGGCGTGACGAACGGGTGGTCCAAGGTCGCCAACTGGGCCAGATGCCAGGCGTGCGGCTGCGTCAGGGCGAGAGTGCGACCCCGCACGGCGAGGATCTGGAAGGGTGCGATGGTCACCCCGTCGAGTCCCTCCGTGGGCCGGCAGTATGCGGTGTACGCCTCCCGGAAGGCGCGCGCATTGGCCAACCGGACCTCCGTCCGCGCGCTCAGGTCAGAGACATCCAGCCCTCGTGCGGCGACCCGTCCCAGGACCGAAAGCGCCTCGGGCAGAGCATGGTTAGCGGCAGCCCCGACGGATGCGTACTGGGAGCGGATAAGATCCAAGGCCTTTGCCGACCACGGCAGAAGCTCGCAATCCAGCGCAATCCAGTCAGTGTCCAGCGCCGCGAACAGCGGCCACACAGACTCACGCACTCGCGCCACGAGTTCGGTGGTGTCGTCGAAGAACGAGCGCCCAGTGCGCGTATACACGGCCCCGCTGCTGCCGTCGGCGATGCCGAAGCAACGTTCGGCAACGGCGGCATCGCGCGCGATCACGGCAATCGCCCGCGACCCCATGTGCTTCTCCTCGCAGACCACCCGAGGGACGCCCCACGCGGCATACTCCTCGAAGGCCCGCTCCGGTCGCTCGAGATAGCCCTCGACCTGGGTGGCCGCGGCCGGTGACATCGTCGGGGGCAGATAGATCAGCCATCGGGGGTCGACCGCGAATCGGCTCATGATCTCCAGAGCCGCGGCCGCATTCTCTTCCGGCACTTTGACTTTGCCCGCGTGGGGCGATTCCAGCCAGCGCGTGCCGGCGACGTCGTCGATCATCAGCGCGGAGGGGAGACGTTCCGCGGTGGCAGGCGCGGCCAGCGGGCGCACCGGCGCGTACCACTCACGCTCCGCGGGCACCGAGACGAGGTCACGCTCGGGATACCGCAGCGCGGTCAGAGACCCGCCGAAGACGACACCCGTGTCAAGGCAGATCGTGTTGTTGATCCACTCGGCCTGCGGCACCGGAGTATGCCCGTAGACCACCATGGCCTGACCCCGATAGTCCCGCGCCCAGGGGTAGCGCACCGGCAGGCCGTACTCATCCGTCTCGCCCGTCGTATCGCCATAGAGCGCGAACGCTCGAACCCGCCGTGACGACCGGCCGTGATAGCTCTCCTTCAGGCCGGCGTGCGCGACGACGAGTCGCCCGTCATCCAGGACGTAGTGCGCAATGAGCTTGTCCATGAACGCAATTGCCTGCGCCCGGAACTCATCCGACTGGTGGGATAGTTGCTCCAGCGACTCGGCGACACCGTGCGTGAGGCTCACCTTGGCGCCGCGCAGGGCGCGCACGAGCTTGGCCTCGTGATTGCCGCTGACACACAGGGCGCTGCCCGCAGCGACCATTCCCATGACCAGGCGCAGGACCCCCGGCGTATCCGGGCCGCGGTCCACGAGATCTCCGACGAAGACCGCCGTGCGACCCTCTGGATGGACGGCTCCGACGACCTCTGCGTTGACCTGGGAGAGCTCCCAGCCCAACTGCTTCAGGAGGGTACGCAGTTCGCTCGCGCACCCATGCACGTCACCGATGATGTCGAAGGGCCCACTCAGCTCGCGCCGGTCGTTCCACGACTTCTCCCGGATGATCGTGGCCCCGTCAATGTCGTCGACGCCACGCAAGACATGCACGCGGCGAAAGCCCTCCCTATCGAGGCGCCGCACTGATCGGGTCAGGTCCCGATGCTGATTCTTGACGACGTGTGACCCGAAGTCGCGCTCAGGACGTTGTCGATTGCGCTCCAGCGCAACGCCTTCAGGCACATCCAGCACGATGGCGTCGACCAGGACGTCGTGCTCGTGGGCCAGAGCGATCAGTTCGGCACGAGCCCGGTGCTGGACGTTGGTCGCGTCGATGACCGTCAGCAGGCCGCGGCGCAATCGGATCCCCGCCAGGTGCCGCAAGAGGTCGAAGGCGTCCGGTGTCGCCGCCTGATCGTTTTCGTCGTCGGCCACCAGAGCCCGGCAGACGTCGCTGGAGATGACCTCGGTGGGTGCGAAATGCCGTCGAGCGAAGGTCGACTTGCCGCTACCGGAGATGCCGACGAGCAGGACCAGACCTCGTTGCGGGATCGGGATGGTGCGCAGGTCACTCATGGGTGAAGACCGCCATCTGAGTGGGAGCGCCGAGCGCCTCGTCGCTCGGTCCAACGCCCTGGTGGGTGACGTGATAGCCATACGCTGCAGCGACTCTCGCGGCCCACTCGGCGAACTCCGTGCGATCCCATTCGAATCGATGATCGGGATGGCGAGGACCGGTCAGGCCCGCATACCGAACATTGAACTCTCGGTTGGGGGTGGTGACGATGACCATCCCCGGCGCCGCCGCGCCGAAGACCACCCGCTCCAGCGCGTCGAGCCGAGAGGGGTCGAGGTGTTCGATGACTTCCATGAGCACCGCGACGTCGTAGCCAGCGAAGCGCGGGTCCTCATACGTCAGCGCCGCCTGGAAGAGAGCGATCCGCCCAGACTGCCGTTCGCTCATCGAATCGAGGTGCAGGCGACGCGCGGCGATGTGCAGCGAGCGCGTCGACACATCGGTTCCAGCGATCCGGCGCAGCTGGCCCTGGGTGGCCAGCCGCGCGATCAGCGCCCCAGGCCCGCAGCCGAGATCGATGACGGACCTCGCCCCGCTGTCGGCGATCACCCCGAGCACGGCGTCGTGGCGCTGAAGATTCAAGGGCTGGGTGTTCGGTGGTTGCGCCACCCTCGGCTGGGCGAGTTCGGTCCGGCCCGAGGCACTGACATCCGGGGGCGCGGCGCCATCCTCCGCGTCCTCGTCCGCGGGCGGGTCGAGGCTCTCGGGGACGTCGTCACCGAGCTCGGCAAGCCGCGCCAGCGCCGCATGCGTCAGCGAGCCGTGCCGGCCCAGATAGCGCCGCGCAATCACCTCGCGCTCGGGGTGCCGGGCCAGCCAGCCCGCGCCGGAGCGCAGCAGCTTGTCGACCTCATCGCTGCCCTGCCAATAGTGCTTGGACTCATCGAGGGTGGGCAGCAGCACGTGCAACTGGTTGAGGGCATCAGCAAGCCGCAGGGTCCCGCAGAGCGAGAGCCGCACATAGCGCGAGTCCCCCCACTGCGCGAGGTCCGGGTCGAGAGGGATCGGCCGCGCATCCACCCGCCACCCCAGCGGGCCGAAGATGCGTTCCGCGAACGCTGGCCCGCCCGGGCACGGCACGACGGGGATGTCGATCTCGAGGGGTATGGCGGTGTCCGCCAGTTCGGGACGCGCGGCACAGCGTCCGGCACGGGCGGTGCTGAAAACGTCGCCGAGCGCGACCGCGAGGAGCGAGGAGGCGGCATACGGCCGGTCGTTGACGTACTGACTCAGCGAGAAGTCCGGCGAGCCCCGCCCGACGGTGCGGGCGAGGCGGACCGGATCGACCTCGATCACCAGGGCCGCCGTGCAACGCTCCGCGCTCGCTTGCGGATAGCACACCGTGGCCGTCCCGAAGGCCTGCCGGAACTGCTGGACCCGATCGGGGTGCTTGTGCAGCAGGAATCCCAGATCCGTCGCCGGCTCGTGGGTCGTAGTGACGGTCAGTAGCACGAGGCCAGTGTGCCCCGTGATTGCCCCGTACGCCGCCGGATTGTCTACCAGCGGGTAGCCTGCGGCTTCATGACCGAGCGCAAGACCCACGCCGCCCAGATCGATCCCACCCGGCGCGCGCCGCTGAGCGGCGACCAGGGCTGGCCGCCCGGGGTGACCCGGCCGGGGGCGCGCGCGGCTCATACGGTCGTCGCCCTCGTCGCGGGGGCGGGATACCTGCTCGCTGGCGCCTTGAATGCGGCGGGGGCCTATGGGCCACAGCCGGAGGTCGAAGGCAATGTGTATGGAGACAACGCCGACGGCCTAGCGGGCGCCTTCGGGCGTCTGGCCGATCACGTCAGCTACTTCACCGAGTGGTCCAATGCCGTTGTCGCCCTAGCGTTCGGCCTCCTGGCATTGCGTCCCGGCCTGGTCACGCAGGCGCGTCGCGTACTGCTCCTGAGTTCCCTGCTGATGATCACGGTGACGGCCATCGTCTATCGCGTCCTGCTGGCGCCGACCCAGGTCGTGGAGGGCTGGTCGGTGCTCACCAATCCGTGGCAACACGTCCTGGTGCCAGTCCTCGCCGTCGGCGTCTGGCTGGTCTGGGGTCCCCGTGACTGGGTGACCCTGCGCTTGGTCCCCTGGGCCTTGGTCATCCCGACGCTCTGGATCGCCTGGGCGCTGATCCGCGGCCTGATCGTGGGGTCTTACCCGTACGGTTTCATCGACGCCCGCACCTACGGGTATGCCGCGGTCTTCACCACGATCGGCGCGATCCTGGCGTTCGCGCTCGTCCTGGCGATCCTCTTGTGGGCCATCGATGCGCTCCTGCGGCGTCGCCAGGGCGCCGGCGCGACACCCTGAGGACGAGGCGGTCTGCGGTCCCGCCGATCAGGCCCCCACATAGGCCGCGAGGTGCTCGCCCGTGAGCGTGGCCCTGCTGGCCACCAGATCGGCCGGAGTGCCCTCGAATACCACCCGGCCGCCATCGTGCCCGGCCCCCGGACCGAGGTCGATGATCCAATCGGCGTGCGCCATGACGGCCTGGTGATGCTCGATGACGATGACCGACTTCCCGGAGTCCACGAGGCGATCGAGCATCCCCAGCATGTTTTCCACATCGGCCAGATGAAGACCAGTCGTCGGCTCGTCGAGGACGTAAACCGATCCCCGTTCCGCCATCTGAGTCGCGAGCTTGAGCCGCTGACGCTCACCGCCCGATAACGTGGTCAAGGGTTGACCCAGGCGCAGGTAGCCCAGGCCGACGTCCACCATCCGCTCGAGAATCTTTTGCGCCGCAAGGATTTTCGCCTCGCCAAGGCTGACATAGGCCAGGGCTTCGGCGACCGGGAGATCGAGGACATCGGCGATATTGAGCCCCCCGAGCAGATATTCGAGAACCGCCGGCTGGAACCGTCGGCCTTCACAGTCCTCGCACACGCTGGACACTCCGGCCATCATCCCGAGGTCGGTGTAGATGACCCCGGCACCATTGCAGGTCTGGCAGGCACCCTCCGAGTTCGCCGAGAAGAGAGCCGGTTTGACGCCATTGGCCTTGGCGAAGGCCCGGCGAATCGGCTCCAACAGCCCGGTGTATGTCGCCGGGTTGCTGCGCCGTGACCCCTTGATGGGAGTCTGGTCGACGGTGATCACCCCGTCCCGCTTCTCGACCGACCCGCGGATCAGCGAACTCTTGCCCGAGCCGGCCACCCCCGTCAGGGCGACGAGCACCCCGAGCGGGATGTCGACGTCGACCTGTTTGAGGTTGTTCTCCGTGGCGCCGCGGATCTGCAGGGCGCCGACGGGTTCGCGCACAGCGGCTTTCAGGCGCGCGCGATCATCCAGATGTCGGCCGGTCAAGGTGCCCGCCGCGCGTAGGCCACTGACGCTGCCCTCATACACAATCTCACCGCCGTGCGTCCCGGCCCCCGGACCGAGATCGACCACATGGTCGGCGATCTCGATCATTTCGGGCTTGTGCTCCACGACCAAAACGGTGTTGCCCTTGTCCCGCAACTGAATCAGCAGCTCGTTCATGCGCTGGATGTCGTGCGGGTGCAACCCGATGCTCGGCTCGTCGAAGACGTAGGTGACATCCGTCAGCGAGGATCCCAGGTGCCGGATCATTTTGGTCCGTTGGGCCTCACCGCCCGACAGCGTTCCGGACGCTCGGTCGAGGGAGAGATAGCCGAGACCTATCTCCACGAAGGAGTCGAGGGTATGCCGCAGACTCGCCAGCAGCGGCGCCACCGACGGGTCGTCCACGCCCCGGATCCACTGCGCCAGATCACTGATCTGCATCAGGCAGAGATCGGCGATGTTATGGCCGCCGATGCGTGACGCGCGCGCGCCCTCGGCCAGCCGGGTGCCATCGCACTCGGGGCACCTCTGGAAGGTCACCGCTCGCTCAACGAACGCCCGGATGTGGGGTTGCATGGCCTCGGGATCCTTGGAGAGCATCGATTTCTGGATTCGCGAGATGATGCCCTCGTAGGTGAGGTTGATGCCCTCGACCCTGATCTTGGTCGGCTCCCGATAGAGCAGGTCGTGCAATTCGCGCTTGCTGAATTGTGCGATGGGTTTGTTCATGTCGAAGAAGCCGGACCCGGCAAAGATTCGCCCGTACCAACCGTCCATGGTGAAGCCGGGAACGGTCAGCGCCCCATCGCTGAGGGACTTCGAATCGTCATACAGCGCAGTGAGATCGAAGTCTGAGACCCGGCCCATCCCCTCACAGCGCGGACACATCCCCCCGATGCGTTCGAAGGTGGCGCGCTCGGCCTGCGTCTTGGCACCCCGCTCGACGGTGATGGCACCGCTGGCCTTGACCGTCGCGGTGTTGAACGAATAGGCAGACGGCCCGCCGATGTGCGGCTCCCCGAGTCGACTAAAGAGCACCCGCAGCATGGCGTTGGCGTCCGTGACCGTGCCGACGGTCGAGCGGGCATTGGCGCCGATGCGCTCTTGATCGACGATGATCGCGGTGGTCAGACCCTCGAGCAGGTCGACATCCGGGCGCGACAGGGTGGGCATGAACCCCTGCACGAAGGCGCTGTAGGTCTCGTTGATCATTCGCTGCGACTCCGCCGCAATGGTGGCGAAGACCAGCGAGCTCTTCCCCGAACCGGAAACACCGGTGAAGACGGTGAGCCGACGCTTGGGCAGTTCGAGGGTGACGTCCTTGAGGTTGTTTTCCCGTGCGCCCTGGACCCGGATCAGGTCGTGGCTATCGGCCGGATGCCGGGTGCTCGCCGCTGCGTCCGCCGTGGTACTGGTCATCCGCACAGGTTAGTCCCGCGACGATTGGCTTAGCTCCAGTCGGCTCGGCTGCTGCGGCTCGCCGCCCCCTCTCTCGACTAACCTCGGCTAGCAGAAGTTAGTCAAATCTGCGCACTTTGCACGGTGTGCAGATTTGACCAAGGTGCGCTGAGTTGCGACTTTGCTGGGCTGCGGCTTCACCGAGCTGTGGACGAAACAGGGTTGTGGACGAGACGGGGCAGGTGAGCGCCGGCGACGCGTCATGCTGGTCGTCATGACGTATGACGCGCAGCGCCAGCTCATTCGAGCGCTGGCCCAGGCGAGCCACAACTTCGATCGCGTCCGCGGGGCGCTCTTGCGCGACGCCAACCCGATCGCACCCACCTACCCGCCGGCCTCCCCCGCCCAACCTCCCGCCCCGGCGTACCCGGCCAACGCCCAGCGATCCAGTTCCCACCCATCGCAGCCCAGGGCAACTCCACCGGCGTCGCCAACGGTCGCGCGCGGTCGGTCCGTAGCCGCGGCTGCTGGTCACACCGCCGCCGACCTGGCTCTGGCAGCCGGTGGCGCCGCGGTCGCGACCGGAAGGGCCCTCGCGGGGGTGCACCCACGGCATACCGAATGGGCGACAGCGTCCCTGGACGCGCGGATCGCCTGGTGGGTCCAGCGTTTCGGGACGGCAGCAGCGGCCCTGGCGGCGGTCCCCGGCCTGCTCGGGCGATTGGGTCGAGTCAGCGGGGTCGGCGACGTCCTCGGCGCAGCCGCCCAAATCCTCATTGTCAACGCGGTGGCCCGCGAGCTCGGAGTCGAGGACATCCCGCGACGCGTGGTGGTCGCTGCTGACATCGTCCTGGGTCGCCAGCTGGACCGAGGGACCGTCCTTCGCGCGCTTGAAGACGAGAGCCACGACGCGCACCGCCCGCCAGACGCCGACGACGGAATCGAGGCGCCCCGTCGGCTGGGCCGCACGGCCACTCTGATCTGGCAGGTGGCGCGCGACCTGCGCAGGGTGAACAAGGATCTGGACAATCGCCCGGGGGCGGGGCGGTTCGTCGCGCTGATGCGCAACCTGCCCGCTGTGGGGGCGGCCAGTGCTTTCGCCTACGAGCGCCGTGGCATTGCGCGGGCCGCAGACCAGGCCCGAGACGCATTCGGCCGCCCCTGACGCGGCGGGATAATCAGCGCCAGAAGGGGTCGAGCGCCATCAATTGCGTCCACGTGCTCACACACTCGTCCCGGCCATGCACCGCGCCAAGCAGTCCCGGATCGATACCGTGCGCGCCGAGCACATGGGCGGCGGCGGCGTGGTCGTTCGCGGCACCGAAGGCATCCTGCACGGCGCTCATGGCCCCGGCATACGCGGCGGGCGGTGAGCCGGGGGCACCGGCATACGCACTGGCGAAGAACTCGCAGCCGTAGCGGAACTTCTTGCCCTCGATCCGCGCGAGATGCAGCTCATGGCTGCCGAGGGTCAGGAGTTCGCCGCCGACCGCGGCAATGCGCTGGTAGCGCTTCTCCAAGGCCGCATCGGTGACCGCGCGAACCGGCGCGTCACGCAGGTCGGCGCGCCCATCGAGCCAGTGCTCAGAGTCGAGCCAGGCACGCAGGTCTGCCTTCATCTCCAGCCACTGCGGGGATCTCAGCAGGGGAACGGCGACGGCATAGGTGCGTCGGCGACGGCCGCGCAAGGTGCGCTGCACCCCAGCCGGCCAGTCCTCGGCACGCGCCCGCGCCAGCAGGACGTCGACATCGCGGGCCGGCCCCAGGGGCAGGACGATCTCGCGCATCCTGGCCTTGATCTCGTGAGCATGCGGGTCGTGCTCCCACACGGGCCGAAAGAGCGAAAATGTCGCGCGCGCACGTCGCCACGAGACGCGCGTTTGGTGGAGATTGTCCGCGTGCCGCCCCCGCGCGAAGAGCGGCTCGTTGGCCGCGAGGTGGGTCAGGCAGTTGTCCAGGCTGAGCCGGAAGGCTGCGCCCGCCGTCACGCCGACGGGGAGCTCCAGCGGGGTCGCCTTGACGGCCGGCGACACCGGGCCGGTCCCCGGCGACAGCGTTCCGGCCGCCGACGCACCGGCGCCCGCTGGCTCAGCGCTGCCTACGGCGCTCTGCGGCCCGGTGGTCACAAGCCTCAGCGGACCGAGATGTGGACGTGGTCGTAGTGATTGGCAGTCGCCGAGCCGCGATCCTCCATGAACCGCCAGCCCCCGGTACCGGACATCCAGATCCGTTGCCGCCAGATCACATAGCTCACCCCGAGGCGACCCATGTTGGCGATGATGTATGCCGCCACGGCGTCCCCCTGGCCCGAACTGGAGATCATCACATCGACGGCCCGTCCGGTGCCGTGATCGCCCCAGTCGCCCGGACGCCGGCCACCGATGTTGGTGATGCCGAAGGTGGAGCGGACGGCCGAATAGACGGCTGCCGCCGCCGGGGTGAGTCCGAGGGCGGCGCCGGCGCCGGCATACGCCTGTCTCTTATACACATCTGACGCTGCCGACGAATAGAGAGGGGTAGATCTCGGTGGTCGCCGGATCATTAAAA
>CALLZC010000132.1 GCA_937858995.1 uncultured Nostocoides sp.
TTCAAGCAGAAGACGGCATACGAGATAGGAGTCCGTCTCGTGGGCTCGGAGATGTGTATAAGAGACAGGCTCATCGTGTCTCCTCCTGCTCTGCCTTGGTGATGACGAGATTGCCAAAATCGTCCACGCGCACCGCGAAGCCGGGGTGGACCGGGACCGTCGAGCCGAACTCCTCGATGATGACCGGGCCGCTCAGTTGGACTCCGGCTGCCAGGTCGCAGCGCTGGACGATCGCAGTGCGCACATACCCCTCCTCGGCGTCGAAACAGACGTCGCGGTGGGGCGGGTCCGCGAGCGCCCACCAGCCGGGTGGCTGCAGCCGGGGGATCTGCGGCCTGCGAATCGGGCCGATCCCCGTGACCCGCAGGTTGACCCACTCCACCTGTTGGGTGGGGTCGTCGCGGAAGTCGTAGCCATACAGCTGGCGGTGAGCGTCGTGGAAGCGGGCGGCGAGTTCCGCGGCATACTCCGGGTCGACGGCCCCGTCCGGGGCCGGGACGCGGACCTCATACGCCTGGCCGAAGTAGCGCAGGTCGACGGTGCGGGCGTACTGGTGCTCGGCGCGGGGGAAGCCCTCCTTGTCCAGTGCCTGCTGCGCGCGGCTGGTCAGCGACGCGAAGATCTGGGCAATCGCGGCGTAGTCGAGCCGGTCCTGTTTGGTGACATGGGTTTGGACGTAGTCGTTCTTCACATCGACGGTCAGGAGCCCAAAGGCACTGACATTGCCGGGATTTGGCGGGACGACCACGCCGGCCAGGTCGAGGATGTCCACGAGCCGACAGGCCAGCAGCGAACCCGACCCACCAAAGGTGGTGAGCATGAAGTCCCGCACGTCGAGGCCCCGTTTGACCGACACCTGACGCAGCGCGTTGGCCTGGTTCCAGGCCGAGATCTCCAAAATGCCGGTGGCACATCGCTCGAAATCCAGACCGAGCCGATCGGCGAGATCTTGTATGCCGGCGCGCGCGGCTTCCACGTCGAGCGGGATCTCACCGCCCAGAAGATGCGGCGGGATGCGCCCGAGGGTGACATGCGCGTCGGTGATGGTGGGGTCGGTGCCACCCGTGCCGTAGCACAAGGGTCCCGGATCGGCCCCCGCGGATTGCGGCCCGACCTTGAGCGCGCCCTCCGGGGAGACCCAGGCGATCGAGCCGCCGCCGGCCCCGACCGTGACCACGTCGATCATCGGGATCTTGCTCGGATAGGCCCCGACCGACCCCTCGGTGGTGAGCGTGGGCTGGCCGTCCAGGACCAGCGAGACGTCGGTCGAGGTCCCCCCGCCGTCGCAGGTCAGGACCTTTTCAAAGCCGGCCCGTTGGGCGATCAGGGCGGCGCCCAAAGCCCCGGCCGCCGGTCCGGACAGGACGGTGGTGATCGGCTGGTGGACCACCTCGTCCGCCGAGAGCACCCCGCCATTGGACTTCATCACGAAGAAGCCACGCGTGCGCTCCGTCCCCGTGTCGGGGTCACCCGCCCACAGCGCGTGCAAGCGCGCGGCGATATTGCTGACATAGCGGCTGACATTGGGTTTGACCGCCGCATCGACCAGCGTGGTCATGGCCCGCTCATACTCGCGGTACTCGCGCAACACCTCGGAAGAGATGGAGACGATCGCGTGGGGGTGCTCGCGGCGCAGGATCTCGCGCATGGCCCGTTCGTGGCGGTCATCGGCATAGGAGTGCAGGAAGCACACCCCGAGCGTGGTGATTCCCTGCTCCTTGAACCAGCGCGCCGCGGCAACGGCGGACTCCTCGTCGAAGGGACGGATCTCGTTGCCCTGGAAGTCCATTCGGCCGCCCACCGTGCGGACGTGATCGGCAGCGACGATCCGGGGCGGCTTGACCCAGAAATAGGAGTTGCCGTAGCCATCCGGGACGGCCTGTCGGGCGATCTCGAGCATGAACTCATAGCCCTCGGTCGTGATGAAACCGAGCCGTTCGACCTTGCCTTCGAGCAGCTTGTTGGTTGCGACCGTGGTGCCGTGGGCGACGGCCGTGATGTCGGAGCCGGTGGCGCCTAGCAGCGCGAGGATCTTCTCGATGCCGGCGATGAAGCCGTCCGCCGGATTGCCTGGGGTGCTCGGGGTCTTGGTAGTCAGCAAGGCGCCCGTGTCCTCATCGAAGGCCACCACATCGGTGAATGTCCCACCGGTGTCGATGCCGATGCGGATCCGGCGGTGCCCGGCTCTGGTGCCCGTGTCAGCCATGAGCCCATTCAATAGGGGTATGCGGTGGCTCGCCTTGGCAATGTCTGCCAACGGCGCGGGCCCGCCACCCCCGGTTCTCGCCCAACCCCCCTTTCTAACCTCTGCTAGCAAAGGGTGCGCTCAGATCCACAGGATGCATCCTGTGGATCTGAGCGCACCCTCTGCTAAGACGGGTCAGTCCCGGGCGTCGGGGACCATGAGAGCACTCTCATCCGCGCACTGGTGCATTCCGGTGCGACACCTGTGACCATTGAGCCCATGACCAAGCGCGCGCTCGTCGGCCTGTGGGCCCTCTTCTTCGCCGCGGGGCTCATGGTGATTTTGGCGTTCTCCGGCGCCGGGCGTGGCACCCCGGATCTCGGTTCGGCCCTGGATCTCGACCGCGCCGGGCTGAGCGCCCCGGCGGGAGGGACCATCGCCTCACCCTTCCCCATTGCCAGACCCCCGCACATCGAATCCGTGCCGGCCCCCCCGAAGACCGCTCCCGGCACCGAGGCCGCCCGACCCCGGGAGACGCAGAAGGCCAGCACCCCAGCGCCCCCGACCGCGCGCGCGACCCGTTCGGCCCCCGCACCTCAGACCCCTCGGACTCCCACAGCTCGGCCCCCAGCCGATGACGATGCCAACGACGACCGCGGAACGCAGGGCGGCGGTCGGGACGACCGGGACGACGATCGAGATGACCGCGGCGGCGACCGGGACGACCGGGACGACGATCGTGACGACCGAGACAGGGGCGGCGACGATGACAGGGGCGATGACTAGCACCTACCGCCAGCTGCATCGTGCTCCCTCGGGAGCCGTCCGCTTCATGCCGCTGCGGACCCGGATCATCGCCACAGTCGCTGGCCTCGCCGCGCTCAGTCTCGCTGGCGCGGGCGCGGCGGCCTTGGTCGTGGAACGCGAGCGCATCGAGTCGCGCGTCGAGCGGCTGCTCAGCCAGGAGATGGCCGAGTTCCGGGGCCTGGCCAGCGGTCTCGACCCGGAGACGGGATCGGCATTCGCCTCCGCCGAGCGGCTCATCGACGTGTCCATGCAGCGCAACGTTCCCGATGAGCACGAAACCCACCTCGGCTTCCTCGCCGGGGCAATCGTCGTTCCGGCCGACGGGGGCGGGACCCTACAAGGCGACCTGGACTTCCGTGGCGAGGTCACCCGGCATACCGCACCGGCCTTTGGCGAGTTCCGCTCGCCGGAGCTCGGCCGGGTCACCTACGCCGTGATGCCGTTCACCGTGCATCAGCGCGTCAACCACTATGTCGCGGCATACTTCCTCGACCGCGAGTTGGCCGAGCTGGGAGACACCATCCGCACGTATGCCGTCGCGGCAGTCCTCGCGTGGACCGCCCTCGTCGGCGCGGCGTGGCTGTTCACCGCGCGCATCCTGCGGCCGGTGCATGAGTTGCGCGCGACGGCGGCGCGAATCAGCGACTCCGACCTGAGCGGGCGGATCGAAGTCCGGGGCGACCGCGAGTTGGCCGCTCTCGGCCAGACCTTCAATGGGATGCTTGATCGCCTCCAAGAGGCGCTCGGCTCTCAGCGGCGCATGCTCGATGACGCCGGACACGAGTTGCGCACCCCCATCACCGTGATTCGCGGTCATCTCGAGCTGATGGATCCGCTCAAAGTGGAGGACGTCCTGAGCACGCGTGACCTCGCCATCGATGAACTGGACCGGATGAGCGGACTGGTCGAGGATCTGCTGGTACTGGCTAAGGCTCGCCGGCCGGACTTCCTGACGCCGCAGCCGACGGACGTCGCCGATCTCGTGCGACGCGTCGTGGACAAGGCATCCTCCCTCGCGCCGCGGGCATGGCAGGTGGACTCCGCTCCGGGCGGCCTGGCCGTCATCGACCCACACCGACTCACCCAGGCCCTCCTGCAGTTGGCCGCCAATGCCGTAGCCGTCACGCGTGACGGCGATGCCATCGGGATGGGGTGCGCCTTCACGCAAACTCACGTGCAGTTCTGGGTCCGCGACACCGGCCCGGGGGTCCCGGTTGCCGATCGCCAGGTCATCTTCGAGCGCTGGCAGAGCGGACCAGCGGACCGCGATGGGTCGCGCGGGACCGGGCTGGGG
This sequence comes from uncultured Nostocoides sp., assembly GCA_937858995.1. Taxonomy (GTDB): domain Bacteria; phylum Actinomycetota; class Actinomycetes; order Actinomycetales; family Dermatophilaceae; genus Nostocoides_A. The sequence continues at coordinate 4,287 of CALLZC010000132.1, forward strand.
CTGGCCATCGTGCGTGCCATCGCTGTCGCCCATTCCGGCACCGTGTCGGTGACGGCCGCGAGCCCGGCCGGTGGGGCACTGTTCATCATCGCGCTGCCCATCGGCGAGCCCGATGCGACCGAGCCCGAGCTTGGCATCACCCGCACCGTCTCCCCGGGCGCCGTCTCGGTGACCACGCTCCGGGTCCCCACCCCGCGGCCTTGGGAGTCTGGATGAGCCGCATACTCATCGCGGAGGACGAGCCGCGCATCGCTGCCTTCATCGCCAAGGGCCTGCGGGCCAGTGGCTTGATGTGCGAAGTGGCTCAGGACGGGCCGAGTGCTTTGGCCCTGGCCGTCCACGGTGAGTTCGAGCTGGTCGTCCTCGACATCGGGCTGCCCGGGATGGACGGGTTCGAGGTGTTGCGACGGCTGCGGGCCAGCGGCTGCGTCATACCGGTCATCATCCTCACGGCGCGGGACTCGACGGGCGACACCATCGCCGGCCTGGAGGGTGGCGCGGATGACTATATGTCCAAGCCCTTCGCCTTCGGTGAGCTGCTGGCGCGCATCCGGCTCCGACTGCGTCCGGCACCCTCGGCCGAGGTGCACCCGGTCGGCGAACTCACGGCGGGCGGGGTCACACTCGACCTGCGCTCCCGACGGGTCAGCGCCCAGGGCAGGGCCAGCGATCTCAGCGCCCGAGAGTTCGTGCTACTCGAGACCTTCTTGCGACATCCGGGGCAGGTCCTGAGCCGCGAGCAGTTGCTCAGCCACGTCTGGGGTTTTGACTTCGATCCGGGCTCGAATGTCGTCGATGTGTATGTGCGCTACCTGCGCCGCAAGATCGGCGCCGACGCCATCGAGACGGTCCGGGGAGCCGGCTACCGCCTCCGCGCCTGAGGCTCGGATCCCGCTGCCCCCCAACGAACTTCTGCTAGCAGAGGTTAGGCGGGAACCCGGGGGAAAGGTCTGGGGCGGGAAGCCCCGGGTCCAACTCAGACGCTCACAGCAGGCGGCACTGGTCTTCCTTGTTGCCGCCGACGATATTGCCGCCGCCCACGGGAGCCGGGTTGTTGGCCTTGCACTGCAGGTTGCCGTCGATCCGGTTGCGCGTGATGGTCTTGGTCCCCCTGGTGTTGGAAAAGACCTGGACGTCACCGTTGACGACATTGCGCCGCACATCGAGCCCGCCGCCCTGCTCGAGCTGGATGCTGCCGCCGACGCGCGAGTCATAGACCCGCACGAGACGATGTCCCTCGGACTGGATGTTGCCGATGACCTTCACGGACTTCGCGGTCAGGGTCGCACCGCGCCCGATGGTCAGCGAGCCCTTGAGCGAGGTGCCATTCAGGGTGCAGGTGGCCCCATCGGGCACATGGACGTTGTCGAGGGTGACCGCGCCGATCGCGCCTCGGCATTGCCGCTCTTCGGCGGAGGCGCTCGGCGCGAGGATCACCATCGCGGTGAGAGCGACGGGGACGCACGACAGGGTGGACAGGAGACGCTTCATGACTAACCTCCAGTTCGTGCCGGAGCGGTTCTCCGGCTACGTCAACGACTCTGGTGGTTCAGCATGAGGACCCCGTGAGAGGGGTATGAGGCCCCTCTCATCGAACTTCCCCCCGTCGGGGCGACGGCTGTCACGCGTGCGGGAAGGAGGTCCGCGCCGGACGCTCCAGGTCGTCGCGATGATTGCGTATGAGGTCCAGGTTGCGGTCCCGCAGGTGGTCGAAGGCCTGGCCGATGTTCGATCCGGGCGTGAGCGATGCGAGCGCGGTTGCCGGGTCCAGGCGCGCGCTGATCCATCCCTCATGGGTGGCAGCCTTGGCCACGATCTGCGCGATCGGGGTGACGATGTGGGAGTTGCCGAAATAGAGGACCCCTGCCGGGTCGACGCCGACGGCGTTGGCGCCGACGACATACACATGATTGTCATACGCCCGTGCCCGCGAGGTCAGCTCCCAGATGTCGGCGGAGCGCAGCAGAGCCGAAGGCCGGCAGATGACCTCGGCCCCCTGAACCGCCTGGATCCGGGACAGCTCCGGGTAGTCGCCGTCGAAGCAGATGATCATCCCGATCCGACCCAGGTCGGTGTCACAGACGGTCACCGTGTCGCCCGGCGTGACCCAGCCGCCGCCCGTGATGATCTCGGAACAGAACGGGTGCGTCTTGCGATAGACGCCCAGCACCTGTCCGTCCCTGTCGATCAACGCCGAGGAGTTGTAGACGATCCCGCGTTCGGGGCCGCGCTCATAGGTCCCGACGCACACGATCACGCCCAAGTCGCGAGCCACCCCCTGCAGCGGGGCGATGATCCCGCCGGGGAGGTCGCTGACGAGATCCCAGAGCTCGCCCGGGCTGCAGTCCGGGGTGAACCCGGTGGTCGCGGACTCGGGCAAGACGACCAGCTCCGCCCCAGTCGCCTCGACGCACCGCCGGGTGAAATCCACACAGCGGGCGACATTGGCCGCGATCGACTCCGACGTCAACGGCCCGGGCACCGGCGCCAGCTGGATGGCCGCCGCCGTGAACGCCTTCATCGAGACGCGCCCCGGATGGCGGCGCCGAGGGCCACGCCAGCCAAGGCCACGAGCCCGCCGACCGCAACCCCCAGCGCAAAACCGCTCTCCCCCAAAGCCATCCGGGTGGAAGTAGCATCCGCACGACCGCCGTATGTCGCTGGCCCACCAGCGGGTGCCCCGCTGACTGCCCCCGCGTCCGGCCCAGCGCCCGTGGCGGGAGCGGGAGCGCGAAAACCGGCAATGTCTGCATCGACGGCCTTGAAGAAGTCACCGGCCATCTTGCGCGTGACTCCGGTCAGCATCCGTTGACCGACTCCGCCGATCATCCCCCCCACGACTGCGTCCGCCTCATAGGTCAGATCGGTGCCGCCCGCGGCCGAGGGCGTCAGGCGCACCACGACATCCGCCGCGACGGTTCCCGGTCCACCAGCACCCTGGGCGGCCATCGTGAACGAACCAGGCTGCGATTTTTCGGTGATGGCGACGGTGCCGTCATAGGTCCCCTTGACGGCGGCGACACCGGCCGTGACCCGCATGGCGTAGGCGTCCGGACCGGTCTCGGTCAGGGTCTCGCACCCTGGCAGGGTGCGGGCCAGCACCGCCGGATCCATGAAGGCGGCCCACACCTGCTCGACGGGCGCTTGCAGCGAGTGCGTACCGGAGATCTTCATTGCTGCTCCTTTGCAGTGGCTTCATCGGCGCGCCGATGCAACGACGGGAGCTCCCCGCGCTCGTGCCGCTGGCGCAATTCCCACAACTCGACCGGCGAGATCGGCATGGAGGTGATGGGGAAGCCCTCGGCATCTTCGATGGCCGAGGCGATGACGGCGGTCACCGGGATGCACCCTGCCTCCCCGGCACCCTTGATCCCCAAGGGATTCAGGGGCGAGGGAGTCTCCAGATGATCCGTCTCCACGTGTGGGACCTCCGTCGCATAGGGCATCAGGAAGTCCATGAAACTGGCGTTGAGCAGCTGTCCGGATTCGTCATAGACCATCCGCTCATAGAGCGCGCCACCCACTCCTTGCGCAACCCCGCCGTGCACCTGCCCTTCGACGATCATTGGGTTGATCATCATGCCGCAGTCGTGAATGACGCAGTAGCGCAGGATCGTGATCTCGGCAGTCACGGGATCGGTTTCCACAATCGCGGCGTGCATGCCATTGGCGAAGGTCGCTTGGGTTGGCGAGTAGAAGTCCCGGCCCTCGAGCCCCGGTTCCTCGTCATCGCCAACCGGCGGCTTGTCCGGATCGAAGGTCCCGGCGAACTGCGTTGCGGCCTGAGCCGCGTCGTCGAAGGCATAGCGCAGCGGGTTCGAAAGCACCGCGGTCATTCCGATGCTCATGCCCGTGTCGGGAGCTCCCTTGACCCGAACCCGGCCGTCGACGATTTCGAGGTCGTCGGCCGACACCTCCAGCGCGTCCGCCGCGATCTTGAGTGCTTTGGCGCGTGCTGCTTGCGCAGCCAAGGCGATGGCGTTCCCACTCATAACGGCCGCGCGCGAGGCGAATGTGCCTACGGCATAAGGCATTCGACGAGTGTCGCCCGTGGTGACGTGAATGCTCTCCAGAGGAACACCCAGCTCGTCAGCGACGATTTGTGCGAAAACCGTCTGGTGTCCCTGACCCTGAGTGGTCAACCCGGTGGCGACATTGACTCGACCCGACGTTTCGATGACGACATGCGCCCCCTCATACGGCCCAACCCCCGTTCCCTCGACATAGCAGCCGATGCCCAGCCCCACCCGGCGGCCCTGCGCGGCGGCCTGCTCGCGATAGGTCGCGAAGTCCTCCCAGCCGACCAGTTCCTTGAGCTTGGCAAGCGAGGCGGGGAAGTCACCGCTGTCGTATTTGAGGGGACGACCATCCTGGAACATCAGCCCGTGGTCATAGGGCATCTCGGCCGGCTGGATGAAATTCCGGCCGCGGACCTCAGCCCGGTCGATGCCCAAGTGGTCGGCAATCGCATCCATCGTGCGCTCCATCGCGAAGCACCCCTGCGGTCGGCCAGCGCCCCGATAGGGAGTCACGAGAACGGTATTGGTATAGAGCGACCAAAACTCGACGCGATAGGCACCGGGCTTGTAGGGCCCGAGCAATTGAGTCGCCGTGATGATCGGGACGATGATGCCGTATGGCGTGAACGCCCCGTTGTCGTGCCAGAACTTGACGTCCAGGGCCAGCACCCGGCCGTCGTCATCGAAGCCAACCTCGACCTCTTGCAGTTGCCCGCGCTCGTGCGAAGAGGAGATGAAATGCTCGCGGCGATCCTCGGTCCACTTCACATCATGCCCGAGAAGCCTTGCCGCCCAAGGGATCAGCACCTCTTCCGGCCACGGGTGCATGATCTTGACCCCGAACCCACCACCGACGTCCGGGGCGATGCAGTCGACCTTCGCCAACGGCAGTCCAAGCCGTGCCGCCACCGCCGCGCGCACCCCGGTCGCGGTCTGCGTCGAGGACCATAGCGTCAGATGCTCGGCATCGGAGTCCCATTTCGCATAGACGCCCTTGCCTTCCATCGGCATACACGCGCTGCGCTCGATCGTCAGATCGAGTCGCAGGCGATTGGGCGCGGCAGCCATCGCGGCATCGACGTCGCCGACCTCTTGACGCAGGTTCGCGGCCACATTGCCCGGGACCTCGGCGTGCACGAGATCCGTTGCGGCACGGGCCTTCTCCAAGCCGACAACGGGCGTCAAGAAGTCGTAGTCGACGCGGATCCGGGCGACGGCGTCCTCCGCGGCATACCGGTCCTCGGCGACGACCAGGGCAATGGCCTCGCCGACGTGGTTGACCTCGCCGGCGGCCAGCGCATACCCGGTGCGTGGGTGGGTCAGCGCCGGGTGCGGGATCAGCAGCGGCAGCGGCTCGCCGACGGCGCCGCCGAGATCCTCGTGACTCCAGATCCCGATGAGCCCCGGGGTCTCGAGGGCATCGGTGACGTCGATGTCGACGATCCGTGCGTGCGCGTGCGGGCTGCGCACAAAGGCAGCCTCATATGCCGTGTGCCCCAGGTCATCGAGATAGCGCCCGTTGCCGGTCACCAGCCGAGGGTCCTCTCGGCGCGCAATGGGAGCCCCGAAGAGCTTGGTCGTCACGATTGCTCCCCAATCAGGTCCGCCGCCCGCAGGACCGACTTGACGATGTTCTGATAGCCGGTGCAGCGACAGAGGTTCCCGGAGATGGCCTCACGTGCCTCCGCCTCGGTCGGCGTTGGATTCTCGCGCAGATAGGCCGTAATGGTTGTGACGAAACCCGGTGTGCAGAAACCGCATTGCAGCCCATGGCAATCAGCGAACGCTTGCTGCACCGGGCCGAGTTCGGCGAGCGTCCCGCACCCCTCGACCGTCGTCACCTCGCGGCCGGCGGCCTGGACGGCGAACATCAGGCACGAGCGCACCGGCTCACCGTCGAGCAGCACCGTGCAGGCCCCGCACACACCGTGTTCGCACCCCACGTGCGTGCCGGTCAGTCGCAGGTCGTGGCGCAGGAAATCAGACAGCAGCCGCCGCGCCGGGACGGTGGCACCGCGGGTGACTCCGTTGACGATCACCGCGACGGGTATGACGGTTGCGCCACCCTGCGCTGCGGCCAGGTTCGAGTGTTCGGCCGTCATCGTGTCATCACCTGGGTCACCACACGGCAGGTCAGTTCGCCAGCAAGCATCCGCCGGTAGTCCGCGCTGGCGTGGATGTCGGACTCGGGACTCACATGCTCGCGCACCGCGCCACGCAGGTCATCCCACCGAGTCGGCAGGTCCTGGGCGCTGACGTCGGCGAGGACGGGGGTCAGATCGAGCACGTCCGGAATGTCGGTGACCGAGACAAAGGACGCCCGCGCAGCCACGATCGATCCCTGCTTGACAGTGACGGCAACGCCCACTCCAGCCATCGCGTAATCCCCACTGCGGCGAGCGGATTCAAGGAAACCCGTGAGGGTTCCCTCGGGGAATCGAGAGAAGCGCACGGCGGTCAGGATCTCCTCCGGCGCCAAGGTCGTCTCCAACGGACCGGTGAAGAAGTCGGCAGCCGAGATCTCGCGGGGGCCCCCTGGCCCCGCCACCTCCATCACAGCGCCGGTGAGCGCCGCCACGGCGGGCATCTCACCGGCCGCGTCCGCATGGGCAATCGACCCCACGGTGGTGCCACGATTGCGGATTGCCGGGTGGGCGACGTTGACGAGCGCCTGCCGCAGGAGGGGCAGGACGGCATACGCCTGCGGTGACCGCTCCAGGGCGCGGTGCCGCACGGTGGCCCCCACGCGGACCGCCTCCGGCGTGACGGCGATCTCGTTGAGTCCCGCCACCGCATTGATGTCGATGAGATGGGCGGGTGCGGCCAGCCGCATCGAGAGCATGGGTATGAGGCTCTGCCCACCCGCGAGGATCTTGCCGTCGTGGCCCAACGCACCGAGCACCTCGATCGCCTCGGCGAGGGTGCGCGGCGCGTGGTACGCGAAGGGTGCGGGCTTCACCGTTCGATCCTGCCTCTCTCGCGTCGTCGGGGGAAGGGGTCCATCGGTCGGGAATCCTGGAAATGTCAGGAAGGTGATGCGGACCCCGAGGCTGGTCTCGGGGTCCGCACCGCACGCGTCAGTCCTTGGGCCGGTGACCGTAGAAGTCCTCCGGCTTGTCCTCCTGGAGCAAATCGTCGACCCCGTCCTGATCGCCATAGACATAGTCGCCCACGGCAATAGCGGTGCCTTCGGCGCGCTGCCGCAGGTATGCCGGCGCCAACGCCTTGGCCAGGTGGTAGGCGCCGACGGCGACGATGGTGCCGAAGGCGATCCCGCCGAGCGAGAAGTTGTCGGAGAACTTCATCTGCACGTCACCGACGCCGATGATGATGCCGGCGGCGACCGGGACCAGGTTGATGGGGTTGGCGAAGTCGACCCCGTTCTCCTTCCAGATCTTGGCGCCCAACAGGCCGATCATTCCGTAGAGGACGACCGTGATCCCGCCGAGGACACCGCCCGGCACGGAGAAGACGAGGGCGCCGAACTTCGGGGACAGACCGAAGAGAACGGCCACGGCGGCGGCCACGTAATACGTGGCGGTGGAGTAGACCCGGGTCGCCGCCATCACACCGATGTTCTCGGCATACGTCGTGGTCGGCGAACCGCCGAAGAAGGAGGCGAAGGCTGTCCCGACCCCGTCGCCGGCGATCGCCCGACCCATCATCGGATCGAGGTCCTTGCCGGTCATCTCGGCCACGGCCTTGACGTGACCAGTGTTCTCGGCGACCAGGGCGATGACCGCGGGCAAGACGAGGAGGATTGCCGTCATGGAGAAGGTCGGCATATGCCACCCGGCAACTTCCAGCCCGTCGGGGCCGATGGCCGTCTTCGGCGGTAGGCCGAACCAGTCGGCTGGCCCGATGCCCGAGGTGTTCCACCGGTCGTGGGTGGTGGCCTCACTGGCCCCACCGAGCACCGAGGTGATCGGACCGACCGTCTTGTCGAGAAGGAAGGAGAGCAGGGTGCCGAAAATGAGCGCAAGGAAGACCGAGATTCGGCCGATGAAGCCCTTGAAGGCCACGGCAACGACGATCGTGAAGAGCATCGTCGCGAGCGCGACCCACTGATCCTGCGGCCAGTAGATGCCGGCAACCACGGGCGCCAGGTTGAAGCCGATGAGCATCACGACGGCGCCCGTGACCACCGGGGGCAGCACTCGGTGCAGCACACCGGAACCCAAGAAGTGGATGAGCACGCCGACGGCGGCGAGGACCAGGCCGGCGATCAGGATGGCACCGGTGACGGTGGCCGAGGTCGCGCCCTCCTGGGCGCGGATCGCCGCCACCCCGCCGACGAAGGACGCCGAGGTCCCGAGATAGGAGGGCACCTTGCCGTTCACGATGAGCAAGAACAGGATGGTCGCCAGACCGCTCATCATGATGGCCAGTTGCGGGTTCAGGCCCATCACCAGCGGGAAGACGAAGGTCGCACCGAACATCGCGACCACGTGCTGGGCACCCAGACCGACGGTCCGCCCCCACGACAGGCGTTCGTCAGGCGCGACGACATCGTCGGGTCCGGCAAGGCTGCCGTCCCCATGTAGTTTCCAACCAAAGGCGGACATGGATCTCTCCAACCTGCTCGGCGCCCAGGCGGGCGCTCCAACACCCCGACAATCCGGGTTGCTCGAACGCTAGTGGGGCGAACGCAGTCCTGAACCGAGCAATTGCTGACATCGGATGGGGCTGCATGTTGGCAAGACTCCCTGCGTGTCCCGTCGCGGACATCGGTCCGCCGAGGTCTAGTTCAGAGTGCTTGACCTGCGGTTTTGGGACAGTCCGCGCATCTCCAAGACCTTGAGCGCGAGGGCCAGCGTGAGCCGCAACTGGGGGTCACTCGTAAAGGGCCCCAGCATCCGCTCGAGCTTCGCGATCCGATAGCGCAGCGTGTTGTAGTGGAAGAACAGGATGCGGGACGCCTCCGCCACATTGAGATTGGTATCGATGAGCACCGACAAGGTGGTCCGCAGCCCGGCATTCTCGGGATTGTCATCGGTGGCCAGTTCACGGAGGGCGTCGTCGACGAACTGCCGCAGTTCGACCGAATCGGGCACCAGCGAGAGCAATCGGTAGATCCCCAGCTCGTCGAAGTGCGTGATGGCCCCGGCGCCGTGCTTTTGGCGGCCGACCGCGACCGCCCGCAGCGCCTCGGCATAGGCCACCGGGAGGTTTTCGATGCTGGTCACCGGGCGAGAGACCCCAGTGGAAAAGGTGCGCCGACCACCACCCCCGTCACCGCGGACCACGCGCGCCAGGTCGGTCACAGTGGCCATGATCCGCTCGGTTGCTGCCTCATCTGGCAGCGCCAGCAGCGCAACGATTTCCTGGCTGAAGCCCATCACGGGGGCGCGTCGGTCGCGCGCGCCGACCGCCCGAACCCAAGCCCGGGCAAAGCGCTCTTGCAGCGCACGCACCTCCTCGGCCGTGCGCTCGCTCACCCGGTCGTCCTCGTCGGTCTCCGCGACGACGACCACCATCCGATCGGCCAAGGTCCAATCAAGACTGTCCGCATGCGCGATCGCCTCGACGCTGCCGCCAACTCGCCCCGCAAGGGCGTCACGCAGGAACTCGGCGCGGTACTTGCTCTCGACCGCCTGCACGGCCTGCTCCCGGGCGATGGCGAGCGCGGCGACGCTTGCACCGCGTTCCAAGAGATGAATGTCGATGCCCGACATCGGCTTGTCGCTCGAGAAGGCCACCATCCGACCCTCCACCCCGCTGCCACCGACAATCCGCACCGTGACCCGGCGCACCCAGTCGCCCGCCCCGCTGCGCTCCCCCACCGGCTCACGCTCCACGAGGAATCTGCCGGTCGGGTCGAAGGCCTCGGTGCGGCTCGCGGCCGCCACCGCCTCCGGGTCGCCCGCCTGGGCAATGACCCGTCCGTCGGTGGTGGTGATCATGATGACGGCGTCGATGAGCCCGGCCAGCGCGCCGCACAGGTCGAAGAGCGAGCCACCGGCCACGACCACGCTGATCAGCGACCCGTGCACCTCCTCCTCGCGGCGCAGGGCGGCAGCGAGTTGCTCGGCGAACTCCCGCAGTTGCGCTCCGTCCAGCTCCGGCGGGACGGTATGCGGTGCCGGGCCCCCCTCGGATGGCAGCGGAGGCCCCGTCGCCACCTGCGCCGTCCCCGCTCCCGCGCTGGCATCAGACCCCATACGGCGATGGTAATCGGGCCCCCAAGGACCGGGAAGCATCCCAGCGACCCCAAGGACCGAGCGCACAGGAGCGGACAGGAGCGACTGAGTGAACTGGTCTAGCCAGCGATGGTCGGCTCCTGGGTACCTTTGGCGGCCGGACCGTCGTTGCCGCTGGCGACGCGTCGGCATTGTGCCTGGCACGAGGACGCAGGTTGCCGCTGGCGACACGCTGGCGATCACCCCTGGCAAGAGGACGGCGGTTGCTGCGGGATCGTTGGCAAGTTTGGATATGAGGGGGCACGGACCCGGCTCGCTAACGTCTGGTCATGCTTCTCGCTGCACGCTCGCCCCTGGCTCCCCCCGTCGATGCGGCAACGGGGACCGGGCACGGCGGCCGGGCGCGGCGCTGGCGGGTGCTCGCGGCATACCGAACAGCGCTTTACCTGCATCGGCGAGACGCCGGTGTGTTGGCGGTGGTCACCTCCGACGGACTCGCGCTGCCCACGGCGTGGCGGCTGCCGATCGCCTCCGCGGCGGTGCATTGGGGGGTGGCTGCCGGCGATCGGGTGGTCACCCACGGCCATGAGATCCGGCTGCCACGCCGCACCATCCGCGCCGTGCGCACCTGGCGGCCAGCGCGCGTTCGGGTGCGGGAGCACCCGATCGACCTGCACGGACCGCCGCTGGGGTGGGCCCGTGAGCGCATCGGCCGGGGGCCCGGCCTGACCCCCGAGGGCGACGACGAGGTATGCGGTGCGCTCCTCGTCGCATACGCCGCGGGCGACCCGCGCCTGGCCCTGGCGACCCAACCCCTGCTGAGTCGCACGAGCGCGCTGTCCGCGTCCCTGCTGCGCGCGGCCGCGGACGGGTATGCCGTGCCCGACCTCGTGACCTATGTGCAGGCCCGATTCGATGCCGACGTGGACCTGGCCTCCCAGGCCCGCGCGGCCGTGCTCACGATCGGGCACACCTCCGGCGATGCGCTCGTGCGCGGCGTCGACACCACGCTCGACCTGCTCACGCCACCACTGACCAGCCCGCTCGGTCCCATCGTGAAGGAAACCGCCCATGCCTGAGTTCGTCGACATCCGCCGCGGGGCCTACTACGACTCCGTGACCCTCATGCAGGTGTCCGCGACGATCGCGGCCACCCCCGGGATCACGGCAGCCCAGGTGGCCATGGGTACCGAACTCAACCTAGAGGTGCTCGCGGGCATGGGGTTCACCGTGCCAGCCGGTGTGGGTGTCAATGACATCGTCGTGGCCCTGCAGGGCGACTCCCAGCAGGCCGTGACCGCCGGCCTGGATGCCGTGGATGCGACGCTGACCGCATTGACGTCGGCCGCGCGATCGACCGGGGCTGGCTTCGGCGCGCCCCCGGAGCCGGTCACCCTGGGCGGCGCCATCACCGCGGGTGCGGCGAACCTGGCGTTGATCTCGGTGCCGGGCGAGCACGCCGCGACCGAGGCGATGGACGCGATTGCGGCCGGCCTGAGCGTGATGATCTTCAGCGACAATGTGGCGCTCGAGGACGAGGTAGCCCTCAAGGACGCCGCGGGAGCACGCGGAGTCCTGGTGATGGGTCCGGATTGCGGGACGGCCGTGGTCAGCGGTGTCGCCCTGGGATTCGCCAATGTGGTGCAGGCCGGATCGGTGGGGATGGTCGCGGCCTCGGGCACCGGCGCGCAACAGCTCATGTGCCTTCTCGATGCGGCCGGCGTGGGGGTGAGCCATGTCCTCGGTGTCGGCGGTCGCGATCTGTCGGCGGACGTGGGCGGGCGCGCGACCCGAGCGGCGCTGGCGATGCTCGCCGCGGACGCTGGGACGGAGTCGATCATCGTCGTCTCGAAGCCGCCGGCAGAGCAGGTGCTTGCCGAGCTGAGGGCGTATGCCGCGGGGCTGCCCCTGCCCGTCCACTGGGCCATCCTCGGGGCGGGCCTGCCGGACCTGACCTCCGCGCTCACCTCGGCCCTGGCCACCTCCGGTCAGGACATCTCAGCCTGGCCGTCCTGGGGCACGCCGCCCAGCGACGCCGAGACGGCTCCCGTACGCACTGCAGCGGCAACCAGTGCGCCGGCAACCAGTCCGGCCGGTCCGCCGCGCAGCCTGCGCGGACTCTTTTGTGGCGGAACGCTGGCCGACGAGGCCATGCTCATCGCTGGCGAGTCCCTGGGCCCGATTCGCTCGAACATCCCGCTGGCGCCCGAGTTGGCCCTCGGCCCGGACTTCGCCGCGAACGGCGGGCACATGGTCATCGACTTTGGCGACGACGGGCTGACGCGCGGGCGGGCTCACCCGATGATCGACCCATCGCTGCGCCTGGACCGCATCCGGGCCGAGAGCATGGACCCGACCTGCGGGGTGCTGCTGCTTGACCTGGTCCTGGGGTATGGCGCCCACCCCGATCCGGCAGGCGAGCTTGCGGCCGCCATCCGCGACGCGCGAGCACGTGCCGCCGACGCCGGTCGCGATCTGCCGGTCGTCGTGGCCCTCCTTGGCACCCACGGGGATCCGCAGGGCTTGGAGCGCTGCGCTGCGGCGCTCGTGGAGGCCGGGGCCACGGCATACCTCTCGAATGCGCAGGCCACGAGGGCAGCGGTGCGGCACCTCACCGGGGGCGCGCCTAGGCCCACCAGCGGGGCGGACGCGAGCCATCGCGCGGCGATGAGCGAACTGGTGAGCACGGGCGGCGCGCGGACACCGCATACGAGCGCGACCGTGGCGCTGCCGCGCGAGCCGGTGGTGGCGGCGGTGGGTGCGGGGCTGTTCAGCGAGGCGCTGGCCGAGCAGGCGGTGCAGGTCACGCAGGCTCGGTGGCAGCCGCCGATGGCCGGCGTCGACGTGGGGGCCTTGCGCCGTGTGCTGCTCGACGCGCGCCGGGAGGCCGCCAACCGGCTCGCGTTCGAGCGGATGGTCGCGGCCGGCGCCGATCTGGTCGATGTGCGCCCGGCCGCACAGGCCCTTGGCCTGGAGCGGGGCACCTTCTTGCACGCGGGTCCGCCGTTGCAGTGGGAGCGGGCCAGCGGGCCGATGCGGGGCGCGCTCATCGGGGCCATGCTCTTCGAGGGGATGGCCGCCACGCCAGCCGAGGCCGAGGCCAAACTCGCTGCCGGAGAAGGCATCACGCTCGAGCCCTGTCACCATCGCGACGCGGTGGGCCCGATGGCCGGGGTGATCAGCCCGAGCATGTGGCTCTATGAGTTGCACGACCCGGTGCATGACAACCGGTCCTGGTGTTCGCTCAACGAGGGGTTGGGCAAGGTGCTGCGCTATGGCGCCTATGGGCCGGAGGTCATCGATCGACTGCACTGGATGAACGCGGTTCTCGGGCCGCTGCTGCAACAGGCCGTGCGGGCGGCCGAGCGCATCGACATCAAGGCGATCATCGCCCAGATGCTGCAGATGGGCGACGAGGGCCACAACCGCAACCGTGCGGGGTCCCTGATGCTGTTGCGAGACCTGCTGCCGCATCTCATCACGGCGACCGGTTCCCCCGCGGATATCGCTGAGGCGGTTCGCTTTTCGGGGGCAAACGAGCACTTCTTCCTCAATTTGGGGATGCCGGCGTGCAAGCTGGCAACCCTGGCCGCGCACGGAATCCCGGGCGCCACGATCGTGACAACCATGGCGCGCAATGGGACGGACTTCGGCATCCGGGTCTCCGGCACCGGGGACGCCTGGTTCACCGGTCCGGCGAACAC
>CALLZC010000133.1 GCA_937858995.1 uncultured Nostocoides sp.
CAAACTCGCCGTCAGATACCAAGCCACCGTGCGCGTCGTTAACATCAGCCGCTGGCTCAAACAACTTTCGTAACACGACCTAGCAGAGGTTAGTCAAATCTGCACACTTTCCTAGGTGTGCGGATTCGACGAAGTTCTGCTAGCAGAGGTTACGCAGGCCGGGGCCGGAAGGCTACGCAGGTCGCGGGGGTATGCGGCAGTCAGCCGCCGGCGCTAGGGCCGCTCGAGGTGGAGCAAACCGCGGGCGTATGCGGCCGTCACCGCGGCCGTGCGGTCCGTCACCTCTAGCTTCGCGAACACCCGGATCAGGTGGGTCTTCACCGTGGCCTCGCCGATGAGGAGTTCCCGGCCGATCTCGGCATTGGAGTGGCCCCGGGCGACCAGCCGGAGTACGTCGAGCTCGCGTGGGGTCAACTGCGGCCCGGTCGGCGCCCGCAGCCGGTCCGCCAGGCGCGCCGCCACCGGGGCCGCGAGCACGGTCTCGCCGCGCGCTGCCCGTCGGATCGCGTCGGCCAGGACCGCCGGCTGGGCGTCCTTGAGCAAATAGCCCCGGGCTCCGGCCTCCACCGCCTTGATGATGTCGGCGTCGGTGTCATAGGTCGTCAACACCAGGACCTGCGGGGGCGCCGAGCCGGCGGTGATTCGCGCGGTGGCCTCGGCCCCGTCCATCACCGGCATCCGCAGGTCGATCAGGACCACGTCGGGGCTCAACCGAGCCACCAACGCCAGTGCTTCGGCACCATTGGCGGCCTCGCCTACCACCTCGAAATCGCTTTCCTCGATCAGTACCGCGACCAAACCGGCTCGCATCACCGGGTGGTCGTCGGCGACCAGGAGCCTGATGGGGGCGGTCATCGGGGAACCTGGAGCCTTATCTGGGTTCCGGACCCGGGGGCCGCCATCACCTCGACCACACCATTGACCTCACCGACCCGGGACCGCACGCCGTCCAAACCGAAGCCGGCCGGCCGGGCCTGCGGCTCAAAGCCGACCCCGTCGTCGGTGACGGTCAAGACAACCTGGTCCGGGTCGACATACGACATCACGACGGCGCAGTGGCGCGCCGAGGCATGGCGCCGCACGTTGGACAGGGCCTCCTGGGCGGTGCGGAAGATGACGATCTCTTTGGCAGCGCCGAGCGGCTCCGGTTCGCCCATGCTCTCCAGGCTGGCCCGAAGGCCGGCCTCGGTGCTCACCGCCGCGACGAGCCGGCCCAGGGCCTCGACCAGGGTGCGCGATTGCAGGTGACCCGGGGTGAGCTCGGCGACGATCAGGCGCGCCTCGGTCAGATTGTCCGCTGCGGTCTGCTCGATGAGGGCGAGCCGCTCCCGGGCCGTCTCGATATCGGAGCGGCCCAGCGCGGCCCCGGCCGCGCGGCTCAGCGCGAGCACCGAGGTGAAGCCTTGAGCCAGAGTGTCGTGGATCTCTCGGGAGAGCCGCTCACGCTCTTCACGAACTCCCCGATCCCTCTCCAGCGTCGCGAGCCGGGCCTGGGTCGCCCGCAATTCGTCGATCGTTGTCGCCCGCTCCTCGGCCTGCCCGACGAGGTGGTTGATGAACAGTCCCATGGCGAGCGAGAGCGTCATCGAGATGAGGGCGCTGACCAAGGTGGGTGCGAGATTGTGGGAGGCGAAGTCGGTCTGAGACCAACGCACCAGCGCCCACACGGCGACGACCACGACCGTGGCCGCGGCGGCGAGCCGACCCGGCAGCATCGCCCATAGGTGCGGAAACAGGGCAAAGAAGAGGACCCAAGCTTCGGTTTCTGGATTGAGCAGGCCGATAACGAAGAGCAATCCCCACGACAGCACGTGATAAGCCAGGGCGTTGCCGAGCCGGATCTTGGTCAGCGCACGCACGCCGAGTGCCACGTACGCCAGGGCCATGCCCAGGAGGCACGCGATCTCCGGCACCACTCCCCGGCTGCCGGGCTCGTCCAGCAGGGTCACCGCGAGCGCGGCGACCCACACGGCGGCATACAGCAGGTGCCACAGGGCCTGCTGGCGGTGCCAGGACGCCACGAACTGCTCGCGCGAGGTCAGTCCGTCTGCCGTCATACCTTCATCATCGCCGATCAGGTGGACCCCCGCTTGAACCACCGGAAGGTCGTGGTGCAGAGGACCAAACCACCGATTGCCCAGGCCACAAGGACCAGCGCGATGCGACCGTGTTCCCAGACGCCGGCCATCTCTCGACTCGCGAAGGAGTCGGGATAGAAGACGGACCGCATCCCTTGGGCAATCCACTTGAGCGGGAAGAGCGAGGCAACTTCCTTAAGCCATTGCGGAATGTCCTCGAAGGAGAAATAGACCCCGGAAATGAACTGGAGAACCAGAACCGGGCCGATCACTGCCGCTCCGGCGCTGCGTGCCGAGGTGGCCAGCGAGGAGTAGGCGATGCCGAGCACCGTGCCCGACACGACGCCGAGGCCAAAGACCCAGCCGAGGGTCACCCATTGCCGCGCCTCGGTGGGCAGCTGCACATCGAAGAGGACCCGGGCCATGAGCAGCAGGAGGGCGCTCTGCAGCACGCTGGTCACCAGGACCAGCCCCACCTTGCCGAGGAAGTAGGCCAGCGCGGGCATCGGTGTCGCCCGCAGCCGCTTCAGGGTTCCGTCGTCGCGTTCCGTGGCTACCGTCAAGGCCATCGTCTGAAAGCTGGTCAGCAGCACGCCCGCAGCCATCATCCCGGGCAGGAAGAAGCGGGCGGCGCTCAGCCCGATCGCCTCGTTGTCGGGTCCCTCGAACTGAGACTGGAAGACGGTGGCGAAGAGGGCGAGCATGAGGACGGGGAAGAGGAAGGAGAAGAAGACCTGGTCCTTCTCTCGGAAGTACACCTTGATCTCCAGGATCGCCCGATCCCAGCCGAGGGCCAGCACGGTCAGAGGGCTCGTCATACCCGCTCCTGTGCGGCCGGCTCGACGTGGGGAGCTATGAGGGCGAGATAGGTGTCCTCGAGCGAGGGGCGGGTCACGGTCAGGGCGGGGATTTCGGTGCCGTGGAACCGGGCTGCTAGCCGCGCGATCTCCGCCGTGGGCTCCGCAGAGTGCACCGTATGCCGTTCGCCCCCCTCCTCCCACGACACGCTCGCCTTCTCGCGTGCGCGACCGCCGAGGTCGGCCGGGGTGTCCAGTGCGAGCAAACGACCCGCGGCGATGACGCCGACGCGCTGGGCAAGCTGCTCGGCCTCATCGAGGTAGTGCGTCGTCAGGAGGATGGTCGTGCCCTGCGTGGCCAAGGATCGAATCAGCTCCCAGAAGTCGCGCCGGGCCTGCGGATCGAAGCCAGTGGTCGGTTCGTCCAGGAAGAGCAACTCGGGGGCGCCGATGATGCCCAGGGCCACGTCCAGTCGCCGCCGTTGGCCTCCGGATAGTTTGCCCACCCGGTCATCTGCCACCTCGGCCAGCCCTGTTGCCGCGATGACCTCCTCGACATCCCGGGCGTCTGGGTAGACCTTGGCGGTGCTGCGCAGCGCCTCCCGTGGGGTGAGGAGTTCGAGACCGGTGGCTGCCTGCAGGACCACTCCGACGCGACTGCGGTGGGCGCGCCCCGCGCCATAGGGCTCGGTACCCAAGACGCTCACCTCGCCGCCGTCCCGGGCACGAAATCCCTCGAGGATCTCCACCGTGGTCGTCTTGCCCGCCCCGTTAGGGCCGAGCAAGGCAAAGATCTCTCCGATGCGAATGTCGAGGTCAAGGCCGTCGACCGCCCTGCGAGATCCGTATCTCTTGGTGAGGCCGCGGATTCGGATCGCGGTGCCGGGATCGTGCCCCTGTCTCTTATACACATCTCCGAGCCCACGAGACGGACTCCTATCTCGTATGCCGTCTTCTGCTTGAA
>CALLZC010000134.1 GCA_937858995.1 uncultured Nostocoides sp.
TCAGATACCAAGCCACCGTGCGCGTCGTTAACATCAGCCGCTGGCTCAAACAACTTTCGTAACACGGCCTAGCAGAACTTAGTGAAATCAGCGCACCGTGGAAAGTGTGCGGATTTGACTAACCTCTGCTAGCAGAACTTGGTGAAATCAGCGCGCCGTGGGGGCGAAGACGGCGTCCACCTGGGGGATCGCAGCCCGGTAGTCGCGCAGCAAGGCCCGGGCCGTGGGCGCCGAATCGATGAGCGGGTGCAGCGCAAAGGCCGACTCGGCCGCTGCCGCGGAGCCGGTCCGGGTCGCCTCGATGGTGAGGCGCTCGACCGCCTTCACCTGGTGCACCAGCGACAGGTGCTCGGGCCGCAGCGAGCGCGTGGGCAGCGGCTCGATCACCCCTGCGCGCACCCGGCACGGCAGTTCGACCACGGCATCGGGCGGCAGGCCGAGCCGTGCACCGGCAGGGATGTTGAGGATCAGTTGCTCGGCCTCCCCACCGGCGAGGGCGAGCATCAACTCCAGCGCGACCCCCTCATACCCACCGCTGTCCACATCGTCGGTATGCCGTTCGGCGCCGGGCCCGCGTGCCGCCGCCAGATAGGTGGCATTGCGTTGCGCCAGAACGGATTCCCACTGGCTCAGGGCCGACCCGGGAGCCTGGGCTACCCCATCGAAGAAGGCGCCCTGCTGCCGCGCCAGGAATTCGCCGCGGGTCTGATGCCCGGCAGCCCGCTGCTCGGCGAGGGCGTGCCCGTGCGAGACGTAGTAGTGCAGGTACTCATTGGGCACCACCCCCTGAGCGCGCAACCAGTCCACCCCGAAAATCTGGCCCTCCTCGGTGGCGAGCACCGCCGCATCGTCGGCAAGAAAGCGCGGCAGCACATCGCCGTCACTCCCGCGCAGCCCCTGGAGCCACCCGAGATGGTTCAGCCCCGCATAGTCGATCGCATAGCCCGACAGGGGAGTACCCAGCACCCGGGCGACCCGTCGCGCCAGACCCAGCGGCGAGTCGCAGATGCCGATCACCCGCTCACCGAGGACAGGCCCCATCGCTTCGGTGATCATCCCCGCCGGATTGGTGAAGTTGATGACCCAGGCCTGCGGTGCCACACGCCGGATCGCCTGCGCCAAGGACACCGCAACGGGAATGGTGCGCAACCCGAATGCGATGCCACCCGCGCCGACCGTCTCCTGCCCCAGCACCCCGTGGGCAATGGCCACCCTCTCGTCGGCCACCCGCCCCGCCAGCCCGCCGACGCGGATGGCACAGAAGACGAAGTCCGCCCCGGTCAGGGCCGTCACGGCGTCGGTGCCAGCGTGCACGACGGGCGCCGGGCCACTCCCGGGCCCGCCCAACTGCGCCAGGACCCGCCGCATCGCGTGTAGCCGCGCCGGATCGGTGTCGAGCAACTCGACCTGGGTGATGGGTTGGTCTGCGCCGGCGCGCAGCAGTGCGCGATGGATCAGCGGCACGCGGAAGCCGCCGCCGCCCACAATCACCAGCTTCATGACAGACAACTATGGTCCACTGGTCCCCGGGCCCGGCTGGGCGGACATCCGCAAGAAGCCGACCCCGATCGCTCAGGAGGTATGCCGTGCCGCACCCCCGCTTCGATCCGCTCGCCGGCGTGCGCGCCGCCGACGCGCCCCCGGTCGATGTCTTCGTCAGTGGCACGGTCTTCCTCGACATCATCTTCACCGGACTAGCGCGCACGCCACAGCCCGGGACCGAGGAGTGGGCGGACGGTATGGCGTCCTGCCCCGGCGGAATCGCCAACCTCGCCATTGCGGCCAGGCGCCTGGGTCTGCGCACCGCTCTGGCGTCCGCCTTCTCCGATGACGACTATGGCGATTTCTGCTGGCGGACCATGGAGTCGGGCGAGCACATCGACCTGACCCATTCGCGCCGCTTCCACGATTGGCACAGCCCAGTCACCGTGTCGATGTCGGTGGAGCGGGATCGCACCATGGTCACTCACGGGCACCCGCCACCCATCTCGCCGGCGGAGTTCATCGGGTGCCCGCCGCGCTCTGCCGCCGTGCTCATCGACCTCGCCGAGCACGTGGACGGGGAGCTTCCCACCTGGGTGCGGCAGGCGCGCAGCCAGGGCTCGTTGCTCTTCGCCGATGTGGGCTGGGATGCCACGCAGCGGTGGGATCCGGGAGTGCTGGATCGCTTGGACAGCGTGCACGCCTTCTTTCCGAATGCGGCTGAGGCCATGGCCTATACGCGCACCGCCACCGCGCAGGACGCCCTGTATGCGATCGCGGATCGGGTGCCCCTGGCGGTGGTCACCAGAGGGTCTGAGGGCGCGCTGGCGATCGACGCCACCAGCGCCGAGGAGGCCGCGGTCCCGGCGTTGCGTGTCGATGCCCTCGACCCCACCGGCGCGGGCGATGTCTTCGGTGCGGCGCTCACCCTGGGCACCCTCGCGCACTGGCCGCTGCGCGACCGACTGAGCTTTGCCAGTTTGTGCTCGGCGCTGGCGATCCAGCAGTTCGGCGGGTCCCTGGCTGCCCCGGGCTGGGGTGACATTGCGGACTGGTGGCGGGTGGCACGCGCTCGGCGTGAGGGGACGGCATACGAATCCTCGGTGGCGCGCCGCTACGCCTTCCTCGACGCCATCGTGCCAACCCTGCCCGAATCCGCCTGTCGCCGCGCCACGGCTACCATCGCGCGCCGCGCCGACGTGGAGGGTCTCGGCTAGGACCTCAGGTCCGGAAGACGATCTTGCCGTTGACCTCGCCCGCGGCCATCTTGGCGAAGCCCTCGCGGGCCTGGGCCAGTGGCAGGACGGAGTCGATCAGCGGGCTGATCCCGCGGTCCGCGACGAAGCGCGCCAAGCGTGCCAACTCCTCCCGGGTTCCCATGGTCGAGCCGACTACCCGCAACTGTTTGAAGAAGATCTTCGTCAACTCGGCCCTGGCCGGGGCGTCGCCGGACGTGGCGCCGGAGATGACGATCGTGCCGCCGGGGCGCAGCGCGTTGACCGAATGCGACCAGGTCGCCGCCCCCACGGTCTCCAGGACGGCGTCCACACGCTCGGGCAGCCGGGCCCCTGAGGCGAAGACGTCTGCGGCGCCGAGCTCGCGCGCCACCTCCAGTTTGGCGGCATCGCGCGAGGTCGCCCAAACCCGGATGCCTGCGGCCGCCCCGAGGGCAATCGCGGCCGTCGCGACGCCCCCGCCGGCACCCTGGACCAGGATGGTGTCCCCGGGCGCCACGCCAGCATTGGTGAAAATCATCCGGTATGCCGTCAGCCACGCCGTCGGCAGGCACGCCGCCTGCTCCCAGGGCAGCCCCTCGGGCACCGGCACCAGGTTGCCGACGGGCACCCGCACCCGCTCGGCGAGGGTTCCCGGAAACACCTCGGACAGCAGCGAACGCCGCGGATCCATCGTTGCGTCGCCGGCCCAGTTGGGGGAGGTGATCACCGGATAGACAATGACCCGGTTGCCCTGCGCGTCGTGGCCGACGGCGTCGCAGCCGAGAATCATCGGGAGCCGATCCGCCGGCAGGCCAACGCCTTTGAGCGACCACAGGTCGTGATGGTTCAGGGCCGAGGCCACCACATCGACGGTGACCCAGTCGGCCGGCACGGCGGGTTCGGCCAGCTCACCGACGTGCAATCCGGCCAACGGATCGGTGGTGGACTGGCTGACGGCGGCAACGGCAAACATGCCCGACACGGTATCGGCTAGTCCCGTGGCGCACGCCCGCCCCTAGGATCGCGAGCGTGGCCTGGGCTCGGTTTGGCGCGATGACGGCGTATGACGCGCTGGCCGTCGTCGACGATGTCGACCAGCTCACCGAGGGTTTCTGGGCCGTCGTCATCGACTTCGAGTCGACGATGACGGCGATCCGCTTCGCGCGTCGCGGTCGACGGACCATGGCGCGCCCGCCGGGGTACCGGGACTGGCGGCCGCTGACCGGGCCGTGGCGCAGCAGCCTGGACCGCACCGCATACACCGCGGGCGTGCGGGAGATCCGCGAGCGGATCGCCGCGGGCACGGTCTACCAGGCCAATCTGTGTCGCATCCTCTCGCACGACCTGCCGCAGGATGCCTATCTGCCGGCGCTGGCGCGGCTGCTGCGACGTGGCAACCCGGCGCCCTACGAGGCCCTCATTCATGCACCCGAACTCGGGGTGGACATCGTCTGCGCCTCGCCCGAGCGGTACCTGCGGCGCACCGGCGAGCGGCTGCTCTCCTCGCCCATCAAGGGCACGGCCACGACGGCGGCGGCGATGTTGCCCAAGGACTATGCCGAGAACGTCATGATCGCGGACCTAGTGCGCAACGACCTCCAGCACGTATGCCGTCCCGGCACCGTCGTTGTTGAGGAGTTGTGCGCCCTGGACGCGCACCCCGGGTTGGTGCACTTGGTGACCAATGTCGCCGGCCGCCTGCGCCCCGGCGTGACCTGGCGCGAGATCCTGGACGCGAGCTTTCCACCCGGCTCCGTCTCCGGCGCCCCAAAGTCCTCGGCGTTGGCCACCATCGCCGACCTGGAGCCGGTTCCCCGCGGTCCGTACTGCGGCGCCGTGGGCTGGATCGACGCGGATTCCGGGGAGGCGGAACTTGCGGTGGGTATTCGCACGTTTTGGGCGACACATGGCCCAGCCGCCAGGATGCTCAACTTCGGGGCCGGCGCCGGCATCACCTGGGGGTCGGATCCCGAGGCCGAGTGGGAGGAAACGCAGTTGAAGGCGCACCGTTTGATCGGTCTGGCCTCGGGCGAGGTGGCACCATGAATCCTGTGATTCGCGTGTGGGTCAATGGTGCGCTGTATGACAGCGAGACGCCCGCGATCTCAGCGACCGATCATGGCGTGACCGTCGGCGATGGCATCTTCGAGACCTGCAAGATCGAGCGCGGGCAGCCCTTCGCGCTCTCACGGCACCTGCAGCGGCTGCTGCGCAGTGCCGCCGGTCTAGGGCTGCCCGACATCGACATCGCCGTCATCGAGGCGGGCATCCGCGCGGTTCTTGCCGACGGCGACCCCATCGACTTCGGTCGGCTGCGCTTCACCGTCACCGCGGGGTCCGGACCGCTGGGCTCGGATCGCTACGCGGCCCCACTGACGTATGTCGTGACCGCCGCCCCCCAGGCGCGGCCCGTAGGTGCCGGGATCCTGTGCGTCACCCCCTGGACGCGCAACGAACGGTCCGCGGTCGCGGGGCTGAAGACGACGTCATACGCGGAGAATGTCGTCGCGCTCGCCTTCGCGCGCGAGCGGGGCGCTAGCGAGGCGATTTTTGCCAACACCCGGGGGGAGTTGTGTGAGGGGACGGCAAGCAATCTCTTCGTGGTGGTCGGGGGAACCCTGCATACCCCGCCGTTGTCCTCGGGGTGTCTGGCTGGCATCACGCGCGAGCTGACGATTCAGTGGTGTCGCGAGGCAGGTCTGGAGGTGGTCGAGGACGCGATGCCGCTGGGGGTGCTGCGCACCTGCGAGGAGGTCTTCATCACCTCCAGTCTGCGCGATATCTATCCCATCGAGCGCATCGACGAGCATCGCCTCACCGCCCCTGGCCCGGTGACCGAGAAGGCGGCGCTCATCTTCGCCGAACGCGCCGGAGCTGCGGTGGACCCATGACACACGACGACCTCGAGCGCACCGAGCGCGCTCGTCACGATCACGGCATCCTGCTCGACGCCCAGGACGACGACTGGGCGTGGCGGCGCAAAATCCGGGCCAACCCCGCCACCGCGAGGCTCTATCGCCTAGCGATCGGGGTGGTCGGCCTGATCATCGTGGTCAGCGGGCTGCTCCTGGTGCCTCTCCCCGGGCCGGGGTGGATCATCGTCTTCGCTGGTTTGGCGCTGTGGGGCAGTGAGTTCGAATGGGCGCAACGCCTGCTTGACTGGGTCAAGACCAAGGTGCGCGAATGGAACGACTGGGTGCGCGCGCGCCCGCTGTGGGTCCAGGGCCTGGCTGCCCTGGCGACCTTCGCCGCCATCCTGGCGATTTTCTGGCTCTTGTTCCGCATTTCGGGCGTGCCCGCCTTCCTGCCCGATGCCGCGGAGGGTTGGCTGCGCACCGTCGTCGGCCTCTGATTTCCGCAAGGCCGCGCGGGCCGGGTAGGCTCTGCTGGCCGCGCTGCGGCAATCCGGACGTGTAGCTCAGTTGGTTAGAGCGTTCGCTTCACACGCGAAAGGTCAGGGGTTCGAGTCCCTTCACGTCCACCGCACGCACAAGGCTCGAACCCTTGCCAACGGAAATGTTGGTCGAGGTTCGGGCCTTGTTCGCGTCTGCGGC
>CALLZC010000135.1 GCA_937858995.1 uncultured Nostocoides sp.
CTGGGGTACCAGGACTCGAACCTAGAATGAGTGAACCAGAATCACTAGTGTTGCCAATTACACTATACCCCAAGGGGTATCGGTGCCCCTTCGTGCCGAAGCACGCGCGAGCACACGAACCGAGGGTCGATACTAGCGGCTACCGGCAGGCGCCCAAAATCGGCGGGATTCGTGGTGACCACCAGAGCGACCAGCGAGTCGGCGCCACGGCGACGAACTCACACAAGGGCGCGCAGAGCGTGCAACCGTGTCAGCGTGGACGTCTTGCCGAGAATCTCCATGGACTCGAACAGCGGCGGCGAGACACGCGCACCCGAGATGGCGACGCGTATCGGGCCGAATGCCACCCGAGCCTTCTTGTCCATCCCCTCGACGATGGCCGCGCGGAGGCGGGCCTCGATATTGGCTGCGTTCCAATCCGTGCCGCCGACCAACGAGGCCAGATGGTCATCGACATCGCCCAGCACGTCGAGTGCGGCGTCCACCACAGGTGCGGCATCGTCGCCCAAACCCGCGAGCGCGTCGTCATCGATCGCCAGCTGATCGTCGGCCACGAAGAAGGGAACGACGAGAGGGACCGCGTCGCGCAGCAGCGAGATCCTGGTCTGGATCAGTGAGGCAACCTGGGTGAGCCGCCCCAATTCGCCGAGACTCGGGCTACCCGACAGCACTCCCTCGCGCTCGAGATAGGGCAGCAGGCGCGAGGTAAAGTCTCCAAGGGCCAGGTCGCGGATATAGACGCCGTTGAGCCACTCAAGCTTCTTGAGGTCAAAGATCGGACCCACGGGATTCACCTTGGACCACGCGAAATCCCGGGAGAACTCTTCGAAGGTGAACTTTTCGACGTCGTTACCCGCGGCGTCTTGGGCAGGCGGGTAGGCAAGGAGTGCCAGGAAGTTCACCAAGGCTTCGGGCAAGTAGCCCTGTTCGACGAACCAGGTGAGCCGGGCCGCGGGGTTCTTGCGTTTAGAGATCTTGGACTTATCGCCATTACGCAGCAACGGCATATGCGCGAAAGCAGGCGCAGTCAGGTCCAGCCATCGATAGAGAAGCAAGTGCTTGGGGGTAGAAGAGATCCATTCCTCCCCACGCACCACATGTGTCACCTGCATTTCGTGATCATCGACGACGACGGCGAGATGATAGGTGGGGAAGCCGTCGGTCTTGAGAATGACCTGGTCATCCGGCCGCGGAGCGCTGACCCGGCCGCGGATGAGATCGTCGAATTCCAGCTCGACATCTTCCGGTATATACATCCGCACCACGGGTGAGTCGCTGAACCCCGGCAGTTCCTGACGCTGCTCCCGCGTCATACCGTGGCACAGCCGGTCGTAGCCGGTGGGCTGCTTGGCCCGCGCCTGCTCCTCACGCATCTCCTGGAGCCGCTGTGGTGAGCACCAACAGTGGTAGGCGTGCCCGGATGACAGCAACTTCTCGACATATGGCCGATAGGTATCCAACCGCTCGGATTGGCGATAGGGCCCGAGGGGTCCACCGATGTCGGGGCCTTCGTCCCAATTCAAACCCAGCCAGTGCAGGGTATCGAAGACCTGCTGCTCGCTGTCGGCCCGAAAGCGCGCCCGGTCCGTGTCTTCGATGCGCAGCAGGAACTGGCCACCCTGCTGTCGGGCAAAGGCGAGATTGAACAAGGACATATATGCCGTGCCCACATGCGGGTCACCCGTGGGAGACGGGGCCACTCGCAGACGGACCGGACCGAGACTGTGCTCACTCATAGTGCTCCCGATTCTAGGGTCGCGGAAGCGCAAGCGGCCCGCCCAGCGCCCGACGGCCGCGCGTAGCCGACGTCAGTCGCGTCGGACGAAGGGGTTGGCCAGCACGCCGATGCCGTCGATCTCGACCTCGACCCGGCTGCCATGCTCCACGCGGCCGACGCCAGCGGGGGTTCCCGTCAAGATCACATCCCCGGGCAGCAGGGTGAAGGCCGCGGACAGAAACTCGATCAAAGCGGGAACCCCGAAGACGAGATCGGCGGTGCTCGCGTCTTGCATGACCTGCCCGTCCCGCCGCGTGACCAGCCGCACTCCGCTCGGGTCAAGATCCGTCTGGATGGCCGGGCCGAGCGGGCAGAAGGTATCCATTCCCTTGGCCCGGGCCCACTGCCCATCCCCGCGTTGCAGGTCGCGAGCCGACACGTCGTTGGCACACGTATAGCCGAAAACGACCTCGCGCCACCGTTCCCGCGGCACGTCTTTGGCGATCCGCCCGATCACAACGGCCAGCTCCCCTTCGAAGTCGACCTCCGTGGCAAAGGCCGGCAAAACGACAGGATCGTCGGGTCCCACCACTGCGGTATTGGGGATGAGGAAGGCCATCGGCTGCGCGGGAACCTCGTTGCCGAACTCCTTGGCATGGTCTGCGTAGTTGCGCCCGATACCAATGACCTTGCTGCGGGGGATCACGGGAGCGAGCAATCGCACCGCGTCGCTCGCCACCCGCCTGCCGGTGAACTGCACCCCCTGGTAGATGGGGTCCCCGACGATCTCCGCGATGACGTTTCCGTCCTCTTCCAGCACGCCATATGCCGGGTCCTCCCCGGCGCTAAACCGCACGATCCGCATGGCCAAAGCCTAGGCCTGGCGGGCAACGGTCAGTGGCGCGGGTCCGCGGGTACGGTGGGCCAGTGCGCCCGAATCGACTGAGCCGGCACGAGTGGCAGGCCCGCGAGGTCGCCCATCAGCAGCGCGCTGATGCCCTGACCGCCGGCCATGCCGAGCGCCGACGCAGTGGCCGTAAACACCCGATCGAGGACTTCCTCTTCGAGTACTACAACTTCCCGGTGACCAAACTGCGTCGGTGGCATCCGGGACCAGGGCAGATTCTGGAAGACGCCGCCGGGCAACCGCGTGCCGGATGGCCGTACTACCGACGTTTCGGCGACGGGTCGGTGGCGCTGGATCTTGGCGCCTTCACCGCACAGCGCCTCCCAGCGATGGAGTTCATCCGGGACCTGCTCGCGCGCACTCTGTCCCGGCCGCCATACCTCGCCTGCTTCGGACTTCACGAGTGGGCCATGGTCTATCGCGCTGCCCCGCAACATATTCGGCATACGGCAACACCGCTGCGACTGAGCCGCGCCGACACGGATGCCGTTGTCGAGAGCCACGCGATTCGCTGTAGTCACTTCGACGCGTATCGCTTCTTCACGGCGGATGCGGTGCCGCGAAATGCCCTCGCGCCAACCCGCGAGACCCAGCGGGAACTCGAACAGCCGGGCTGTCTGCACGCAGGGATGGACGTCTACAAATGGGCGCACAAGCTCGTTCCGCTCACGCCCGGCGACCTGCTACTCGACGCCTTCGAGCTGGCCCGGGACGTTAGGGAGCTCGACATGCGCGCCTCGCCCTATGACCTGTCCGGACTCGGCTACTCGCCCATACGTATCGAAACCCCCGAAGGCAAGAGCGAGTATGCCGGGGCGCAGCGCGCCTTCGCCCTGCGCGCGAATGACCTGCGTCGGCGGCTCCTGACGGTTATCGCGGCGTAACCCCGGCCCGGATGAGGCCATAGGTCACCGATTCGAGGAGCGCGTCCCAGCTGGCCTCCAGGATGTTGGCCGCCACCCCGATGGTCGACCAGGTGGTCGTGCCGTCAGAGGTCTCGATCAGTACGCGCGTGATCGCATCGGTGCCATGTTCGGTATCCAGGATGCGAACCTTGTAGTCGACAAGCTCCAACTCCGAGATCTCGGGATAGGCAGTCGACAAGCCACTACGCAGCGCATGGTCCAGCGCATTGACCGGGCCATTCCCCTCGCCCGTCGTCACGACCCGCTCCCCGGCGGCGACGACCTTGACCGTGGCCTCCGACAAGGCATCGTCGTCGCCTCGACTGTCGGTGATGACCCGCCAAGACTCCACGATGAAGTAGTCGGGTAGGCCACCATCCAGCGCCCGGCGCAGGAGCAGTTCGAAGCTGGCGTCCGCCGCATCGAAGGTATAGCCCCGCAGTTCGAGTTCCTTGACGGTCGCCAGAATGTCGGCGACCGTGGCCGCGTCCTCGGCCTTCGCCCCGTCGAGGTGGACCCCGAGTTCCCGGCTCTTGAGCTCGATCGAGGCCCGCCCGGCCATATCCGAGACCAGCATGCGCATGTCGTTGCCGACCGACGTGGGGTCAGTGTGTTGATACAGGTCGGGGTCCACCTTGATCGCACTCGCGTGAAGGCCCGCCTTGTGCGCGAAGGCACTCGAGCCCGTGTACGGCTGCCGGCTGTATGGCGTGACGTTGGTGATCTCGCTGATGGCATGCGAGATACGCGTCGCCTCCGCCAGGCGGTGGGGGTCGATGAGCTCACGGCCCTGTTTGATTTGCAGGTTTGCCACGACGGTGACGAGGTTGGCGTTCCCGGTGCGCTCGCCATACCCGTTGATGGTGCCTTGCACGTGACTTGCGCCGGCGTCGATGGCGGCCATCGAGTTGGCGACGGCGCAGCCGGTGTCGTTGTGACAGTGGATTCCGATCCGGGCACCTGTGGCGGCCACGACATCGGCCACCACGTCGGCGACCTGGGTCGGGAGCATCCCGCCATTGGTGTCGCACAGGGCGATGACTTCGGCCCCGGCTTCGGCGGCGGCCCGGACTGCCTCCAGAGCGTAGGCGCGGTCCCCGGCATACCCGTCGAAGAAGTGCTCAGCGTCCACGAACACCCGACGTCCCTCGGCACGTAGGAAACTCACGGTGTCTCGGATCATCTCGAGGTTCTCTGCGAGTGTCGTTCGAAGGGCCCGCTCGACGTGACCGACGTGGCTCTTGGCGACCAAGGTCACGACGGGCGCGCCCGAGTCGAGAAGCGCCCGCACCAGGGGATCAGAGTCGGCCCGGCCGCCCGCGCGTCGGGTGGCACCGAAGGCTGCGAGCGTGGCATTCCGCAACCGCAGCTCGGCTTGGGCTCGACGAAAGAACTCAGTGTCCTTCGGGTTGGCCCCGGGCCAGCCGCCCTCGATGAATCCCACCCCGAGATCATCGAGATGGGCGGCAATGGCGAGCTTGTCCGTCACCGAGAGGTTGAGCCCCTCCTGTTGCGCGCCATCACGCAGCGTGGTGTCGTAGACGTGCAACTCGCTCATGTCACTACCTTGTCGTTTCGAAAGTGGATCAGGGCACCGGGGCAACAAAAAACCTCCCGGGCAGGGAGGTCAGCGCAACGAGAGGTCCCGTTGCGCTAGGTGATAATGATGATCGTGGCGCCCATGGAGTCACTCTCACATACTCCCCCGCCCAATTCCAGCGCCGTCCGCATGCCGATCCCCGCGCGGGTCGCCCGACGACGAACGGCGCGCCATTGATCACACCAGCCGGGTGAGCCACCCGTGGGTGTCGGGCACCCGGCCATACTGCACATCCAGCAGCCGGGAGCGGATTGCGTGGGTCACCTCGCCGCCGGCAGAGCCCGCCGTCGATGGCGTCGATCCGCCGTCCCACCGCAACTCCCCGACGGGGGTGACAACGGCGGCGGTCCCGCAGGCGAAGATCTCGACGATCTCGCCCGCTGCCACGCCGTCCTTCCACATGTCTATCTCGATCCGCTGTTCCTGCGGATCCAGGCCGAGTTCCTTAGCCAGATCCAGGACCGAACTGCGCGTGACTCCTTCGAGGATGGTTCCGGTCAGCTCAGGAGTTAGCAGCCGGTTGTCTCGGGTGACGAAGAAGAGGTTCATCCCGCCCAGTTCCTCGATATACGTCTGCGTCGAGGCATCCAGAAACACGGCCTGATCACAGCCGTGCTCGATGCCCTCGAGCTGGCCGGCCAGCGAGGAGGCGTAGTTACCGCCGCACTTTGCGGCGCCCGTACCACCCGCACCGGCTCGGGCGTAGTGCTGAGAGATCCACAGGGTCACCGGCTTGAGGCCACCGGCGAAGTACGGCCCAGCCGGGGAGGCGATCACGCAATAGCTCACCTCGTTCGCCGGGCGCACGCCGAGGAAGGCCTCGCTCGCAAACATGAAGGGCCGCAGATAAAGGCTCTTCTCGCTGTCCGGCTCCGCATCCGGCACCCACGCCTGGTCTGCGGCGACCAAGGCCTTGAGGGAGGCGATGAAGTCGTCCTCCGGGAGCGCCGGCAGCGCCAGGCGCGCGGCGCTGCGGGCCATCCGCCGAGCATTGGCCTCCGGACGGAACGACCAGATCGAGCCATCAGCGTGGCGGTACGCCTTCAGGCCTTCGAAAATCTCCTGGGCATAGTGAAGAACCGCCGCGGCAGGCATCAGGCTCAACGGGCCGTATGCGGTGACCCGCCCGTCGTGCCAGCCGTCATCCTTCGTCCACATGGCGAGCGCCATGTGATCGGTGAAGCTCTTGCCAAAGCCTGGGTTGGCGAGGATGTCGGCGCGCTGCTGGGCGCTGGCAGGTGCCGGGTTTGCGGTGTGCGAAAAAGTCAGCGGCATGGTCGGTCCTTCTCATTCGAGGCTATGGATAACCGTACTTGCCAGGGCTAGTCCCCGCGCACGCCCCGTCTGCAACCCGAGTGTCGGATCGGGCCTTACCCTGCATCCATGTTCGAGGTCGACTTCACCGGGGCCCCGCGCCAGCATCCCGGCGGTTCGTGGTGGTTCGTGGCCGTGCCCTGCGAGTTGAGCGACGAGATCCGATCGCTGACTGCGGGGCATCGGCGCGGTTTCGGCTCGCTACGTGTCGAGGTGGCAACGGGCGCTACGACCTGGCGAACCTCGATCTTCCCTGACGCGGCACGGGGGACCTTCCTACTGCCGGTTCGGCGGGCTGTCCGGGAAGCGGAAGACCTCGAGGACGGACGCGCGCACACCTTCCGGCTGCGCCTGATCGACGTCGGCTAGGGCGCCGACGGGGTCTGCCACTTAGAGCCGGCCGGCGATGGCATCGCCGACGTGGGCCGTGGAGCGGACCGAGGTTCCCCGCTCGGCCAGGTCCGCGGCGACGGCGGTTTCGACGCGGGCGGCCGAGGCGGCATACCCCAGATGCGCTAGCAGCATGGCGACGGACAGAATCGTCGCTGTCGGGTCGGCCAGACCCTGACCGGCGATATCGGGGGCCGAACCGTGCACGGGCTCGAACATGCTGGGCGACGTACCCTCGGGGTTGATATTGCCGCTGGCGGCCAGACCGATACCCCCCACGATGGCTGCCGCGATGTCCGTGATGATGTCGCCGAAGAGGTTGTCGGTGACGATGACATCAAAGCGCCCCGGGTCGGTGGTGAGAAAGATCGTCGCAGCGTCCACGTGCTGGTAGGCCGTCTCAACCTCGGGGAACTCGAGCGCAACCTCCTCGACGGTGCGGCGCCACAGGTGTCCCGCGTTGACCAGCACATTGTGCTTGTGCACCAAGGTGAGGTGACGGCGGGGTCGCGCGGCGGCCCGCGCGAAGGCGTCACGCACAACGCGTTCGACGCCGAATCGGGTGTTGACGCTGACCTCGGTCGCAATCTCGTGCGGGGTGCCGACACGCACACCGCCGCCATTGCCGACATAGGGGCCTTCGGTGCCCTCGCGCACCACGACGAAATCGATCCCGTTCGGAGCCACCTTGGTCACATCCAGCGGGCTGGCGACACCCGGGAAGAGTTTCGCCGGCCGCAGATTGACGTAGTGGTCGAGCGCGAACCGCAGCGGCAGGAGAACTCCCCGCTCGAGGACACCACTGGGGACGCTTGGATCCCCAATAGCACCTAGGAGAATCGCGTCGTGTGCGCGCAGTTCGGCGATCACGGAGTCGGGGAGCGTTTCCCCAGTGGCGCGCCAGCGCCGGGCGCCTAGGTCGTAGTCGGTGACCGAGGTCGTGAACCCTTCGCTCGCGCCCACGGCCTCCAAGACCTTTAGTCCCTCGGCCACGACCTCCGGACCAATACCGTCACCTCCGATGACCGCGAGATCGATCGTGCCGCGAGGGTTCGTCAAGCGCTCAGCCATGTCAGCAGGGTAGGAGGCCTTCTCGAACGGTGATACCGCTATCTCGCTATCCGGCCCGCGGCCGAGCATCCTCTGGCAGGCCGTACGGGATCGGGCCCTCGTCGTCGAGGCGTTCCTGAGGCTCCCCTCGTACGCGTTGCCCACGTGGCAGAAGCGGGGGCGCCAGGCTGCGATAGGTATGTCCGGTCGGCGTCGTGATGGTGATCTCATGGCTCTCGTCCGGCCGGGAGGTCACGTCCACCCGCCAGCCGGGGGATTCCCGGGCCAGATTGCAGGTGACGCAGGTCCCGCGGCCGAAGTGATAGCTCGTGGCACCACCGTCTGCGCTGCGCTCCGTGTGATCGACATGCCGAACCGGCGCATCGCACCAAGGGGTGGTGCACCGCTGATCTCGCAACATGATCACCTGGCGTAGCAGCCCGCTGAAACATCTACTCGTCGACTCCATGGCCACCAGATCCCGCCGATCCGGGCTTGTCCACAGACGCCTGAAGCGCACCATGTCCTCGGCCCGGCCGGCACCGAAGCGCTGAGCCCCCGTGGGCGTGGCCTGCGTCGGCGAGGCCGGCGCCTCTTCCTGCTGCGCCTCGGCGTCTCGAGCCGCGCGATCGTGCCCTGAGCCGCCCGACTGCCCGAAGGCGGCGATGATCCAGCCGCGGGCAATGTCCGCGGGAACCGGCCCGAAGCCCGGAACGTGAGCGGCGGTGGTGTCGTCACCGAGCAGCGCCCGGTCGGTCATCACGAGCTGTACGGAAAGCGGCACGCCCTCGGCGAGCGAGCGGCCCGTCACGCGCTCGACGAGGACGTCCGCCATGATCTGTCCCTGATGACGCACGTCTCCGCGCGCGACGACCCGCTTGACCTCTGCTTGCAGAGCCGCGAAAACCGCCACGCCGTCCTTCACCGGGAGCATGGCACTGAGCCATGACATGGTGTCGGGAGCTGGGCGCAGCGTCACCCGGCGGTCCGTGACCGCCTTAGCGGCGCGCTTGACCATGGCCGCGGCGTCGATGTCCTGCGACATGGCAACGACTCGGGCCCGAGCCTGGCCGATGCTCATGGCTCCAAGGTCCGACGCCAGTTCGGCGTCGACGGCCCGCCGGTCGTTGGCGTCCAGGCACGCCGTCTCGCGCGCCACGACCGTGGCCTTCCACTCATCGACCTCACCGCGCTCCATCGCCCGCAACGTCTCGGGCAGTTCGGTGCTGAGGTCCTGGGCCAATCCGAGAAGTTGCTGCCCCCGGTGCACCGAGACCCCCCTGGCGAGCGCGATCTCAAGGCTAACTCCCCGCCCCCACTGTGCACGCGGCAACCCCGCTGCCTGATGCTCGGCGCGGCGCCCGGCCGCAACGGCCACCGTCTCGCGCGCCTGCGCGGCGCAGATCGCGTGCTTGAGCCGCTCCAACGCGGCAACGCGCTCGATCCGGTCCGTCAGGTCAGCGTCGAGCAGCAGGGCACACCGGCCGAGCAGAGTGTCCAGCTCTGCACTGGTGATGGGCCCCCGGGCCCCCTGCTCGGTCATATCTAAACCCTGGCACGACCCACCGACAACGCCCGAGGGGGCGGGTTTTCAACGCGTCATCGAGCCCCGGGCCGCCAATACCAGCGCGTCGAAGAGGCGGGGATCGCTGCCGACCTCGGGGTGCCATTGCACCCCGATCCGGAAGACCGCGAGCGGGTCCTCCATCGCCTCCAACGTCCCGTCTGGGTGCCACGCGGCGGGACGATATGCGGTGCCCGCCAGCGAGTCGCAGCGCACGGCCTGGTGGTGGTAGGTCGGCACGACGAGGCTAGTGTCCAACAGCTCGGACAGCCGGGTGTGAGCAACGACGGTCACCGGGTGGCTGGAATAGGCCCCCAGGTGCGGCGAATGTTCCTCGTGTCCGACGCGATCGGGGAGGTGCTGCTCCAACTGAGCACCGGCCTGGACGGCCATAACCTGCATCCCCCGGCAGATCCCCAACAGGGGCAGGTCGCTGTCGATGGCTGCACCAACCAGCGCGAGCTCCCAGCCGTCACGGTCCGGGCGACCCGGTTGCACGCTGGGGTGCGGGTGCTCGCCATACCGAAACGGCTCCACATCCGCCCCACCGGCGACGATCACGGCATCGAGGCGGGAGAGCACCTCGCGGGCCATGGCCGGGTCGGCATCAATCCGGGGCGGCAGCATCACCGCAATGCCACCCGCTCGGTGGATATGGTCGAGATAGCCCACCGGGAGCGCGGCAGAGCGCTGCTCCACCCAGTCGCCGCGCGAGATGGGCTCGACATAACACGTGATCCCGACGACGGGTCGCGGACTCCTCACAGCGGCGTCACATAGGCGGCGGAGATGCCGCCGTCGACGAGAAAAGTCGAAGCCGTCATAAAGCTGGACTCGTCGCTGGCGAGGAAGAGCACAGCATTGGCCATCTCCTCGGGCTCCCCGAAGCGCCCCATGGGCACGTGGATGAGTCGCCGGGCAGCGCGTTCGGCATCCTTGGCAAAGAGTTCCTTGAGCAGCGGGGTGTTGACCGGCCCGGGACACAGCGCATTGACGCGGATGCCCTCGCGAGCGAACTGCACCCCCAACTCGCGGGTCATCGCCAAAACTCCGCCCTTGGAGGCCGAGTAGGAGATCTGCGACGTGGCCGCCCCCATGACCGCAACGAACGAGGCGGTATTGATGATCGAGCCCGAGTGTTGCTCAAGCATGTACGGCAACACGGCCTTGCAGCACAGATACACCGAGGTCAGGTTGACCAATTGAACCCGCTGCCACGCATCGAGGTCGGTCTCCAAGATCGAGTCGTCGTCCGGTGGGCTGATTCCCGCGTTGTTGAAGGCCACGTCGATGCGCCCATATGTGGCGTGAGCGACCTTGAAGAGGTTGTCCACGTCCGCCTTGTCGGCCACATCGCAATGGACATACGTGCCGCCCACTTCGGTCGCAAGCGCCTGTCCGCTGGCATCACTTAGATCAGCGATCACCACCGTGGCACCCTCGGCCGCGAACCGTCGCACCGTTGCCTGGCCAATTCCCGAGCACCCTCCCGTCACCACGGCGACCTTGCCCTCGAGCCTGCCTGACATGTTGACTTCCCTTCTCAGATCTCGGTGTTGATGAAGACGTTCTTGACCTCCGTGAACGCATCGAGCGCGTCCGGGCCCAACTCGCGGCCGATGCCGCTGGCTTTGAAGCCACCGAACGGAGTGGAGCTGTCTCTTATACACATCTCCGAGCCCACGAGACGGACTCCTATCTCGTATGCCGTCTTCTGCTTGAAA
>CALLZC010000136.1 GCA_937858995.1 uncultured Nostocoides sp.
TGTATAAGAGACAGGGCGACCCCCGAGCGGTTCCCGCTGCGGCAGTAGACGGCATACGGCAGCGAGGCATCGAGTGCGGCGATGCGCGTGCCGAAGTCGGGTGCCTCCACGTCGATATTGACCGCGCCCGGCAGGTGCCCGGCCGCAAACTCCGCCGGCGTGCGCACATCGAGAACGATCGTGCCCGCGCGCTTCAGCGCGGCAGCGAAGGCCTCCGCGTCGAGTTCGGCCCCGGCGGCGGGCGCGGTCGCGGCGCTGGCCCCGGCGCTCACGCTGACCTGAGTTGGCTCGCTCGAGCAGGCGGTTGTGCCGCCCAGGATGGCGAGGGTGGCGGCCACCGCCCAGCCGGCGATACGGCGGTTCATGGAAACTCCTGACGTGGGACGACGAATGCTGCAATAATACCCCCGAGGGTATGAGGTGTGGCTACCGTGGGGTTGTGCGCGCCGTGACCTATGCCGAGTTCGGGGGCCCGCTGTCGGTTGCGGAGCTGGCCGAGCCAAGTGCCCCACCGGGGGCGGCCGTCGTGCGGGTGCTCGCCTCCGGCCTGTGCCGCAGCGATTGGCACGGCTGGCGCGGGCACGACGCGGATATCCGGGTGTTCCCGCATGTGCCGGGTCACGAGTTCGCCGGGATCGTCGAGTCCGTGGGCAGCGGCGTCGATCGCCGTTGGGTGGGGCGCGATGTCACGGCGCCCTTCGTCTTGGCCTGCGGTGCCTGTGCCGTATGCCGGGCCGGCGCCGCCTCCGTGTGCCCGAACCAGCGCCAGCCCGGTTTCACCGACCCGGGAACCTTCGCGCAGCGGGTGGTGATCCACTCGGCGCAGACGAATCTCGTTGCCCTGCCGCCCGGTCTCGGACACGAGCAGGCGGCGGGACTCGGGTGCCGCATCGCGACGGCATACCGCGCAGTGACGGCACGCGGCCGGGTTCGGGCCGGTGAGACGGTCGCTGTCTTCGGCTGTGGTGGGCTCGGGCTGGCGGCGATCATGATCGCCGCCGCGCGCGGGGCGAGCGTGATCGCCGTCGACGTCCACGAGGCCGCGCTCGCGCGCGCGGCTGAGGTGGGGGCTCGCGCGTGCCTGCTCGCCGACGAGCAGGTGAGCGCGGCGATCGGCGACCTGACCGGCGGCGGCGCCGATCTGGCGATCGACGCCCTGGGCTCTCCGGACACGCTCCGCATGAGCATCGAATCGCTCGGACGTCGCGGGCGCCACCTGCAGGTCGGCCTGTTACCGGCCACCGCTGCGGTCCCAATGAGTCGGGTCATCGCCTGGGAGCTCGATGTCCTGGGCTGCCACGGGATGGCCGCCGCGGACTATGGCCCGCTGCTGGATGACGTGGCCTCGGGCGCGCTGGACGTCCAGCGCTTGCTCGCGCCCAGGCCGCCTCTCTCGCTCGGTGAGCTTGCCCAGGTTCTCCCGACCCTGCCGGATCTCGCTGCGGCGGGGATCGTGTTGGTGGACCCGAGCCGCTGAGGCTCCTGGCTCGCCGAGACCGCAGGGCTGACCGCGAGTCGAGTTGGTGACGCTTAAAGCGAGTCGGGCACGATCATGCGGTGGGGGTCCTGGCGCAAGGGAAGCTCAGTCAGGGCCGCCTTGACGAGCGCCGCACGCGTCAGGATGGTCGCCTTCCGACGCCACCCACGGCCGGTGTCACCGAGTGCCTCCTCGACGGCGGCGACCACCTCGGCATCGCTGAAAGTCGCTCGGGACCCGTCATGGACCGTCACGTCCGGCAGCGCCAGCAGTACCGGCACGACCTGGCCTCGTGCGGCCTCCAGGTGATGGTAGCGATCGAGTTTGCTCAGGGTCTCCCAGACCTCGTCCGGGTTGGCCCGGCGCCTTCGGGCTCCGGCCATCGCCTTGGCCGCGCCCGTCACGGCGAGCGTCAGCTCGTGCTCGGTGAACTGCATACGGCCAGCATGCCCGATGCGCCATTGCCCCGGAAACTTCGCGACGCTCCGGAAACTTCCCCACGCTCCGGAAACTTCGCGACGCTCCGCTTATAACGTGGGTTTCGGTCACTTTCCGGGGTTTCGCACATTTTCCGGGGTTTCGCACACTCCCACGCCACCGTCCGGATCGGGCTCAGCTGACCCAGCGCAGGTACTCGCTGTCCTGCAGGAGTTCTAGGCGCCGCCAGAGCACGCTGCCGGGCACCGCTTGGCTGGCATGACACGCGATGGCCTCGGACTGTCGGGCCCGGTCGACGGATAGCACCAGATCGAGATCGCGGACGTCATACCCGTGGAAGGCCGTGCCGAACTCGCCGTTGAGGGTCTGGGCGACCGCACGTGGCACCGCCCATCCCAGGACGGACAGGCCGTGGGCGCGGGCTACACGCGCGGCCGCGCGGCTCGTGGCCTCGTGGTCGAGGTGGCCCGTGACGCCAGCTGTGGGATCGAAGGCCAGCATCAGGTCCGGGGTGCCATCAGCCATCGCGCCGGCAACCGCCTCGTCGAGGAGTCGTGGGTCCACCGCGCGCAGCCCCCCGTCCGGGAAGTCTGCAAGGGTGACTCTGTTAACGCCCAAGAGTGCTGCCGCGCAGCGAAGCTCCGCCGCGCGAGTGCCTGCGAGGTCGGCGTGGTCGGCTCCCAGCGACGATGCCTCCCCGCGGGTCAGGCACACGACATCGACGCGCGAGCCGCTGTCCGCGAGGGCGGCGATGACCGCACCGAGCGCGAAGGACTCGTCATCGGGATGCGCCACGACAGCGAGCACGTGCCGCCATGGCGGCAGGTGCGAGGGCTGCGTGGTCATTCCGGCACCAGAAGTTGTCCGCGGGCCGCGGCACGCACGGTCAGTGCTCCCACGACCAGGACGACCAAGCTGGCCAGCGCCAGGAGGGCAACGGCAATCACGTCGTAGCCGATGCCCGGGACGGCGCCGGCCATCGCGATGGCGGCAACGGCTGCGGCGGCAAGCGGGAAGGTGTAGGCCCAGAAGGGCAGGGCGAAGGGCAGGCGACGAAGACGCGGCACCTGGGCCAGGAGCAGCACGACGAACATCATGGCTGCGGCATACAGACCCCGCACGATCGGGTCCTGAAGGTTCCCGGTCAACGACTGCCAGGCGAGCATCGCAACCGCTGGCGGAGCGATGAAGATGGCAATCGTCGGCAACAGCTTGGGGGGCAGGGGCTGGTCATGCGTGAGGACTCGCTGCATGAGCAACGGCAGCAGCGCGATCCAAAAGACGATTCCCACCCCGAAGGCGAACCAGGCCAGATCCAGCGAGCCGATGCTCGGCGCGGCGAGCGGAGTGATGACATTGCCGACGATAGGAATGAACCACGCCGGTGTCACGTGACTGGCGACGATGTCGGCACGTGCGAACCACGCGGACATGACCAGGACGGTCGCGGCGAGGTGGCCGGT
Organism: uncultured Nostocoides sp.; assembly: GCA_937858995.1. Classification (GTDB taxonomy): domain Bacteria; phylum Actinomycetota; class Actinomycetes; order Actinomycetales; family Dermatophilaceae; genus Nostocoides_A. The sequence continues at coordinate 3,379 of CALLZC010000136.1, forward strand.
GGCACCCACCCACCAGAGCGCCGATGCCAGCCGGGGGGTCAGCTCCGCCAGGGCCGTCGCCAGGATGAGGATGGCTATGGTCAGCGTCGGAGCGAAGGCCATCCGCACGGGATGCCGGAGTTCGGCGCGGGCGGCGGCAGGGTGTCTCATCCACTTGAGCGCGTAGAGCGCCCCGACAACGACAAAGGTGGCGACAGCGAGCGTGAGGAAGATCAGGAAAGGCCACTGGGCAATGCCCCAGACCTTGGCGGCTCGGCGCCACGCGAGCGCGAGACCACCGAGGCCCATCACCGAGGCGAACAGGGTGACCGGGACGAACTGGAGACGCTGATTACTCATCGCAGGAACCTCCGACGGGTTCGGGACAACGCCCCGCGGGGCAGGGTGACGGGCTAGGCGAGCGCGGGGCGGGCGACGCGGATGGCTTCCTCGATGACCTGTGCGGGAATCTCTCTGGTGCAAAAGAACCAGTCAACACATTCCACGCCGGCGACGGCGCCATCCATCCGCTCCTTCGCGGTTCCGCACGAGCCGGCAGGCGGGACAATAGCCCGCTCGCCGGGCCGCCAATCGGCGGGCGTCGCGACCTCGAAGTGGTCCGCCGTCTGGAGTGCCTTGATCACGCGCAGCAACTCATCGACATTGCGGCCGAGCGAGAGCGGGTAGTAGATGATCGTGCGGACGACACCCCGAGGATCGATGACGAAGACCGCGCGGACGGCCTTGGTGGTGTCCTCGCCGGGCATGATCATGCCGTACGCGCGGGCGATCCTCATCGAGACGTCATCGATGAGCGGAAAGGTCACCTCGATGTCCTGGAGGTCCCGGTAGACCATCTTGTCCTTGATCGTGCGCAGCCAGGCGATGTGGCTGTAGAGCCCGTCGACGGATAGCCCCACCAGGGCGGTGTTGTAGGCCGCGAACTCATCCTGCATTGCGGCGAAGGTCATGAACTCGCTCGTGCAGACCGGGGTGAAGTCGGCCGGATGCGAGAAGAGGATCACCCAGCGACCGGCGTAGTCGCCGGGGAAGGACATCTCGCCCTGCGTGCTGACAGCGGTGAAAGCCGGGGCAGGGTCTCCGATGCGCGGCATCATGGTGGGCGCCGGCGCGCTGGCCAGGTCGGTCATGGGGTGTCTCCTCCAGGTGCGAGTCAGGGTTGCTGTGGCCACTATATACCCAGGGGGGTATGTAGCGCGTGGCGAGGTCGAGAGTGGGTGCGGGCGCACTGCATACCCCATGGGGTATAGTGGGAGACAGCTTTTGTCACGCTTCGAAGGAGAGGCCCATGGCCGACGTCGTTGTCCTCGGCGCCGGTGTGGCCGGTCATACGGCCGCACTGCACCTGAGCCGACTGCTGCCGAAGGGACACACGATCACCGTGGTGTCCCCGAACTCCCAGTGGAACTGGATTCCGAGCAACATTTGGGTCGGCGTGGGCAAGATGTCCGCGTCGGACGTGGTCTTCCCCTTGGCGCCGGTTTATGCCAAAAAGGGCGTGATCTTTCGGCAGGCCCGGGGGGTGGCCATCCACCCCCGCGGCGATGCCGCCAGTATGCGGCCGGCGCTCGACATCGTCTCGACAAGGCCCGACAGCGACGGCGAGCCCGAGAGAATCCGGTACGACTTCCTGGTCAATGCCACCGGGCCCCAGCTCAAATTCCACATGACCGAAGGCCTCGGGCCGCAGGACGGCCATACCGTCTCCGTGTGCACGGCGAACCCGGCGCTCGAGGCGGCGGCAGCGCTACGGACCGCCATCGATCGGCTGCGGGCAGGGGAACCGCAAACCCTTGTCGTCGGGATGGGGCATGGTACGTGCACGTGCGAGGGTGCCGCCTTCGAGTACGTCTTCAATGTCGATCACGAGCTGCGCCAGGCCGGGGTTCGCGATCGGGCTCGCCTGATCTATCTCACGAACGAGAGCGAGCTGGGCGACTTCGGTGTGGGGGGCATGGTGTTCGCCGAGCGCGGGTTCGAAACCACCTCCGAGCTGTGGACCGGATCGCTCTTCCGGGAACGCGGCGTCGAGGCCATCCTCGGGGCGCATGTGTCCAAGGTCGAGCCTGGGCTCATCCGCTACGAGACGCTGGACGGCCAATTCCACACTCTCGCATTCGACTTCGCCATGCTGCTGCCACCATCACCGGTGAGCTCTTCGCCCCGAGTGGCTTTATGAAGGTGGATGCCGACTACACCCCCAAGCCGTATGAGCAGTGGCGGGCCAGCGACTGGCCGCGCACCTATCTCGCCCGCGGCTTCGACAACATCTGGGCGGTGGGCATCGCCTTCGCGCCCCCGCACCAGATCTCCCGGCCGCGCAGCAGCCCGAATGGCACCGTGATCGCGCCCGCGCCGCCTCGCACCGGGATGCCGTCCGGGGTCATGGGAAGGCTGGCCGCCGAGTCGATCGCCGATCGGATCAGCGATCCGGCCGCCAAGCCACGGGAGGCCTCGATGGCAGCGATGGGCGCGGCCTGCGTCGCGAGTGCGGGCACCGGATTGCGCAGCGGTTCGGCCGCGGCGATGACGATGATGCCGATCGTTCCCGACTATGCGACCTACCGCACCGGCCGCGATCTCGCGGACACCCGCGGAGAGCTCGGGCTGGCCGGCCATTGGGTCAAGCTCATGCTCCACCACCTGTTCCTACACAAGGCCAAGGGTCGCCTCGGCTGGCAGTTCATCCCGGAGTGAGCACATGAGCGAGCACCCATCCGATCCCGTCGCCGACCTCACGCGCGCTCCGCTGCCCACGGCCGCGATGCTGCGCAAACGCCAGAACATCCCGATCCAGCTTGCCCGCTTCGTGGTCTTCAATGCCCGGATCATGCGCATGGTCCGCAAGGGCCACCACGGCTGATCTGCCATCTGCCACCAGGGATGATCTCAGGCCAGCGAGAGGAAGAGCTTCTCCATGGCCGCAACGTCCATCTGGTTGTGCTCAGGGTCGGTGATGCACTGGCGTAGTCCCAGGGAGATCGTCGCGAAACCGGCCCGGTCCAAGGCCTTGGACACGGCCGCCAGCTGCATCACGATGTCCTGGCACTCCCGGCCGTCCTCGATCATCTTGATGATGCCGCCGAGCTGACCCTGGGCGCGCTTGAGCCGCTTGGTGACGGCCTGCATCTCTTGCGGGTCCAGCTCCATGCGGGGGCCTCCTGCGGGGCGATCGGGGAACGCGCTGATCATACCCAAAGCATACCCCGAGGGGTATTGAGGAACAAGGGTTTGATCCGTCGACAAGGGGGTCGGTGCCCACGGCAATCCCGCTCACGGGCGCCCAGGGCGCGCTTCACGAAAGCTTCACGAAGGCGCTCCTGAACCCTTCATCGCCGTGGCGTTACATCGGGTGTGGAGATCGAGCCATCGATCAAAAGACCCACGACCTACCCAGGAGAACTCCATGAAAACCCGAACCACCACGACTGTGAAGACCACTGCGCTCGCCATGGGGCTGGGGGCGCTGCTCGCTGCGGGCACGGCGGTCGCCCAGGCCGGGACCGCAGCACCCCCCTCCCCGGCCGCCGCGACCAGCGGCGCCGCGGCGTTGGCATTCAACCGCGAGGAGGAGCGGATGGCCCGCGACCTCTACGCCGCCCTCGCCGAGTACTACGACGGCGCCCTGCCATTCAGCAGGATCACCATGAGCGAACAGCGGCACTTCGAGGCGGTGGGCCGACTGCTGGAGACCCACGCGATCGCCGACCCGGCCAGCGGGCGCGCGCCTGGCAGCTATGCCGATCCGGTGATTCAGGATCTGTATGACGGGTGGCTCGCCGAGGGCAAGACATCGCTCAACGCGGCCTATCAGGTCGGAATCGAGCTCGAAAAGCGGGATATCGCCGATCTGCAATCCGCGATCGCGGACTCCGATCTCGCCGACGTCGACGCCGTGCTGGGCTCACTGCTCAAGGGCTCGACCAACCACTTGCGCGCCTTCGAAAATGCGGCCGCGGGCGGTAGCCACAGTCAGCCAGGCCAGGGTGGCTCGGGAACGGGTGGACCCAGGATGGGCGGCGGGCAGGGCCGAGGCGGCGGCCAGGGTGCCGGTCAGGGCCAGGGTGCCGGTCAGGGCCAGGGTGCCGGTCCAGGGCCCGGGTGCCGGCACAGGGACTCACTCGTGCCCTCGTGTCACCCCCGGCGTCACCCCCGGCACAACCGCCTGACGCGTCAGATCACGCAGGGCCTGGCCTAACCACCGACAGGGACCCACCCCCCGGCCCAACCGATCGCGGGGGTCTCCTCCAAACCGGCCCCCACTGAGGCGCCCCAGGTAAACGGAATCAACGCGGCGAGCGAGGCAGGGTCATCGTGAACACGCAACCGTGCCCCAGGCCAGCAGATGTGGCCGTCAGGGTGCCACCGTGGGCGAGGACGATACCCCGGGCAATTGTCAGGCCGATGCCCGATCCGCCCGGGCCGGGTCGCTGGCCCGCCACCCGATAGAAGCGTTCGAAGATCCGTTCAAGATCCTCCGGCGCGAGACCTTCCCCGGTATCGCCGACCGTGCACGTGCTGGTCTCGCCCGCGCTCTGGACGCGTACCTCGATCCGTCCGCCGGCGGGCGTCGCCCGCACGGCGTTGCCGACGAGATTGGTGATCACCTGGGCGAGCCGGTCCGGGTCGGCCCGAACGGGCACGGGCTCCACGGTGAGGTCGACGGCGAGGATGAGCCCGGCGTCGAGCGCCTGAGGCCGCAGCCGCTCGGCCGCCCCGGAGACCACGCTGCGCAGGTCGAGATCCTGCATTTCCAGCGTGGTCCGGCCCTCCTGCGCGCGGGAGAGTTGGGAGAGATCCTCAACGAGCCGGCGCAGCCGGCGCACCTCATCGGCCACGGGCGCGAGGTCGGCGGGCCCGGTGGGCAGGACACCGTCGATCATGCCCTCGATATAGCCGTCGACGACGGTCAGGGGAGTGCGCATCTCGTGGGCCACCTCGCCGAGCAGACGAACCCGGCGGGACTCGGTCTCGGCCAGGGCCTGCCCCAGGGTGTTCACATCGTCGACCAGGGCCGCTACCTCGACCTCGCGGGGGCGGGGCACCGGCACGGCATACCGGCCCTGGGCCATCTCCCGGGTCGCCGCGGCGACCGTGCGCAGTGGGCGCACCAGCCGGTATGCCGCGAGCGCGCCGAAGGCGGTCGCCGCGACCGCTCCGACCAGGGCGCCGACGCCCAGAGCCTGGGTGACCGCGCTCGCCACCTGGGCGCGCAGTTCGCCGCCGGCACCCGGGCCACGACCGTTGCCGGCACCGGTGCCGGTCAGGCTCCGGTCAAAGATGGCTGGCGCCAGCTGGCGGACGATGAGGAAGGTCGCCGCGGCGCCGAGAACGGCGACCAGGAGATGAGAGATGACCAGGCGCACGACGAGCCGGTTCATGACCCCACCTCGGCGGGTGTGGGCAGGAACTTGTACCCGACACCGCGGACCGTGCCGATGATGCGCGGTGCGCTGGCGTCGTCGCCGAGCGCGTTGCGGATGCTGCGGATATGGACGTCCACGACCCGGGGATCTCCGTAGAAGTCATACCCCCAGGCCTCCTCGAGGAGTTGGGTGCGCGAGAACACTCGACCGGGCGAGGACGCTAGCGCCCGGAGCAGGTCGAACTCGAGACTGGACAAGACCACGGGGGCGCCGTCGACGGTGAGTTCGCGCCGCTGCTCATCCAGGGTGAGCCCATGGAAACGCAGCACCTGATCCTGCGCGTCGGCGGCCTGCGTGGCGCGCCCGGCACGGCGCAGCACCGTGCGTACTCGGGCCACCACCTCGCGAGGGCTAAAGGGCTTGGTGACATAGTCGTCGGCGCCCGCACTGAGCCCGATGAGGGTATCCACTTCCTCCGCGCGCGCGGTAACGAGGATGACGAAGACGTCGCAGCTGCGGCGCAGGATGCGCAGGACCTCGAGGCCGTCGAGATCGGGCAGGCCGACATCCAAGAGCACCAGATCGGGGGCCGAGCCATCGGTGGCCAATGCCCGGTGCAAGGCGTCGGCGCCGGACGCCGCCTCGGTGACCAAGTGGCCCTCGGCTTCGAGGTAGGCGCGCAGCAGGGTGCGGATGTGCGGCTCGTCGTCGACGACGAGGATGCGGTGTCCCATGTGGCTCTCCCTGCGGACCCTGCCTTTAGGCGCCGTCTCGGCTGGTGTCCCAGCGGCGGGGCCCGCGCGAGCCCGCGGCATAGGTCTCCATGGGCACCTCGCCCGCATCCCACGCCGCGAGGACCGGCTCGACGATGCGCCAGCATTCCTCGGCGCTGTCGCCGCGCACCGTCAGCAGGCGTGATCCGTCGAGGATCTGCCCCAGGACTTCTCCGTAGGCCTGCATCCGCGGCGGGGCCAGGGTGGCCTCCAAGGCCTTCTGCTCCAGGTCCAGCGGGTCGCCCTCGGCATTCATGGTCAAGGTGAGGGTGACGGTTCCGGGCTTCAAACCGATAACCAGGGTGTCGGCTCCGGATGGCCCGGCGAAGCCGTCGGGCAGGTGAGCGACGTCGCGGAAGGTGATGACGACCATCTTGCGGGAGGCACCGAGTGCCTTGCCGCTGCGCAGCACGAAGGGAACCCCGGCCCAGCGGTTGTTCACCACTTCGACGGTGATCTCCGCCAACGTTTCGGTCATATTCTTCGGGTCGACGCCCGGCTCCTTGATGTAGTCCGGCACCGGGCGCCCTTGCGAGGTGCCCTTGGTGTAGCGAGCGCGCCGCGAGGCGGCGACCGGGTCGCCCTTCCAGAGCCGGATCGCGCGCATCACCTGGGCCTTTTGGTCCTGGACTTCCTGCGGCTGCAGGGTCGCGATCGACTCCATGGCAATCAGCGCGAGCACTTGGAGCAGATGGCTCTGGATCATGTCCCGCAACGCGCCGGCGCGGTCGTAGTAGCCCGCGCGCCCCTCCAACGCGAGGGTCTCGTCATACAGGATCTCGACCTTTTCGATTTCCTCGCTATTCCACACCGGTTGCAGGAGCCGGTTGGCGAAGCGCAGGCCGATGAGGTTGAGCACGGTGTTGACGCCGAGGAAGTGGTCGATCCGATAGATCTGCTCCTCGGGCACCACCCTGGTCAGCAGTTGGTTGAACTGGCGTGCGCTGGCCAGGTCGGTCCCGAACGGCTTCTCGAGCGCCAGCCGGGTCACCTCGGGCAACTCGATGCTGCGCAGCAACTCGCAGCACTTCATCGTCACTGCCGGGGGGAGAGCAAAGAAGATGACCAGCGGGCCATCGCCGCAGGAGTTGACCAGGCTCTGCAAGGCGATCGGGTCCAGGATGTCCGCCTGGACGTATGCCGTGTCGCGACTGGCCGCGCGAGTGACCACCTGCGGGGCGTGCACCGTGGCGAATGACTCGCTGATGCGGGCCTTCCACTGCGCTGGGGTCACCGCCACCCGATCCGAGCCGACGATGCGCAGTCGGCGCTCCCGTTCGGCCATGAGCAGGGTCGCGACCCCGGGCAACAGGAGGCGGTGCGTCAGATCGCCGCCCGCGCCGAGAATGAGCAGGGTCGTGGGGGGAGCGCTGGGCGTGGCCATGATCGTGATCGTTTCACGCCCCCGTTCCGCGCGCGGGGTTGCGTGGCCCGCGTCCTGGCTATCCCCGCTCGAGGTCGCCGCGAGCGCTCGCCTCGAAGGAGTCCAGCTCGGCCAGGGCCTCGTCGAGGTCCTGCCGCCGCTGCTCGAGGTCGGCGCGCCGTTCGCCGATCTGACTCAGGACGTATTCGAGTTGGCTGCGCTTGCCGCGGGGCGCGTCATACAAGTCGATGATGGTGCGGATCTCTTCCAGGGGGAAGCCCAACCGGCGCCCGCGCAGGATGAGGGTCAGGCGCGTGCGGTCGCGCCGGTGGTAGATCCGGGCGGTGCCGCGGCGCTCGGGACTGATCAAGCCGAGGTCCTCATAGTGGCGCACCGCGCGATGCGTGATGGCGAACTCGTCCGCGATCTGCGCGATCGTCCAGGTCTGCTCGGGGGCCGCCGTTCGAGTTGCCATGCCGACCAGAATGCTTTACGTTTACGTAAACGTCAACTAGGCCCCAGCACCCGGGAGTGATCATGTTCGAACTGAGCCAAGACCACGAGGACTTCCGGGCCATGGTGCGCGACTTCGCCGAGCGGGAGGTCGCGCCGCACATCGCCTCCTGGGATCGTGACCATCACTTCCCGGTGCACCTGATACCCACCATGGGGGACCTGGGGCTCTTTGGCCTGGTCGTGCCGGAAGAGTTCGGGGGCAGCGCCGACCCAGAGGCCGGACCGTTCACTGCCTTGTGCGTGGCTATCGAGGAACTGGGCCGGGTCGATCAGTCCATCGGCATCACCCTTTCGGCCGGCGTCGGCCTGGGCATCAACCCGATCCTTACCTATGGCAGCGCCGAGCAGAAGGAGCGCTGGTTGCCGGATCTGGTGTCCGGTGCCACCCTGGCCGCCTTCGGTCTGACCGAACCCGATGCCGGCTCCGATGCTGGCGCCACCCGCACCAAGGCCCGGCTCGAGGCGGGGGAGTGGGTGGTCGACGGCGCCAAGGCGTTCATCACCAACTCGGGCACGCCCATCACCTCCGTCGTCACTGTCACGGCCCGCACGGGCGAGCTCGCCGACGGGCGCCCCGAGATTTCGGCGATCATGATCCCCTCCGGCACAGCGGGTTTCGAGGTCGGGCCGGCATACGACAAGCTGGGCTGGAATAGTTCCGACACGCACGGCCTGACCTTCTCGGGGGCGCGAGTCCCCGAGGGCAATCTCCTAGGGGAGCGCGGGCAAGGCTTCAAGCAGTTCCTCAAGACGCTCGATGATGGGCGTATCGCCATCAGTGCTCTGGCCCTGGGCCTGATCACCCGGATGCGCGAGGAGTCGGCGGCCTACGCCCAGTCGCGCACCGCCTTTGGACGGCCGATCGGCGCCAACCAGGGCGTCTCCTTCAAGGTCGCCGATCTCGCCGTCATGGAGGAGAGCGCGCGGCTGCTGACCTATAGGGCAGCGTGGCTGAAGGACCAGCACGAACTCGGGCTGCGCAGCGCCGCGCAGGTCAAGCAGGCGGCGGCCATCGCGAAGCTCTACACCTCGGAGGCGGCCGTCACCGCGACCCGACTGGCCACCCAGATCTTCGGCGGCAATGGGTTCATGGAGGAGTATCCGGTGGCGCGCTTCTATCGAGACGCGAAGATCCTCGAGATCGGCGAAGGCACCTCGGAGGTGCAGCGCATGGTCATCGCCCGCCGCCTAGGCTTGCCCTCGTGAGCGACGTCGCCGACCTGCGTGCCCGGCTCGAGGCTGCGTATGACGCCTCCGATCGACCGAGCCCAACGGCGGCGGCGAAGCTGGCCCGCCAGAACAAGCTGTATGTCCGGGAACGCATCGCTCTCCTGGTGGATGCGGACAGCTTCGTGGAGGACGGGCGCTACGCCAATGCGCTGGCCCCGGGACTGCCAGCCGACGGCGTCATCACCGGACGCGGGCGCGTCGATGGCCGCCCGGTCATCGTCATCGCCAACGACCCGACCGTCAAGGCCGGCTCGTGGGGTGCGCGCACCGTGGAAAAGATCGTGCGCGCCACGGAAATGGCGCTGCGTGAGGAACTCCCGGTTTTCTGGTTCGTCGACAGCGCCGGCGCGCGGATCACCGACCAGGTGCAGATGTTCCCCGGACGGCGTGGCGCCGGCCGGATCTTCCACAACCAAGTGGCGCTCTCCGGCAAGGTGCCCCAGATCTGCTGCCTCTTTGGGCCAAGCGCGGCGGGTGGGGCCTATATCCCCAGCTTCACCGACCTCATCATCATGGTCGACGGCAACGCCTCGATGTATCTCGGTAGTCCGCGCATGGCGGAAATGGTTGTCGGGGAGAAGGTTTCGCTCGAGGAAATGGGCGGGGCCCGCATGCACTGCACCGTCTCGGGTGTCGGTGACCTCCTGGCGCACGACGACACCGAAGCCATCGAACTAGCCAAGCTCTACTTCTCCTACCTCCCGCAGAACTGGCGCACCCCGGCCCCGGCATACCACCCGGAGCCGCCCACGAAGCCGCTCACACCGCATACGGTCCCCGAACGCGAGTCACAGCCCTTCGACATTCACGAGGTCATCGACGGTCTCCTGGACGAGGAGTCGTTCTTCGAGATCAAGCCGCTCTTCGCGGCCGAACTCGTCATCGGTCTCGGGCGCCTGGGCGGTGAGAGCGTGGGGATCGTCGCCAACAATTCGGCGGTCAAGGGTGGCGTCCTCTTCTCCGACAGCGCCGACAAGGCCACGCGATTCATCTGGCTGTGCGATGCCTACTCGATCCCGCTGATCTATCTGGCCGACGTCCCAGGGTTCATGATCGGCTCTGAGGTCGAGCGCGGCGGGATCATCCGGCACGGCGCCAAGATGGTGTCGGCCGTGTCCTCGGCAACGGTGCCGCAGTTTTGTGTGGTCGTGCGCAAGGCCTACGGCGCCGGCCTGTATGCGATGGGTGGTCCCGGTTTCGGTCCCGACGCCACGATCGCCCTGCCCACCGCCCGGATCGCGGTGATGGGTCCGGAAGCCGCCGTGAACGCGGTCTACGCGAACAAGATCGCCGAGATCACCGACGAGGCGCAGCGCGTTGCCTATGTAGCCGCGCGCCGTGAGGAGTACGAGCAGGATGTCGACATCGAGCGGCTCGCTGCCGACCTGGTTCTCGACCAGGTGATCGAGGCCGACGAGCTGCGCGCCGAACTCCTCGCGCGATTGTCGTATGCCGCGCACCGCGAGCGGCACTTCGCCACCAAACGGCGCGACATCCCACCCGTCTAGGGGAGGCCGCCGGTCCCAGCCGACACCCGGTGTGATGGACGGATCACCCCGATGAGGCTCACCTGCGATGTGCCGGCGGCCGCTTGTGGCTATCGTCGAAAGGCAGGAGCCGCCGCAGGCGCACACCCGGGTCAGGGCGGCCCGAAGGAGGCGACCATGAGCGGGCGCGGAGCGGATCTGACGCCACCATCGGGACTCGGCAGTGGGGTGCTGCGCGCTGGACCCGTGCGAACCCAACGGCCCGTGTATGTCGATCTCCTGCCGCCGTGCAACGCCGGGTGCCCGGCTGGCGAGAACATCCAGTCGTGGCTGCAGGCAGCCCGCGGTGGAGACCTGCGCACCGCCTGGGAGCGCCTCACGGCGGACAATCCCTTCCCGGCCATCCATGGCCGGGTGTGCTACCACCCGTGCGAATCAGTGTGCAATCGCGCGCAGATGGACGGCGCTGTCTCGATCCACGCGGTCGAAAGACTGCTGGGGGACACCGCGATCGAACAGCGCTGGGCATTTGCCAGCCCGGCGCCAGCCAGCGGCCAGCGGGTCCTGGTCGTCGGGGCCGGCCCCTGCGGGCTGTCCGCGGCATACCACCTGACACGGCTCGGCCACGAGGTTACGGTGCGCGACAGCGGTGGCGAGCCGGGCGGCATGATGCGCTATGGCATCCCGGCATACCGTCTCCCGCGGGACGTCATCGACGCGGAGGTCGCCCGGGTGATCGACTTCGGCGTCCGGTTCGAGCAGAACCACACCGTGAGCGACCTGGGGGCGGAACTTCAGGACGGCTTCAGCGCCGCCTTCGTGGCCGTGGGCGCGCACCTGTCTAAACGGGTGGACATTCCCAATGGTGACGCCGGGCGGGTGCTGGACGCCGTGAGCTTCTTGCGCTCCGTCGAGGAGGGCGGGCGCACCGACGTCCAGGGTCGGGTCGCCGTCTATGGCGGTGGAAATACCGCCATGGACGCGGCCCGCGTGGCGCGCCGGCTCGGCGCCCAGGACACGATCATCGTCTACCGCCGCACCCGCGAGCAGATGCCGGCGCATGCCGACGAGGCGGCCGATGCCGAGGCCGAGGGGATCCGGATCAACTGGCTGCGCACCATCGCCGACATGGGGGAGCACGAGCTCACCGTCGAGGTCCAAGAGCTCGATGCCAACGGCTCGCCGCACGGGACCGGGCGCTTCGAGACGCTCGAGGCGGACACCGTCATCCTGGCCCTCGGGCAGGAGAGCGACACGGTTTTCCTGGCGAACCTGCCGGGCATCGCCTTCGACGGCGACATCGTGCAGGTCGACCCGGCGACCCTGATGACCGGTATGCCGGGCGTCTTCGCCGGTGGGGACGCCGTTCCCAGCGAGCGGACCGTGACCGTGGGTGTCGGGCATGGCAAGAAGGCCGCACGGTCAATCGATGCCTATCTGCGCGGCACCCGCCCTGATGTCGCCGCCAAGCACCCACGCGCCGACCTCGACACGCTGCACCTGTGGTACTTCGGCGATCACGAGCAACGTCGCCAGGCCCAGCGCGATCCGGTGCGCCGGGCGCACGACTTCACCGAGGTGGTCGCCGGACTGAGCGCGCAGGAGGCGCGTTACGAAGCCGGTCGCTGCCTGTCGTGCGGGAACTGCTTCGAGTGCGACGGATGCCTCGGATCGTGCCCCGAGGATGCCGTGATCAAGCTCGGTGTTGGCCATCGCTATCGCTTCGACTATGCCCGCTGCACCGGTTGCGGCACCTGCGCCAGACAGTGCCCAGTGGCTGCGATCGACCTGATCGGTGAGCGAGAACCGTTGCCGGGCAACGCATTTGTCGCCCCTGATTGGGAGGGCCGGTCATGACCCGCACGACGATCGACGGGAACGAAGCGGCCGCTCATGTCGCGCACCGCGTGAGCGAGCTGTGCGCGATCTATCCGATCACGCCCAGCTCTACGATGGCCGAGCTTGCCGACGAGTGGTCCGCCAAGGGCCGTGCCAATATCTGGGGAACCGTCCCGACGGTCATCGAAATGCAGAGCGAGGGCGGTGCCGCCGGCACCCTGCACGGAGCCCTCCAGGGGGGCGCGCTGAGCACGACCTTCACCGCCTCGCAGGGCCTGCTGCTGATGATCCCGAATATGTACAAGATCGCCGGTGAGCTGACCTGCGCGGTCATGCATGTCGCAGCCCGCGCGCTTGCCACCCAGGGGCTCTCGATCTTCGGCGACCACCAGGATGTGATGGCGGTGCGCCAGACAGGCTGGGCGCTGCTGTCCGCCGGCTCGGTTCAGGAAGCGCACGACCTGGCCGCGGTCGCGCATGCGGCTACCTTGCGCACCCGCCTGCCTTTCGTGCACTTCTTCGACGGCTTTCGGACCTCGCACGAGCTCAACACGATCGAGCTGATCCCCGATGCCGTCCTGCACGCACTCATCCCCGAGGACCTGGTGCGCGAACACCGGATGCGCTCGTTGTCACCGGCGCGGCCGGTCGTGCGGGGCACCGCGCAGAACCCGGACGTGTACTTCCAGGGCCGCGAGAGCGTCAACCCCTTCTACCGGCAGGCTCCCGGCATCGTCCAAGGGGTCATGGACGAGTTCGCGGCCGCCGTCGGGCGGGCCTACCGGATTGTGGAGTATGTCGGTGACCCCGACGCCGAACGGGTCGTGATCGTCATGGGCTCGGCGGGGCAAACCCTGGCGGACACTGCGCACCGGCTCAATGCCCAGGGAGAACGCGTTGGCGTCCTCCTGGTGCGGCTCTACCGGCCGTTCCCGACCGCCGAGCTGCTGGCCGCGCTCCCGCCGACGGTGCGTCGAATCGCCGTCCTGGATCGGACCAAGGAGCCCGGCAGCGAGGGTGAACCGCTCTTCCTCGACGTCGTCGCCGCGCTGGCCTCGGACCGCCCGGACGGTGCGTGGACGTCCCCGCCGACAGTCATCGGCGGGCGATATGGACTCTCCAGCAAGGAGTTCACGCCGGGCATGGCGGCTGGGGTGTTCGCTGCGCTGGCCGGCCCCGGCCTGCAACAGGGATTCACGGTCGGCATCATCGATGACGTCAGCGGCCGCTCGATCGCTCCGGTGGCTGGCTTCGATCACGAGAAGCCGGGCACCGTGGCGGCGGTTTTCGTCGGCTTGGGCTCCGATGGCACCGTCGGTGCCAACAAAAACACCATCAAGATCCTGGGCGAAGACCCGGAGCGCTTCGCCCAGGCCTACTTCGTCTATGACTCCAAGAAGTCCGGCGGGACCACGATCTCGCACCTGCGTTTCGGTCCGGCGCCGATTGCTGCGCCCTACCTGGTGAGCTCGGCGGGTTTCGTCGGCTGTCATCAGTTCGGGCTGCTCGACAAGCTCGACGTCATCGACCTCGCGGCCCCGGGCGCCGTCCTGCTCCTCAACGCGCCCCTGCCACCGACGCACGTGTGGCCCGCGCTCTCGCGCCCAGTTCAGGAGGCCATCATCGCCAAGGGGCTGCGGGTCTACGCGATCGATGCCGGGGCTGTTGCCCGGGATGCCGGTCTTCCTGGCCGCACCAACACCATCTTGCAGACCTGCTTCTTCGCCATTTCCGGAGTTCTTCCCAGGCCGGAGGCGATCGCGGCCATCAAGTCATCCATCCGCAAGACCTATGGCCGCCGCGGTCCAGAAGTGGTGCGGCGCAACGAGGCCGCCGTGGATGCCACGCTCGCGCACCTGCATCGCATCGAGGTGCCCGCGACGGTGGGTTCCCCGCGGGAACCCCGAGCGCTGGTCCCGGAGCAAGCCCCCGACTTCGTCCGATCGGTCACCGCCGAAATGATGGCCGGGCGCGGAGACCAGCTCCCGGTCAGTGCGATGCCCGTGGATGGCACCTATCCGAGCGGGACCACGGCATACGAGAAGCGGCGGATCTCCGATCTGGTGGCCCAATGGGATCCGCAGTCGTGCATTCAGTGCGGCAACTGCGCCTTCGTCTGCCCGCACAGCGTCATCCGCGCCACGTTCTATGACGGCGACCTGCTCGCCGGAGCGCCCGACGGCTTCGCGTCCGCGCCCCTCAACGCCGTCGGCCTGCCCGATGCCCGCTACACCCTGCAGGTCTATGCGGAGGACTGCACGGGCTGTGGGTTGTGCGTGGCGGCCTGCCCTGTCCGGCCGGTCCCGGGGGCCACCCGCCGGGCTATCAATCTCGCCCCCGCGGAGGCGATCTTTGACGATTCGGCGGCGAACGTCGCCTTCTTCGAGGGCCTGCCCGTCAACGACCGGGCGCGGCTCGACTTCGGCACCGTGCGCGGAACGCAGTTCCTGCAACCGTTGTTCGAGTTTTCCGGTGCCTGCTCGGGATGCGGGGAGACGCCATACCTCAAGCTGTTGACGCAACTCTTCGGGGACCGGCTCACGGTCGCCAATGCCACGGGATGTTCCTCGATCTACGGCGGCAATCTGCCCACCACACCGTGGACGACCAATGCCGCAGGCCGGGGTCCAGCCTGGTCCAACAGCCTGTTCGAGGACAATGCGGAGTTCGGTCTGGGCTTGCGGCTGGCGGCGGACCTCCACACCGGGCTGGCGCGCGAGCGGCTGACCCAACTCGCCCCCCAGATCGGTGGCGACCTCGTCGCCGCCATTCTGGAGGCGCCACAGGTCCAGGAGTCGCAGTTGGCGGCGCAACGGGCCCGCGTCGATGAACTGGTGACCCGCCTAGCGGATCTCGAGGGCCCGATCGCCGCCGATCTGCGCAGCGTCGCCGATCATCTGGTGCGCCGTAGCGTCTGGATCGTCGGCGGCGACGGATGGGCCTATGACATTGGGGCCGGCGGTCTCGACCACGTGCTGGCGACCGGTCGCGATGTCAACGTCCTCGTCATGGATACCGAGGTGTATTCCAACACCGGCGGGCAGTCCAGCAAGGCCACGCCGCTGGCCGCGGTGGCCAAGTTCGCGGCGGCTGGGAAATCGATGGCCAAGAAGGACATTGCGCTGCAGGCCATGGCATACGGCAGTGTGTATGTCGCGCGGGTCGCCCTCGGTGCCGATCCGCAGCAGACCCTGCGTGCCTTCCGCGAGGCGGAGGCTTATGACGGACCCTCGCTCATCATCGCCTACAGCCACTGCATCGCGCACGGCATCGATATGAGCAAGGGATTGGAGCAGCAACAGCGGGCGGTGCGCTCCGGTCACTGGCCGCTGGTGCGTTATGACCCGACGGTCCGCGAACGCGGGGACAATCCCTTCTTTCTCGACTCGGCGCGGCCCACCATCTCGCTCTCGGAGTACGCCTACCAGGAGTTGCGCTATCGGATGCTCAAGGCGAGTGCTCCGGCCGAGGCCGACCGGCTGATGGCCCTGGCTCAGCATGCCGTTGACCAGCGGTGGGCGGTCTATGAGGAGATGGCCACCCGCCCCGCAGCCGCCTTCGTCCCCGACTCGCGAAAGAAGGACCGATGAACCTGCAGACCAGCTATCTGGGCCTGCCGCTGCGCAGCCCGCTCGTGGCCTCGGCCTCGCCCGTGTCGCAGACGATCGACGGGGTGCGCGCCGCCGTTGCAGCCGGGGTCGGTGCCGTGGTTATGTACTCGCTCTTCGAGGAGCAGATCCTCAGCCAGGAACTCACCGACTTCGACCTCATCGCCCGGCACGAGGATGTCTATGGCGAGGCGAGCAGCTACTTCCCCGACCTAGACCTCGACGAATTCGGCGGTGCCGCGGCATACCTGCGACACCTGGAGCGCTGTGTCGCCGCTGTCGACGTGCCGGTCATCGCCAGCCTCAATGGGGCCAGCCTCGACGGCTGGGCGAGCATGGCGCGCCGGTTGGCGGAGGCCGGCGCCGCGGCCATCGAGGTCAATCCGTATGCGGTGCCGGGCAATGTCCACGCCTCCGGCGCCATGGTCGAGATGCGCCATGTGGAGATCGTGCACGCGGTCAAGGATGCGGTGCAGATCCCCGTCGCGATGAAGCTGAGCCCCTTCTTCAGCGCCACCGGGTCCATGTGCCTTGGCCTGGATCATGCCGGCGTCGATGGTCTGGTGCTCTTCAACCGCTTCGTTCAGCCGGACATCGACCTCGACACTCTTCAGGTGCGGGCGCGCGTCAATCTCTCGGACCCGGGCGAGGCGGGTCTGGCCCGGACGTGGATCGCGATCCTCCACGGCCAGGTCCGGGCCTCGCTCGCCGCCACCACCGGGGTGGAGACGGGGGGCGACATCGCCAAATACCTGCTGGCCGGCGCCGATGTCGTCATGACGGCCTCGGCGCTACTGCGACATGGCCCGGAGTATGCCGCCACCCTGCTGGAGCAGCTCACCGCCTGGCTGCGCCGCCACGGATTCGACTCGCTCGAGAGCGTGCGGGGCCTGCTCGCCGTCGGGACCGAGGTCACCGCCGAGGCCTACGAGCGGGCAGGCTATGTGGCCGCGCTGATGCACGCCCGCGAGACCTATGGCGACTTCCTGGTCCGGGACTGAGGCCGCGCTTGTCGCTCACTGCGTGAGGTCGAACCACCCCACGCCCAGTTCGGTGAGCAGGTCCCGCAGCACGGGCAGGGACAGGCCCACAACATTGTGATGGTCACCCTCGATGCCGGTGACGAAGGCGCCCCCGAGGCCGTCGACGGTGAATCCGCCGGCCACCCGCAAGGGTTCACCCGTGGCCACATAGGCAGCGATCTCCTCGGGTGAGAGCCGGGCGAAATGCACCAGGGTCGACGCGGTGGCGCCGACCTGACCGCCGGTGCCGTCGGCGCGACGGTCGATAAGCCAATGGCCGGTATGCAGGGTGCCCGAGCGCCCGCTCATCAGAGCCCACCGCGCGGCCGCCTCGGCGGCGTCGGCCGGCTTTCCGTGCACGTGCCCATCGAGCTCGAGCATCGAATCACAGCCCAGGACAAGGGAATCGTGATCGTTGGCCACGTCCTCGGCCTTCGCGCGCGCTAGCGCCAGCACCAGGTCGGGTGGTTCGAGCAGTCCGTGATGGGCCGTGAGATCGGCCACGAGAGCGCTCTCGTCGACCGCGCTCGCCTGGACGTGAGCGCAGATGCCCACCTGCTGGAGCAGGGCGCGGCGCGCGGGGGAGGCGGAGGCGAGGACGAGGCGGGTGCGCGGCATACGAGACAATCCTGATCGTGGGAGGGGGCGGGTCAGCCCAGGGCCTCATCGACGAAGCACCAGCGCCAGGCCTCGCCGGGCTCCAGGGAGCGCATGACCGGATGGCCGGTGTCGTGGAAGTGCGCGCTGGCGTGCTTGCCCGCGGAGGAGTCGCAGCAGCCCACATGCCCGCAGGTGGCGCACATCCTCAGGTGCACCCACGGCTGCCCGGTCTCGAGGCAGACGAGGCAGCCTTCGGGCGAGTCGGGGACGACGCATTGCGCCTCGAGCTGCAAGTGGTCGCAGGCCGCTGCCACGGCATCTGGCGGCCGCAGGGGTGACATGCGCACACCCTCGGCGCGGCGTTGCCCATAGGAGAGCGCCGCCTCCTCGGCATCCATGCCGTTGAGGACGGTCGTCAGGACGTGCTGATCCACCTCACCGGAGGCGCGCATCAGCAGCAGTTCCCGGCGCTCGGCGCCGATCATCGCCAGCCGCATGCGGCGGTAGGTCTCACTCGGGGTTTCGGTGCCCGTGTCCCCGAGCTGCTCCCAGATCCGGTTGACTCGAGCGCTCGACTGCTCCCGGATGAGGGCCAGAGCCACCGGATCCGAGTGGGGATCGGCCTCGATGGCGCGCAACCCGGCGCCGGTGGCCGCACCGACGACCGTGGCCTCGACGAGCGCGTCCTCTCGAGGGTCCGGTCCCCGCACATCGAGGGCCCGGGCCAGCGCCGGCAGGGTGAAGCCCTGCAGGACCAGGGTTCCCACCGTGACGATGAGCGCGATGAGCACCAGCACTGGGCGCAGGGGCGTGTCTGCGGGCAAGGTCAGGGCGGCCGCGAGGGTGACCACACCGCGCATACCGGCCCACGAGGCGACCGCGGCCGGCGGGGACAAGGTGGCCATCGGGACGGGCGAGCGAGCGGAGGTCAGAAAGGCGAAGGGGAAGATCCACAGTGGCCGCGCGATCAGGGCGACCACGAGGATGGCCAGGCCAACCAGGACACTGCGGCCCAGGGTAAGGGAACTGGTGCGCACGTCCTCGATGATCGACTGCATCTGCAGTCCGATGAGCAGGAAGACGGCATTCTCGAGCAGGAAGGTGATGCTGGCCCAGTTGACCCGCTCCGAGAGTCGGGAGGATGCGCTCTGCAAGGTGGGGGCCTTGTGGGCCAGCAGCAGGCCAGCCGTCACGACCGCCAGGACGCCAGAGGCATGGATCTTTTCGGCGGGCGCATAGGCCATGAAGGGCACGGCAAAGGACAAGGCGGTGTCTGCGGCGGTCTTCGTCAGCTGCCGGCGGATCTGGCCGACGATGAGGAACACCAGCCACCCGACCGCCACCCCGCCGATCACTGCGCGCCCGAAATCCTCGGTGACACTGAGGAAGTCGACGCTGGGGTGAGCGCCGGCTCCGTGGGCCGCGAGCCCCGCCGCCCCGAGGGCCGTCCGCAAGGTCACCAGTGCGGTCGCGTCGTTGAGCAGGGACTCTCCCTCGAGGATCGTCGTGATCTGGCGAGGAAGACCAATCTGGCGGGCGACGGCCGTGGCGGCCACGGCATCGGGGGGCGCGACAATGGCACCGAGGGCCAGGGCGAGGGCGAAGTCGATGGGCAACAGCCAACTCGCCACGATCGCGACCGCCAGCGCGGTGAAGAGCACCAGTCCCACAGACAGCCCCAGGATCGGGGTGAGCAGGCGACGCATGTCGATGAGCGAGGTGTTGACCGCGGCGGCATACAGCAAGGGTGGCAAGAGCCCGAGCAGCACCACATCCGGGGACAACGCAATCTGCGGGATGCCGGGGATGAACGAGGCGGCGACCCCCACGCCGAGCAATCCCAGAGGGGAGGGAACGCCGAGGGGCTCGCAGAGCCGGGCGACCACGATGACGGTGGCCGCAATGGCGACGAGGGTGAGAGCGAGATCCACGGTGCCCATTGTGTCGAAGGTCGGGCACCGACCGAGCACGGTCCGGACTCGCGCCTGTGCCTAAGGTCACGGTGCCGCGCGGTGGCTCGGCGGACCATCCCGCCGCTATGTTTCTGGCCAGTAACTATTGACCGCGAAAGGTTCCCTACGCATGCGAACTCTGATAATGACCGCCCTGACGGCCGCCGCGCTGGCGGCTGCACCAGCCGCCGGGGCGTATGCCGCGGACGAGCCGTCGCGCCCCATCTTCTATGACGCACCCGCGGTCCTGCCGGCGGGCAATGGTGCGATCATCCGCACCGAGCCGCTGTCGTATGCCGTCGACCCGGCAGGGCTGAGCTCGCTGGCCGTCACCTCGACCCGGGTGCTGTATACCTCCACCGACCGAGCCGGAGAACGGATCGCCGTCAGTGGTTCGGTGATCGTCCCCAAGGCGCCCTGGATCGGTTTCGGCAAGCGCCCAGTGATCGGCTATGCGGTCGGCACCCAGGGAATGGCCGACCGCTGCGCCCCCTCGCGCATGTTGAGCGAGGGTTTCGAGTATGAGGGAGTGTTCATCAAGGGCCTCCTGGCCCGCGGCTACGCGATCGCGATGACCGACTACGAGGGGCTGGGGACGGCCGGGGTTCACACGTACATGAACCGAGCCGCTCAAGGCCACGCCGTTCTGGACATGGTGCGTGCTGCGCAAAAGCTCCCAGGGTCCGGTCTGAGCGGGCAGAGCCCGGTTGGCCTCGTGGGGTACTCCCAAGGTGGCGGGGCCACCGCCTCGGCAGCGGAACTGGCGGCGTCATACGCGCCCGAACTGCGGGTGCTCGGGGCCGTTGCGGGCGCCGTCCCCGCGGACCTGCAGGCGGTTGCCGCCAACCTCGACGGAAGCCTGTGGGCCGAGTTCGGGTTGTATGGCTTCCGCGGTTTGGCTGCGGCATACGACCTGGATCTGGCGCCCTTCCTCAACTCCACCGGGCGCACCGTCATGGATGCGGTCGAGGGGGAATGCGTCACGGACCTGGCCAACCACGCGTTCATTCGCTCGGCTACCCTCACGGCCGACGGACAAAGCGTCGTCGAGACGATGAAGCGGGCGCCATTTGCCGCCATGGTCGCGGACCAGCGGCTGGGGACTATCCGGCCGGCCATGCCAGTGCTGGTGACTCATTCGATGCTCGATGACACGATCCCGTTTGCGGTGGGCAAGAGCATGGCCGCGTCATGGTGCAGCAAGGGTGCCAAGGTGAGGTTCTCGCCCAATGTCACCCCGCTGCACATCGGCGGCATGCTCAACAACAGCGCCGAGCAGTACTCCTTCCTGGAGGCCCGATTTGCCGGCCTGCCGATGGTGAGTAACTGCTGGACTCTCTGAGCGGCCAAGGGAGCAGCCAACTCAGCAGAAGGTGCGCTCAGAACCACAGGATGCATCCTGTGGTTCTGAGCGCACCTGCTGCTAGCAGAGGTTGCGTCAGGCCTCGGGCGTCAGGCCTCGGGCGTCAGGTCTCGGGCGTCAACCGTCAGTCGTCGCCGAGAACAGCGTGGCGCAGGGTGTCCAGGCCGACACCGCCGATGTCGAGGGCGCGGCGGTGGAAATCCTTGAGGTCGAAGTCGGCCCCCGCGCGGCGCGCGGACTCGGCGCGCAGTTGCAGCCAGAGCCGCTCCCCGATCTTGTATGACGGGGCCTGGCCCGGCCAGCCCAGGTAGCGGTCCAGCTCGAAACGCAGGATGGCCTCGTCCATGTGGGCGTGGGCGGTGAGGTAGCGCCAGGCCTTGTCATAGTCCCAGGCGCCGCCGCCGACCTCGGCCGGGGCCTCGAAGCCGCAATGCACCCCGATGTCGATGACCACCCGCGCCGCCCGCAGCGATTGGCCGTCGAGCCAACCGAGGCGGTTGCCCGGGTCGTCCATGAACCCCAACTCGGCCATGAGGCGCTCGGAGTAGAGGGCCCAGCCCTCGCCATGCCCCGAGGTCCAGGCCGACAGGCGACGCCAGCGGTTGAGCAACTCCCGTCGATAGACGGTCTGCGCGACCTGCAGATGATGTCCGGGGACACCCTCGTGATAGACGGTTGTCAGCTCGCGCCAGGTGGTGAACTCAGTAACGCCCTTGGGCACCGACCACCACATCCGGCCGGGCCGGGAGAAGTCATCGCTCGGGCCGGTGTAATAGATGCCTCCGAACTGGGTCGGCGCGATGCACCCCTCGATGACCCGCACCGGGCCGGGAATGTCGAAGTGCACGTCGGCTAAGGCGTCGATCGCCTCGTCGGCCTTGGCCTGCATCCAGACCTGGAGCGCCTCGACTCCGTGCAATTGGTATGCCGGGTCCGCGTCGAGTATGGCGATGACGTCATCGGGGGAGGCGCCCGGCCGGACCCGGTCCGCGACCGCGGCGCGCTCGGCTTCGATCGCCTCCATCTCCTGCTGACCCCACGCGTACGTCTCCGCGAGATCCACGACGCTGCCCAGGAAGTAGCGAGAGTACAGCTCATACGCCGCCCGCCCGCATCCGTCAGCGATCGGCGCGCGAGGCAGCAGCCGATCGCGCAGCTCATTGCCCAGGTGGCCGTATGCCGCGGCCGCCACATCGATCGCCGCCTCGAGTTCGGCGCGGGTCTCGGCGGCCAGGTCCGCGGCCGCGACATTCTGGCGCAGGCTCGCGAAGTAGCCCTCAGGGCCGGTGAATTCGGCGCACTGCCGCATACAGGCCTCGACCTGGCGCACGGGTGCGATGCGCCCGCGATCGGCGGCCGTGCTCAGCGTCTGAACCCACTGACTCAGTGCCTTCGGCACGGCGTGGAGCCGGGCGGCGAAGGTGCGCCACTCCTGGTCCGTGTTGGTCGGCATCAGGTCGAAAATGCCCCGAATGTTCTGCATGGGGGAGGCGATGACGTTGAGCGCCGACTCCTCCAGGCCCGCTGCATACATCTCCTGCGCGAGGCCGAGGCGTTCGCGCATCGCCGCGATGGTGACCCTGTCGATATCGTCCGTGGGGGTGGCCTCGGCGAGCTGCGCCAGGGTCGCCGCACGCAGGCGCGCGGCGGCCGCGAACCCCTCGGGAGAGAAGTCATCGAGGAGGTGGTCGTAACCGGGCACGCCCAGATGGGTGGCGGCGATGGGTGACAAGGCCATCTCGGCCTCGAAGAAGGCCTCGGCAATGGCATCCACGGCTGATGGGTTGCGGGTAGTCACGGAGCGCGACGCTACCCGACGCCGCGACCACAAGCATCTCCATCGGCGCGGAAACGCCACGGCCACGACGGTGAACGCCATCGCGAGGTACCCCTTCAACCCGGCCAGACGTCGAGCCCGTGTCAAGGCTTACGCGATGGCGGCGCTCAGGCGGAAGTGTCTCGTCGTAGATGCAGGACTCGACTGAGACGGTGGCGCGCTCGCGGCAGGCGGCGTAGAGATCGCAAGCGCCGCGTACCGCAGCACCCACACGGGCGAACCTGCCGAGCACTGATCAGAACCTGTGGGCAGCCCGTCGCGTGACACGCCGATCCACAGGTCTTGACTAATGCTCGAACCTACCTAGGCTTTTCCCAGCCGTCTGGTCTCGGTCAGCGGCATCTGAGGGGAGGTCGCGATGCGACGAAAGAGATTGTTTCAGGGCTTAGTGGGAGAGGACGCAGGTCTTCTACTACGGGGTCCTGCACACCGGTCGGTGGCGCTACTGCAGTGCCAATTGCACGTACTACCAAGTGCCATGGGTGTCCTGATATTGGGGCTTGAAAATGGACCGAGATTGGGACGAACCGCAGTCAGCCTACGTCGTGGATCTAGGTCTGACAGGACGGGCGCGGACCCGACCGCCAAGCGAAGTACTTGAATCGAAGTACTTGACGGAACGGGGCTACCACTTGGTGGATCCGGACAGCGTTCGCCTGGCTCTGTTGACCGCGATTTGGCCACCCGAGCAGCGTGTGTGGATTTACGATCGAAGGTCTCGTGTTGAAAGATGGTGGAGGGACGACGGGTCCGCGCAGAACCGGCCGTTGAGTGAAGAACACCGACGCGAGATCGAGGGAGACATAAACTCCGTCCTGGCGAGGGCTGGCTTGGCGCCGCGACCAGCGGGTCGATTGTGGTTTGTGCGTTTGCCGACCGGCCGAAGGAACCTCGCGCGATATCAGATGGCTCTCGCCAAGCGCGTTGAACGTTCAGGGATCTCCGATCGAGAGCCAGGGCCGCAGTGGGCAGAGTGCACCAAACTCTTGATCCTTCAGGATTTTGAGAGCATGCACCCATAGGGCGCGGCAGGGTGGCCAGGCACTGGAGGACTACCCGACGCCGCGACGGCAGGTCATCCCCATCGGCGCTATCGTCCGGCCCCGCGCGTCGCGATCGACCGTAGGGGGCGACCTAGTGCGGCCAGGAGCCCGCTTGCCAGGCCCCACGTCCCGGGTGCGGGGCGGCGCGGACGGCGCGCTTGGGGCTGGCCCACTCGGTCAGCGTGCGCGGCAGGGGCGGTGCCGCGGTCCCCGCGGCCACCCCCAGGACTGCCACGAGCGCGGCCAACTCTGCCGCGCTGGGGTCCCCGCGCACGACCCGCAGGGTCGGTGCCTCGCCGCCGGAACCGCTGGGCGCGCCGCTCATAGGGGGATATTCCCGTGCTTCTTGGGCGGCAGGCTTTGGCGCTTATTGCGCAGGGCGCGCAGTGCCCGGCTGACGTTCATCCGAGTATTGGACGGTGAGATCACGGTGTCGATGTAGCCGCGCTCGGCCGCGACATAGGGATTGGCCAGCGTGTCCTCGTACTCGGCGATGAATTCCTGGCGCACGGCGGCGATGTCGCGGCCGGCGTCCTGCGCCTGCCGCAGTTCCTTCCGGTACAAGATGTTGACCGCCCCCTGCGCTCCCATCACCGCGATCTGCCCGGTCGGCCACGACAGGTTGATGTCGGCTCCCAGGTGCTTGGAGCCCATGACGTCGTAGGCGCCGCCGTAGGCCTTGCGGGTGATGACGGTGACCTTGGGGACGGTCGCCTCGGCATAGGCATAGATGAGCTTGGCGCCCCGGCGAATGATGCCGTTCCACTCCTGATCCGTGCCCGGCAGGAACCCCGGGACGTCGACGAAGGTGAGGATCGGGACATTGAAGGCGTCGCAGGTGCGCACGAACCGCGCGGCCTTTTCCGAGGCGTCGATATCCAGGGTGCCCGCGAACTGCATCGGCTGGTTGGCGACAATCCCGACGCTGCGGCCATCGATGCGACCGAAGCCGATGAGGATATTCGGCGCGAACAGCGCCTGGACCTCGAGGAAGTCGCCATCGTCAACGATGTGCTCGATGACATGCTTCATGTCATAGGGCTGATTCGCCGAGTCCGGGATGATCGTGTCGAGTTCGAGGTCGTAGTCGGTGACCGCGAGGTCGTTCTCGAGGTCGAAGCTCGGGGGCTCCTCGAGGTTGTTGGAGGGCAGGTAGGACAGCAGTGCCTTGACGTAGTCGATCGCATCGCGTTCATCCGTACCCAGGTAATGGGCATTTCCAGACTTGGTGTTGTGCGTGCGCGCGCCGCCGAGTTCCTCGAAGCCCACCTCCTCACCGGTGACTGTCTTGATGACGTCGGGGCCGGTGATGAACATGTGGGAGGTCTGATCCACCATGACCGTGAAGTCCGTGATGGCCGGAGAATAGACCGCTCCACCCGCGCACGGGCCCATGATCAGCGAGATCTGCGGGATGACGCCGGACGCGTGGACATTGCGCAGGAAGATCTCGCCGTAAAGGCCCAGCGAGGCCACGCCCTCTTGGATGCGGGCCCCCCCGGAGTCATTGAGGCCGATCACAGGGCAGCCGATCTTCATCGCGAAGTCCATGACCTTGACGATCTTCTCGCCGAAAACCTCACCCAGCGAACCGCCGAAGACCGTGAAGTCCTGGGCAAAGACCGCGACCGTGCGGCCATCGACCTGCCCGTAGCCGGTGACCACGCCATCACCGTAGGGCCGGTGCTGCTCCTGCCCGAAGGCGTTGCTGCGGTGCCGGGCGTACTTGTCCATCTCGATGAAGGTGCCCTCGTCGAGAAGGATCGCGATGCGCTCGCGGGCCGTCATCTTGCCCTTGGCGTGCTGCTTTTGCACGGCCCGATCGGATCCGGCATGGGCGACCTCGGCGACGCGGCGTTTCAGGTCGGCCAGCTTGCCCGCCGTGGTGTGGAGGTCGATATCCGGGGATGCTGCATCCGCGCTCATGCCTCCGAAGCCTAGCCTTGGCACTATGCGCCCAGCACTCGACATGGCCCGGATCCGGGCGGCCCTGCAGGAGAGTTCCGTCACCCAAGTGATCGGACACGAGCGGCTCGCCTCGACCAACACCGAGGCGGTGGCCATCGCGCAGCCCTGGGCGCTCGTGCTTGCCGAGCATCAGGTTGGCGGGAAGGGTCGCCTCGGCCGGTCGTGGAGCGAGGTCCCGCGGGCTGGGCTCGCCATGTCAATCCTGGTCCCGGAGCCACCGCGGGCCGTGGGATGGGTGCCGCTGCTCACGGGCTTGGCCCTGCACCGGGCAGTCCTCGAGACCACCTCTGTGGTGACCTCGATCAAATGGCCCAATGATGTGCTCGGCCCCAGCGGCGGCAAGCTGGCCGGAATCTTGTGCGAGCGCATCGCGGCTGGCGTTGTTATCGGCGCGGGCCTCAACGTCGACCACACCCTTAGTGAACTGCCCGTCGAGGGAGCCAGCTCGCTGGCGCTCGAGCTCGGCACCCACGCCGGTCTGGACCGATCAGCTCTCGTCATTGCGTATGTGCAGCACGTGGACCGACTGCTGGCCGACCTCACCGCAGGTGGCGCTGCCGCGGAGGGGGTGCGCACGGCATACCGGAAGCACTGCGCGACGATCGGGGCCAGCGTGCAGGTCAGCGGGGCGGCGGCCGACCACCACGGCCCGTTGGTGGCTCTAGCGGTCGACGATGAGGGCCGGTTGGTGCTGCGTGATGGCTCGGGGCGTTCCTTCGCGGTGGCCGCTGGTGACGTGCGTCACGTGCGCATGGCAGAGTAGTCGCAGAGTCAGCCAGGGAGAGCGCGCATCGTGGGCCATGTGGATCCGGACGTCGAGGCGTTCCTGGACGAGATCCGGGGACGCCTCCTCGGCGAGCACGTGGCGACCGGGCGTGCCGAGATCTCGCGCCGTGCGGACCTGTCGCTGCCGATGGTCACGTCGTTTTGGCACGCCCTCGGCTTCCCGGTGGCGCAAACCGACTCGGGGGCCTTCACTCAGGCCGACCTGGACGCCCTGCGACGCATCCTGGAATTGCTGCAGCAGGGGGGCGATGAGCAACTGCTTTTGGGGATGACCCGAGCTGTGGCCCGCACCGCGGACCGGCTCACCGTGTGGCAGACGCAGCTGGTGGCCGAATCGCTGCTCCCGGACGATCCGTGCGTCGACTCCGGCATGGACGTCGAATCCGCGCTCGAGGTGGCCCGGCAGTTGGCCGCTGCGGCGGACATCATCGAGCCGCTCATGACCTATGCCTGGCGGCGCCACCTGTATGCCGCCTTGACCCGCATGGTCAGTGACGCGGACCCCGATGGCGCCAACTCCGGGCCCATCCGACTCGTCGGCTTCGCCGATCTGGTCAACTTCACGGCCTATGTGCGCCGGGCCACCGAACGCGAATTGGCCGTGATGGTGCAGCGCTTCGAGCGCCTTGCGTCCGACATCGTCACCGCCCATGGCGGCCGGGTGATCAAGACGGTCGGGGACGAGGTGCTCTTCGTCAACCGCGATCCCGTGGCGGGCACCGCGACCGCTCTCGACCTGGTCGACACGATGGCCGAGGAGGAGGTGCTGCCGCAGGTACGGGTGGGGCTGGCCTACGGGCCCGTGCTCAGCAGGCTCGGCGACGTCTTCGGCACCACCGTCACGCGGGCCTCGCGCTTGACTGCCGTGGCCGGTGAGGGACGGGTTCTAGCCGATGAGCCCCTGTCCACCCGGCTGGCAGTCCAGTCCGGTTTCACCCTGCACCCCGGGCGCCGCCGGCAGTTGCGCGGCATCGGATTGGTCACCCCGCGGGAGGTCCGCCGCAGTCAGGGCGAGCGCCGCGAACCGAGCCCGGTGCGGCAGCTACTGTGAGCGACATGACCCGGGTGCTGCTGGCCGAGGATGACGAGGCAATCGCCATTCCTCTCGCCAGAGCCTTGCGCCGCGAGGGGTATGAGGTGGACGTCCGGGGCGATGGCGCCGAGGCGCTGGAGGTCGCGTTGCAGGGGGTCGACCTGGTGGTGCTCGATCTGGGGCTGCCCGGCATGGACGGGCTGGACGTATGCCGTCGCCTCCGGGCCGCCGGCTCCAGCGTGCCCGTGCTGATCCTCACCGCGCGCACCGACGAGGTCGACACCGTCGTGGGTCTGGACGCCGGAGCCGACGACTACGTCAAGAAACCCTTCCGCCTCGCCGAATTGCTGGCCCGCGCCCGCGCCTTGCTGCGGCGGGGGAGCGTCGATCCGGAGGTCGCCGCGACCCTGCTCATCGACCAGAACTCGCGGCGGGTCTTTTTGCGGGGCACCGAGCTGTCCCTCACGGGCAAGGAGTTTGCCTTGCTCAGCGTTTTGCATCGCGAGCGCGGCAAAGTGGTCTCACGCGAGCAGCTGATGCGCGAGATCTGGGATACCCAGTGGTACGGATCGACCAAGACCCTCGATGTCCACATCTCGGTGTTGCGCCGCAAGCTGGGTGACACCACGGACAGCGGCCGGATGATCGCCACGGTGCGCGGGATCGGTTTCCGGCTCGACGTGGATGATTGAGGGTCCCATGAACCGCCTCTTCGTCCGCTCGACCATGATTGTCGTCGGGGCGGCCTTGGGGGCGTCACTGCTCTCCAGCATGGTGGTCATCCTGCTGGCTGCTGGGCGCGCGCCGGGGGACCGGTTGACGGATCGGTTGGGGGCGGGGTCCTTTGGGCTGCTCGCGGCGGGCGCGCTCGTGGCCCTGTCTCTTATACACATCTCCGAGCCCACGAGACGGACTCCTATCTCGTATGCCGTCTTCTGCTTGAA
>CALLZC010000137.1 GCA_937858995.1 uncultured Nostocoides sp.
CACCGAGATCTACACCTCTCTATTCGTCGGCAGCGTCAGATGTGTATAAGAGACAGCGCGGCATACCCCTCGGACGGGCGTTGCCGCCCCTACGGCCCGCGACGGCACCTGCCGCCTGTACAGGCCGCTGCCGCCGCAGAGGAGACCTACACGGTGCAGCCCGGCGACACCCTGGGTGAGATCGGTGCGCGCTTCGGCGTCGACTATCACGAGATCGCCCGGGTCAACGGCATCGAGAACCCGGACCTGATCTACCCCGGCCAGGTCTTCACGATCCCGCGCTGACCTCGGATCACGAAGGCCCCGGCTGCATCGTGCAGCCGGGGCCTACGTGCGCCCACATGGGGGGAGTGAGGGGAGCGAGGGACCGCTCAGGAGGCGGTGGGGCGCCAGGACGTGGGATCGCCCTCGACCGGGGGCAGGTGGGGAGCCTGGGCGGGATCGATGCGCTCGAGCGCGCGCCGACCCAGCACCTGTTGCACCGTGTAGACCCGCTGGGCGCGACCGCGACCGATGAAGGTGACTGCCCAGTGCAGCAAGGTGGTCACGCGCGACTTGAAGCCGATGACGTAGACCAGGTGCAACCCCAACCAGGCCAGCCAGCCGATGAACCCGCCGAACTTCAGGGCGCCGACGCTGACGACCGCACTGAAGCGCGAGATGGTGGCCATCGAGCCCTTGTCGAAGTACTTGAAAGGAGGCGGCGCGGCCTTGCCGTCGAGGCGCGCCGTGATGACCTTCGCGGCATACCGCGCACCCTGGATGGCGACCTGTGCAACGCCGGGAAGGCCGTCGAGGGACATGAGGTCACCGACGACGAAGACCTCCGGGCGACCCTTGAGGGTGAGCTCGGGCGTGACCTCGACGCGGCCGGCGCGATCCAGTCCGGACTCACTCTGGGCCGCGAGCTGCTGACCGAGCGGCGAGGCGGACACGCCAGCAGCCCAGACCTTGGCCTTGGACTCGATCCGGGAGCGCTGACCGTCGGGGCCTTCGACCTCCAGGCCGAGGTTGTCGACGTCGATGACCTTGGTCGAGGTCCGGACGTCGACTCCCATCTTCTCCAGACGGCTCACCGCCTTGGCCCCCAGCTCGGGGCCGAAGCTCGGCAACACGGCAGGGCCGGCGTCGAGCAGGATCACCTTGGCGTCCCTGGGGTTGATCGCGCGGAAGTCGTGGCGCAGGGTGCGGTTGGCCAACTCGGAGATCTGCCCGGCCATCTCGACGCCCGTCGGGCCGGCACCGACGACGACGAAGGTGAGCAGACGATCGCGCTCGGCCGACGTGGTCGCGAGCTCGGCGAGCTCGAAGGCGCCGAAGATGCGCCCGCGCAACTCCAGGGCGTCGTCGATCGACTTCATCCCCGGTGCATGCTCGGCGAACTGGTCATTGCCGAAGTACGACTGACCGGCGCCGGCCGCGACGATGAGGGAGTCATAGGGTGTGACCGTCTGGCGACCGAGCACTTCGTGGGCGACTGTGCGGGTGTCGAGCCCGATGTGGGTGACCTCGCCGAGCAACACGCGGGCGTTGGCCTGCCTGGCCAGGACCTCGCGGGTGGCCGGGGCGATCTCGCCCTCGGACAGCACACCCGTGGCCACTTGGTACAGCAACGGTTGGAAGAGGTGGTGAGTCGTCTTGGCGATGAGCGTCACCTCGACGTCCTTGCGGCGCTTGAGTGCGCGGGCCGCGAAGAGCCCGCCAAAGCCCGATCCGATGATGACGATGCGATGTTTCTGAGTGCTGGTCACGTTCGCGTCAACCGACATGCAGACCACCGTATGCCGTGTCTCGCCTGCTTGTGAAGAGTTTCACAAGCAGGGTGGGTCGAGTTCCGGCCGGAGCCGCTGACTGCTGGCGGTGGCCAACGCATCGCGAACCGTGGCGACTGCGGCCGACGAGGACATCGACCTGCGCCAGGTGAGCATGACGCGGCGGGTGGGTGCGGGATCGGAGAGGGGGACGGCGACGATCCCCTCCGGCAGGGCCTCCCGCCCGAGCCGCGGGACCAGGGCGATGCTCACGCCGTGCTCGACGAGCCCGATCTGGGAGGAGAACTCCATCGCCCAGTGTCGAATGCGAGGCCGAAGTCCCTGCTCGTCGAACATGTGGGTGAGCCAACCGTGGCAGACCGACCCCTCGGGGGCGCACACCCAGTCCTCGTCGGCCAGGTCCTGCGGTGTCAGGAGGGCAGCTCCCGCCAGCCGGTGACCCCGATGGAGCAGGACATCCGCGGTGTCGGTGCCGATCTGCTCGACGTCGAGGTGGGCCGGGAAGGGGAGGGGCAGGTCACCCCAGTTGTGCACGAGCGCCAGGTCGGTGGAGCCAGTGGCGACCTGCTCGATCGCGTCATGGGGGTCATGTTCGAGGACGGTGACCTCGAGCCCGGGGTGGCCCTTCCACAGCTCCCGCAGGGCAGGGGCGACCAGGCCACGCACTGCTGTTGAGAAGGCGGCCAGTCGCAGACTGCCGACGACCGGGCCTTCCCTGAATCCGCTGAGCCCTGCCTCGAGGGCCTCGAGCCGGGCGAGGATCTCGGTGCTCTCGTCGACGAGGTGCCGCCCGAGACCGTTGAGCATCACACCGCGGCCGACCCGGTCCAGGACGGGTGCTCCGAGCGATCGCTCGAGGCGCTTGAGTTGCTGGGACACCGCCGAGGGGGTGTAGCCGAGCTCGGCCGATGCCCCGATGACCGACCCGGTGCGATGGACTGTGCGAAGCGTGACCAGATGTTCCAGCTCGATCATGAAGGAACGCTACATCCAATCCGGCAATAAGCATCGCTGGTGCTTCACCATGGGGTCGGGCACGATCGACCTGTGCCCGCCCGCCATGCCTTCGCCGCAGTCCTCGTCGCGACGATCTGGGGCGCCAACTTCGTGGTCATCGAGCGCGGCCTGGTCGGCGTGCCACCGCTGGTCTTCGTCGCGCTGCGCTTCCTCGTGGTCATCGCCGCGATGCCCCTCGTCGCCCGACCCTCCGGGCCGCTGTGGAAGGTGCTCGTCGTCGGGGCCGCCATGTCGCTGGGGCAGTTCGCCTTCCTCTACTCCAGCCTCGACGCCGGTATGCCGCCGGGCCTGGCCTCCCTGATCCTCCAGCTCCAAGCGGTCTTCACCGTTGTCCTCGCCGCCTTCGTGCTCGCGGAGAGGCCCAAGGCGATCCAGTGGGTCGGAATCGTCATGGGGGTGCTCGGGCTCGCCGTCGTGGGCATCGGCCGCGGCGGCCACATCCCCATCAGTGCGCTCCTGCTCACGATGGCGGGCGCCGCATGCTGGGGTCTGGGCAATGTCCTGGTGCGGTGGCTCAAGGTGCCCGGCGGGCTGGGTCTGACCGTCTGGTCCGGACTCGTCGTGCCCCTGCCGCTCCTCGCGCTGTCGGCGTGGCTCGACGGGCCGGCTGTGGTCGCCCACGCCCTGACCAACCTCACCCTCGTGAACTGGCTGTCCACCGCCTACACCGCCGTGCTCTCCTCCTGGGTCGGCTACGGCATCTGGAACTGGCTGCTCCACCGCTACCCCGCCTCGGAGGTCGCGCCCTACAGCCTGCTCGTGCCGGCCGCCGGGCTGCTCACCGCCTTCCTCGCCGACGGGGAGCGGCTCACGGTCGCTGCGTCGGTCGGGGGAGTTCTGCTCGTCGTGGGTGTCGCTGCGGTGAGCCTGGGCCCGCGCCTGCTCCTCCTGTTCCGAGACCGCCGGCGCAGGGTTCAGCGCGAGGCCCAGGTCTCCCGGTCCAGTTCGTAGACCACCTCACCCTGCTCCGACCCCGGCAGCGGGTGATCCCAGGTCCGTTGGTCAGTGCGCGCGTGCGTCATACCGACCTTGCGCATGACACCGCGGCTGGGCAGGTTGACCGCCATCGTCTCGGCGATGATTCGGTGCAGACCCACCGTGGCGAAACCGTGGTCGATGAGCAGGAGGGCGCCCTCGGTGGCCAACCCGCGGCCCCATGTGTGCGGGTGCAGGCGCCAGCCGATCTCGGCCAGGTCGGGGCCCTCGAGGGACAGGCACCACCACCCCAGGAAGCGGTCGGTCTCATGCCCCACCCAGAAGCCGAGGTCGAGGGCATCGTCGCTGGGGGACAGGCGCCCGGGCATGAGCGCCATCACGTCCGCGCGTGATCGCGGTGGCCCGAGGAAGCGCATCACCTCGGGATCGGCGTCGAGGGCGCAGAGGTCCTCGAGGTGATCCCAGCTCATCGGCGTGAGGACCACCCGTTCGCCGGTGAGGGTCGGTCGGGACATGCGTCGAACCTAACCGACGAACACACCCTTACCTTGAGCGCCGGACATTCAGTGTCCTGGCACCGGAGAACCCGCCCCCACGGCGGCGCGTCACGAAAGGGGGCGCGTCACGAATGGGGGCGCGCCACGACAAGCGGCGCGCCACGACAAGGCCGGGTGGCTGCGCGGCATACCCCAAGGGTGTAGCGCCGATTTGGGGAAGGCGCCGCCCCTCTGGCACACTTGTCAGGTTGCTTGGCGCGTGCCGCCGACCCTGTGGTCGGTGGCGCCCACCGCGACGTTCCAGCACCACCGTGATGGTGGGGCGGAAGGCGCGAAGAGCCGAGCGTTCCGGGTCTCCTGGAACCAGTGATCCCACGAAGCGGGTGCGCGCGAAAGCGTGCGGCCGCGGGACGCGGAGCGGGCGCGACACGCCCGACCGCGGGGGTCGGGGTTCCAGGCGATCCGGCCGACACACGAGTGAGACCAAGCAGAGAGAACGGAAGCCAGATATGGCGGGACAGAAGATCCGCATCCGGTTGAAGTCGTACGACCACGAGGTCATCGACAACTCCGCGCGGAAGATCGTCGACACGGTTCAGCGTGCCGGCGCAACGGTGGTGGGCCCGGTGCCGCTGCCCACGGAGAAGAACGTCTTCGTGGTCATCCGTTCGCCCCACAAGTACAAGGACAGCCGCGAGCACTTCGAGATGCGCACCCACAAGCGCCTCATCGACATCATCGACCCGACGCCCAAGGCCGTCGACTCGCTGATGCGTCTCGATCTGCCGGCGGATGTCAATATCGAGATCAAGCTCTAAAGGACACCGACATGACTCACGCGAATATGCGCGCCGTCAAGGGTGTGCTCGGCGAGAAGCTCGGGATGACCCAGGTCTGGGACGCGGACAGCCGGCTCATCCCGGTCACCGTCATCCAGGCCGGCCCCTGCGTCGTGACGCAGGTCCGGGGAGCCGACACCGACGGCTACGACGCGGTCCAGCTCGCCTATGGCGAGATCAACCCGCGCAAGGTCAACCAGCCGCTGACCGGCCACTTCGAGAAGGCCGGGGTCACCCCGCGGCGCCACATCGTGGAATTGCGCACCTCCGACGCCGCCGACTACACGGTCGGATCCGAGGTCACCGCCGACATTTTCGAGGCCGGCCAGAAGGTCGACGTCTCGGGAACCACCAAGGGCAAGGGTTTTGCCGGCGTCATGAAGCGCCACGGGTTCCACGGTGTCTCCGCCTCGCACGGTTCGCACCGAAACCACCGCAAGCCGGGCTCCATCGGCGGGTGCTCCACCCCCGGACGAGTCTTCAAGGGCATGCGGATGGCCGGCCGGATGGGTGGCGAGCGTCAGACCACTCAGAACCTGACCGTGCACGCCGTGGACGCCGAAAAGGGCCTGCTGCTCATCAAGGGCGCAGTGCCCGGCCCCCGCGGCACCCTGGTTGTCGTCCGATCCGCCGCGAAGGGAGCCTGAGCATGAGCGCCAAGACCGTCGCGGTCGAGCTGCCCGCTGAGATCTTCGATGTCCAGACCAATGTTCCGCTGATCCACCAGGTCGTCGTCGCGCAGCTCGCTGCGGCACGCCAGGGGACGCATGCGACCAAGACCCGCGGCGAGGTCCGCGGCGGTGGTCGCAAGCCCTACAAGCAAAAGGGCACCGGACGCGCTCGCCAGGGTTCCACCCGGGCGCCTCAGTTCGCCGGTGGTGGTGTGGTGCACGGCCCGCAGCCGCGCGACTACAGCCAGCGCACGCCCAAGAAGATGAAGGCCGCCGCCTTGCGTGGTGCCCTCTCGGACCGGGCACGCCACGGTCGCATCCACGTCGTCGAGGCGCTCGTCGCCGGGACCGACCCGTCAACCAAGCAGGCCGTCGAGCTGCTGTCCGGATTGAGCGAGCGCAAGAACCTGCTCGTCGTCTTGGACCGCAGCGACATCGTCTCGCTCAAGTCGGTGCGCAACCTGGACCACGTCCATGTGCTTGCCGTCGACCAGCTCAACACCTATGACGTGCTGTGCGCGGACGACGTGGTCTTCACCAAGGCTGCGTTCGAGACGTTCGTCGGCGGCCCGGCCACGGAGGAGACCAAGTGAGCAGCGTGCACAAGGACCCGCGCGACATTCTGATCGCGCCGGTGGTTTCCGAGAAGAGCTACGGCCTGCTCGAGGACGGCAAGTACACCTTCCTCGTCGACCCGCGTTCGAACAAGACCGAGATCAAGATCGCCGTCGAGCAGATCTTCGGCGTCAAGGTCGACTCGGTCCACACGATGAACCGCCAGGGCAAGACCCGCCGGACCAAGTTCGGCATGGGCAAGCGCAAGGACACCAAGCGTGCGATCGTCACCCTCCGCGAGGGCTCGATCGACATCTTCGGTGCGGGCGCCTGAGGAGCGAAGTAGACATGGGAATCCGTAAGTACAAGCCCACGACCCCCGGGCGTCGCGGCAGCAGCGTGGCCGACTTTGTCGAGGTCACCCGCAGCACGCCGGAGAAGTCGCTGGTCCGCCCGCTGAGCAAGTCCGGTGGCCGCAACGCCAGCGGACGCATCACCACCCGGCACATCGGTGGTGGCCACAAGCGCGCATACCGCATCATCGACTTCCGTCGCCACGACAAGGATGGTGTGCCGGCGAAGGTTGCGCACATCGAATACGACCCGAACCGCACGGCGCGCATTGCGCTGTTGCACTACGCCGATGGCGAGAAGCGCTACATCTTGGCCCCCAAGGGCCTCGAGCAGGGCATGAACATCGAGAACGGTCCGGGCGCGGACATCAAGCCGGGCAACAGCCTGCCGCTGCGCAATATCCCCACGGGTACCGTCGTGCACGCCGTGGAGATCAAGCCCGGCGGTGGCGCCAAGATCGCCCGGTCCGCTGGCGTGCGCGTCCAACTCGTCGCCAAGGACGGTCCGTTCGCGCAGTTGCGTATGCCGTCCGGCGAGATCCGCAATGTCGACCTGCGCTGCCGCGCCACCATCGGTGAGGTCGGCAACGCCGAGCAGTCCAATATCAACTGGGGTAAGGCCGGCCGGATGCGCTGGAAGGGCAAGCGCCCGACCGTGCGTGGCGTCGCCATGAACCCGGTAGACCACCCGCACGGTGGTGGCGAAGGCAAGACCTCCGGCGGCCGGCACCCGGTCAGCCCCTGGGGTCAGCCGGAAGGCCGCACCCGTCGTCCTGGCAAGGCTTCGGACAAGATGATCGTCCGCCGCCGCCGCACCGGCAAGAAGCGCTGATAGGAGCACCTGAATCATGCCGCGCAGTTTGAAGAAGGGCCCTTTCATTGACGGCCACCTGCAAAAGAAGGTGGACGCTCAAAACGCTTCGGGCTCCAAGACCATCATCAAGACCTGGTCGCGTCGTTCGGTCATTGCGCCGGACTTCCTGGGTCACACCTTTGCCGTGCACAACGGTCGCATCCACATCCCGGTCTTCGTGACCGAGTCGATGGTCGGCCACAAGCTCGGCGAGTTCGCGCCGACCCGCACCTTCAAGGGTCACATCAAGGACGACAAGAAGGGCCGTCGTCGATGAGCACCGACAAAATGATCGAAGCCAAGGCGGTCGCCCGCCACGTGCGGGTCACCCCGCAGAAGGCCCGGCGCGTGGTTGCCCTCATCCAGGGCAAGCCGGCCAGCGACGCCGTCAACGTCCTGCTCTTCGCCCCGCAGGCCGCATCCGAGCCGGTGTTGAAGGTGCTGCGCAGCGCCATCGCCAACGCCCGAGTCAAGGCCGACGCCGCCGCCGAGGCGTTCGATGAGCGCAATCTCGTCGTCAGCGCCGCGTTCGTCGACGAGGGCCCGACGATGAAGCGGTTCCGTCCGCGCGCCCAGGGGCGTGCCGGCCGCATCAACAAGCGCACCAGCCACATCACCGTCTTCGTGGCCCCGAAGGCAACCGGAAAGGCAGGAACCCGCTAATGGGTCAAAAGGTCAACCCGCACGGCTTCCGGCTGGGCATCACCACCGACCACAAGAGCCGCTGGTTCGCCGACTCCACCAAGGAGGGTCAGCGCTACCGCGACTACGTCAAGGAAGATGTCGCGATCCGCAAGCTCATGTCGCAGGGCATGGAGCGCGCCGGCATCTCCCGCGTGGAGATCGAGCGCACCCGTGATCGCGTGCGTGTGGACATCCACACCGCGCGCCCGGGCATCGTCATCGGCCGCCGTGGCGCCGAGGCCGACCGGATCCGTGGCGACCTCGAAAAGCTCACCGGCAAGCAGGTCCAGCTCAACATCCTCGAGGTCAAGAACCCCGAGATCGATGCACAGCTGGTCGCCCAGGGCATCGCGGAGCAGCTTGCTGCCCGCGTCACCTTCCGCCGTGCGATGCGCAAGGGTATGCAGTCCTCGCTGCGCGCCGGCGCCAAGGGAATCAGGATTCAGTGCTCCGGACGACTCGGCGGCGCCGAGATGTCCCGCTCGGAGTTCTACCGCGAGGGCCGGGTGCCGCTGCATACCGTTCGCGCGAACATCGACTACGGCTTCTTCGAGGCCAAGACCACCTTCGGCCGTATCGGCGTGAAGGTGTGGATCTACAAGGGCGACATGACCGAAAAGGAGTTCGCCGCGCAGCAGGTCAATGCCCCGCGCGGTGCCACCCGCGGTCCGCGTCGTGACCGTGATGACCGTCCCGCTCGCGCCCGTCGCGACGTGGCCGAGACCGCCGAGGCGAGCGCTCCTGCCGCCGAAGCTGTAACCGAAGGAGCGTGAGCACGCGATGTTGATTCCTCGTCGCGTCAAGCACCGTAAGCAGCACCACCCCGGTCGCTCCGGCATGTCTAAGGGCGGTACCGCTCTCGCCTTCGGCGAGTACGGCATCCAGGCCCTCGAGCCCGCCTATGTGACAAACCGGCAGATCGAATCCGCCCGTATCGCCATGACTCGCTACATCAAGCGTGGCGGCAAGGTGTGGATCAACATCTATCCGGACCGCCCGCTGACCAAGAAGCCCGCCGAAACCCGCATGGGCTCCGGCAAGGGCTCGCCGGAATGGTGGGTGGCCAATGTCAAGCCGGGCCGCGTGCTGTTCGAGCTCTCCGGTGTTCCGGAGGAGACCGCTCGCGAGGCAATGCGCCTGGCGATGCACAAGTTGCCGATGAAGGCTCGCTTCATCAAGCGTGAAGGTGGGGACATCTGATGGCCATCGGAAGCAAGGACCTGACCCCGACCGAGCTGCGCGGTCTCGACGACGAGCGTCTCGTCGACGAGTTGCGCAAGGCCAAGGAGGAGCTGTTCAACCTCCGCTTCCAGTCGGCCACCGGTCAACTGGAGAGCCATGGTCGGCTGCGCGCGGTCCGCAAGGACATCGCCCGGATCTACACCGAGATGCGCGAGCGCGAGCTCGGGATCAGTAGCGGGGCGTGAGTCAAATGAGCGAAAACGCTGTGGACGAGAACGTTGTGAGCGAAGACAAAACGGAAGGCAAGGCGAGCGTGGAGCGCAACTACCGCAAGACCCGCCAGGGCCTTGTCGTCAGCGACAAGATGGATAAGACCGTCGTTGTCGAGGTTGAGGACCGCGTCAAGCATGCCCTCTACGGCAAGGTCATGCGCAAGAGCCACAAGGTCAAGGCGCACGACGAGCAGAACTCTGCCGGTGTCGGTGACCGCGTCTTGATCATGGAAACCCGGCCGATCAGCGCCTCCAAGCGCTGGCGCGTGGTGGAAATTTTGGAGCGTGCTAAGTGATCCAGCAAGAGTCCCGCCTCAAGGTTGCGGACAACACCGGTGCCAAGGAAATCCTGTGCATCCGGGTCCTCGGTGGCTCGGGTCGCCGGTATGCCGGCATCGGCGACATCATCGTGGCGACCGTCAAGGACGCCATCCCCGGTGGCAACGTCAAGAAGGGCGACGTCGTCAAGGCCGTCATCGTGCGCACCTCCAAGGAGCGCCGCCGGCCCGATGGCAGCTACATCCGCTTCGACGAGAACGCCGCCGTCATCCTCAAGAACGATGGTGATCCTCGTGGCACCCGCATCTTCGGCCCCGTGGGCCGTGAGCTGCGTGACAAGCGCTTCATGAAGATCATCTCCCTGGCACCGGAGGTGCTCTGATCTCATGGGAAAAATGAACATCAAGAAGGGCGACACCGTCGCGGTGCTGACCGGCAAGGACAAGTCCAAGCAGGGCAAGGTCATCGCCGTGGACACCGAGAACCAGCGCGTCACGGTCGAGGGCGTCAACCGGGTCACCCGGCACGTCAAGCCCGGGACTCGGGGCACTGGTGGCCTGGTCGTGCAAGAGGCGTCCATTCACATCAGCAATGTCGCCATCGTCGACCCGGCGGATAAGAAGCCGACCCGGATCAAGACCCGTATCGAGCAGGTCGAGCGGGATGGCCGGACCAAGACCACTCGTGTGCGGGTCGCTGCACGATCCGGTAAGGACATCTGATGACTGAAACCGCAACCAAGCCGCGGCTTAAGGCGCGCTATGCCGAGCAGGTGCGTCCCGCCCTCTCGGAGCAGTTCACCTACACCAACGCCATGCAGGTGCCCGGTGTCGTCAAGGTCGTCGTCAACATGGGTGTTGGCGATGCTGCCAAGGACTCCAAGCTCATCGAGGGTGCGATCAAGGATCTGACCGCGATCACCGGTCAGAAGCCGCAGACGACCAAGGCCCGCAAGTCCATCGCCCAGTTCAAGCTGCGCGAGGGCATGCCGATCGGCGTCCACACGACGCTGCGCGGGGACCGGATGTGGGAGTTTCTCGACCGCCTGGTCACGATCGCGCTCCCGCGCATCCGTGACTTCCGAGGTCTCTCGCCCCTGCAGTTCGACGGCCGGGGCAACTACACCTTCGGCCTGACCGAGCAGTCGATGTTCCACGAGATCGACCAGGACCGCATCGACCGGGTCCGCGGCATGGACATCACCGTGGTCACCACCGCCACCACCGACGCCGAGGGTCGCGCGCTGCTCAAGGCGCTCGGCTTCCCCTTCAAGGAGAACTGACATGGCCAAGACGGCGCTCAAGAACAAGGCCGCCAAGACCCCGAAGTTCAAGGTCCGCGGCTACACCCGGTGCCAGCGTTGCGGTCGTCCGCACTCGGTCTATCGCAAGTTCGGCCTGTGCCGGATCTGCTTGCGCGAGATGGCCCACCGCGGCGAACTCCCCGGGATCACCAAGTCCAGCTGGTAACGCGGCGGCGGCGAGGGCCGCACCGCATACGCACGACCCCATCCGTTGTCTATATCGCAGGTCCGATAAGGAAACCGCGATGAGAGAGGGCCAGAGAAGCCCATGACCATGACCGACCCGATTGCGGACATGTTGACCCGCGTCCGGAACGCCAACTCGGCGCACCACGACGAGGTCTCCATGCCCTTTTCGAAGCTGAAGTCGCACATTGCCGAGATCCTCCAGGCGGAGGGCTACATCGCCTCCTGGACGATTGCGGACGCCGAGGTCGGCAAGACGCTGACCATCAATTTGAAGTACGGCCCCAACCGGGAGCGCTCGATCGCCGGCATCCGCCGCGTGAGCAAGCCCGGTCTGCGGGTTTATGCGAAGTCGACCGGCCTGCCCAAGGTGCTCGGCGGCCTCGGCATCGCCATCATTTCCACGTCGTCCGGTCTGCTCACCGACAAGCAGGCTGCTAACAAGGGTGTGGGTGGGGAAGTCCTCGCCTACATCTGGTAAGGGAGCACCGACATGTCTCGTATTGGACGTATGCCGGTCACCGTTCCCGCGAACGTCACGGTCACCATCGACGGTCAGTCCGTCACGGTCAAGGGCCCCAAGGGTGAGCTGTCGCATGTGGTCGCCGAGCCCATCGCGGTGGAGTTCGCCGATGGCGTCGTCGCCGTGACCCGCCCCGACGACGAGCGCCTGTCGCGCTCCCTGCATGGGCTGACCCGGACCCTGATCAACAACATGGTCATCGGCGTGACCGATGGCTTCGAGAAGAAGATGGAAATCCGGGGTACCGGTTACCGGGTTCTGGCCCGCGGCTCGAGCATGGAGTTTGCGCTCGGCTACAGCCACTCGATCACGGTCGACCCTCCCCAGGGCATCGACTTCGCGGTGGAGAACCAGACCCGTTTCTCGGTTCAGGGCATCGACAAGCAGCTCGTCGGCGAGACGGCTGCCAACATCCGCAAGCTGCGCAAGCCCGACGCCTACAAGGGCAAGGGTGTGCGCTACGCCGATGAGGTCGTGCGCCTCAAGGCCGGCAAGACTGGGAAGAAGTAGTCATGGGCATGATCGTCAAGCGCGCCAAGACCAAGGCCGCCGCTCGCGGCCGTCGCCACGGGCGTATCCGCAAGCACCTGACCGGCACCACCCAGCGGCCGCGTCTGGTCGTCAGCCGTAGCAGCCGCCATGTCTTCGTCCAGGTCGTTGATGACACCGTGGGCAAGACGCTGGCCAGTGCCTCCACCATGGAGGCGGACCTGCGCGCCCTGGACGGCGACAAGACCGCCAAGGCCAAGCGGGTCGGTGAGCTCGTCGCCGAGCGCGCCAAGGCTGCCGGCGTCGAGGCCGTGGTCTTCGACCGCGGCGGCAACAAGTACCACGGTCGCGTCGCGGCCATCGCCGATGGTGCCCGTGAGGGAGGGCTGTCGTTGTGACCGCTCGCAACCTGACCGCAGTTTTCGTTGAGATGAGGAACATCTGATGCCCGGACCCCAGCGTCGTGGCACCGGCCCGGCCGGCGGCGGCGATCGACCCGAGCGCGGCGAGCGCCGTGGTCGCGATGACCGCCGTGACGGTCGGCGCGCCGATGCCCCCGAGAAGTCCCAGTATCTCGAGCGCGTCGTAACCATTAACCGTGTCTCCAAGGTCGTCAAGGGTGGGCGGCGTTTCAGCTTCACCGCCCTGGTCGTCGTCGGAGACGGTGACGGCACCGTGGGTGTCGGCTACGGCAAGGCCCGAGAGGTTCCGGCCGCGATTGCCAAGGGTGTCGAGGAAGCCAAGAAGTCCTTCTTCCGGGTTCCGCGCATCCAGGGCACCATCCCCCACCCCATCCAGGGTGAGGCTGCTGCCGGTGTCGTGATGCTCCGTCCGGCCTCGCCGGGTACCGGTGTCATCGCCGGTGGTCCGGTGCGCGCCGTGCTGGAGTGCGCCGGAATTCACGATGTGCTGAGCAAGTCGCTCGGCTCGGACAACGCCATCAACATCGTGCACGCGACCGTCGCGGCCCTCAAGGGCCTGGAGTTGCCCGAGCAGGTTGCGGCCCGCCGCGGACTACCGCTCGATGCGGTTGCCCCCGCTGCCATGCTGCGCGCCCAGGCCGCGAAGGCCGGTGCGTGATGGCACAGCTGAAGGTCACCCAAAACAAGGGCATCATCGGTGAGAAGCACAGCGCGCGCGAGACCCTGCGCACCCTGGGCCTCAAGCGCATCGGCGATGTTGTCGTCAAAGAGGACCGCCCCGAGATCCGCGGGATGGTCCGCACCGTCCGTCACCTCGTGACGGTCGAGGAGGTCGAGTGAGTATGGCTGAGAATCGCAAGGACACCGCCGCTGCGGCGGGTACGCATGCGCTCAAGGTCCATCACCTGCGTCCCGCCCCGGGAGCCAAGACCGCCAAGACCCGCGTGGGTCGCGGTGAGGGCTCCAAGGGCAAGACGGCCGGTCGTGGTACCAAGGGCACCAAGGCCCGCTACCAGGTGCCGGCGCACTTCGAGGGTGGCTCCACCGCCATCCACATGCGCTTGCCCAAACTGCGTGGCTTCAAGAACCCATTCAAGACCACCTATCAGGTCGTCAACCTCGACAAGCTCACGGCGCTCTACCCCACGGGTGGCGTTGTGACGGTCGAGGACCTGGTTGCCAAGGGCGCTGTCCGCGGCGGCGAGTTGGTCAAGGTCTTGGGGACCGGTGAAATCACGGTCGCGGTGCAGGTCACCGCGGACGCCTTCTCCGGCTCCGCCAAGGAGAAGATCGAGGCCGCTGGCGGCTCGATCGCGATGTCGGCCTGATCCACCAGGCCGGCCACCACATACGGCGCTCCTCGCCTCGCGAGGGCGGTATGCCGTGGGGAGGTTCCCTCGGGAACTCGCCCCACGGCATACGCCGTTAGGTGGCACTAGTGCGAGTTTCGGTGCACGCCACCCAACCGGGGTAGATTGCACCGGCGGGGGAGATGTCCACATCTCGCCCGCGCATGACGCATCTCGACACCGACGCGGTGTGCGAGAGGAGGGACACGACCTTGCTTTCCGCATTCGGCCGCGCGTTCCGGACGCCGGACCTGCGCAAGAAACTGCTGTTCACGC
This sequence comes from uncultured Nostocoides sp., assembly GCA_937858995.1. Classification (GTDB taxonomy): domain Bacteria; phylum Actinomycetota; class Actinomycetes; order Actinomycetales; family Dermatophilaceae; genus Nostocoides_A. The sequence continues at coordinate 14,459 of CALLZC010000137.1, forward strand.
TGGGCATCATCGCCCTGTACCGGCTGGGGGCCCATGTCCCGACGCCGGGCGTGAGCTACCCCGCGGTGCAGCAATGTCAGGCAAACGCCCCGGCTAATACCGGCTTCCTCGGGCTGGCGAACCTCTTCAGCGGCGGCGCCTTGCTGCAACTGTCGATCTTCGCGCTCGGGATCATGCCCTACATCACCGCGAGCATCATCGTGCAGTTGCTGACGGTGGTGATCCCCCGGTTCGAAACCCTCAAGAAGGAGGGGCAGGCGGGGCAGGCGAAGATGACGCAGTACACGCGTTATCTGACGATCGGCCTGGCCGTCCTGCAGAGTTCGACCCTGATCACCTTCGCGCAGAACCCGTCGGCCCTCTTTGGCAGCGGCTGCACGAGCATCCTGGTCGACGAGTCGATCACCACGATCTTGATCATGGTGCTGACGCTGACCGCCGGAACCGGACTGGTGATGTGGCTCGGCGAGATGATCACCGACAAGGGCATCGGCAATGGCATGTCGATCCTGATCTTCACCTCGATCGCCGCGACCTTCCCCGGGGCCTTGTGGATGATCCGGCAGCAAAACGGCTGGGCGACCTTCCTGGCTGTCATCGCCATGGGCTTCCTGATCATCGCCGCCGTCGTCTTCGTCGAGCAGAGCCAGCGTCGGATCCCGGTGCAATACGCCAAGCGGATGGTCGGCCGGCAGATGTATGGCGGCACCTCCACCTATATCCCCATCAAGGTCAATATGGCCGGCGTCATCCCGGTCATCTTCGCCAGCTCGCTCCTGGCGCTGCCGATGATGGTGGCCCAGTTCAATCAGAACCCGACCGGCCAGAGCGCGGGCTGGGTCACCTGGATCACCACCAATCTGGCCGACCCGGGCAAGCCGGGCTACATGATGCTGTACACGGCGATGATCGTCTTCTTCACCTTCTTCTATGTCTCGATCACCTTCAACCCCGAAGAGGTCGCCGACAACATGAAGCGGTATGGCGGGTTCATCCCGGGCATTCGCGCGGGGCGCCCCACGGCCGAGTACCTGCAGTACGTCCTGACCCGGATCACCGTCCCCGGCGCGATCTATCTGGCAATCATCTCGCTCATCCCGCTCATCGCGATCGCGGCCATCAACGCCGATGTGAACTTCCCGTTCGGCGGCACGTCGATCCTGATCATCGTCGGCGTCGGCCTGGAGACGGTCAAGCAGATCGAGGCGCAGTTGCATCAGCGCCGGTATGAGGGGTTCCTGCGTTAGTCTCCGCTTCTGGCTTTACCTCCACCACCAGGAAGATCCCCACCATGATGCGTCTGATCATCTTCGGCCCCCCCGGCGCGGGCAAGGGCACCCAGGCCACCCGGATCGCCGAGCGCTATGGCATCCCGGCCATCTCCACCGGTGACATCTTCCGGGCCAATATCCGCGGGGAAACCCCGTTGGGCCTGCAGGTCAAGGAGATCCTCGCCAGCGGCGGGTATGTCAGTGACGAGATCACCATTGCCATCGTCGCGGACCGCCTCGCGCAGGAGGACTGTCTCCCGGGATTCCTGCTCGACGGGTTCCCGCGGACCGCGGACCAGGTGGCGGCCCTGGACGGCATCCTGGCCGACCGCGACAGCTCCCTCGATGCGGTGCTCGAGTTGACCGTGGACGAGGACGCGGTGGTTGCCCGGCTGCTGCGGCGGGCCGAGATCGAGGGCCGGGTCGATGACACCGAGGAGGTCATCCGGGAGCGGATGGCCATCTATCACCGCGAGACCGCGCCGCTGGCCGCGATCTATGCCGAGCGGGGCCTGCTGGTGCAGGTCGACGGTCTCGGCGAGATCGACGAGGTCAGCGAGCGGATCGGCGCGGCGCTGGACAACCGGCAGCACTGAGGCGTCGGGGACACCAGCGATGTTCGGCCGCGAACGTCTAGAGGCCAAGTCAGCTGATCAGGTTCGCGCCATGCGGGCCGCCGGTCTGGTGGTGGCGGGCGCTTTGGAGATGCTGCGCACTACCGTGACCGCTGGAGTGACGACACTGGACCTCGACCGGCTCGCGGAGACCTATATCCGCGACCACGGCGGTCGGCCGAGCTTCGCGGAGGTGCCGGGCTACCGGCATACCCTGTGCACCTCGACCAACGAGGAAATCGTCCACGGAATCCCGGGATCCCGGGTCCTGGTCGACGGCGACCTGCTGTCGATCGACTGCGGGGCCATCGTGGGGGGCTGGCACGGTGATGCGGCGATCTCCCTGATCGTCGGCGGCCGGGAGGCGGCGCGGCCGGCCGACCTGCAGCTCATGGACGCCACCGAGGACTCGCTGTGGGCGGGTATCGGGGCGCTGCGCGTCGGGCGGGATCTCTTCGAGGTCGGCGCGGCGATCGAAGAATCGATCACCGCCGCGGGGGAGCGCTTCGGGCGGGAGTTCGGGATCGTCGAGGACTATGTCGGGCACGGAATCGGCCGGGAGATGCACATGCCCCCGAATGTCCCGAACTACTCCGTCAAGAGCCGTGGACCGACCGTGCGCCATGCCTGCACGGTCGCCATCGAACCCATGATCACCCTGGGCGCCCAGGACAACGAGGTGCTGGCTGACCAGTGGACGGTCGTCACTCGCGACGGTGAGCGCGCCAGTCACTGGGAGCACACGGTCGCCGCCCACAACGGCGGGCTCTGGGTGCTCACCGCTCTGGACGGCGGCGCCGCACGCCTCGGCAGCGCCTACGCCCCCCTGACCTAACCTCTGCCGCCCGGCCCCCTGATCTGCCCTGGCCCCCTGATCTGCCCTGGCCCCCTGATCCAACCTCTGCTAGCAGCAGCTGCGCTCAGGTCCACAGGATGCATCCTGTGGACCTGAGCGCAGGGTGTGCTGAGTTGGCTGCGGGGCGGCACAATGCGGCGTATGCGGTTCGACTCCACCTTTGCCGGTGCCCCGGCCGATGTCGCCGCCGCGGTGGCGGCGGCGCAGGACGCTGGGTATGACGGGCTGACCATCGCCGAGTTGCGTCACGATCCCTTCGTGGTCGCCACCCTGGCGTGCGCGGTTCCCGCGCGGTTGCGGATCGGGACGGGCGTGGCCATCGCCTTCGCCCGCTCCCCGATGACCGTCGCCCAGTCCGCCTGGGACCTGCACCGGCTCAGCGACGGGCGTTTCGAGCTCGGGCTCGGCAGCCAGATCGAGCCGCACATCACCAAGCGGTTCTCGATGCCGTGGGGCCAGCCGGCCGCAAGGATGCGCGAGTACATCGCGGCGGTCCGAGCGATCTGGGCCGCCTGGCAGGACGGGACCCGGCTGACCTTCCGCGGCGAGTTCTACACCCACACGCTGATGACCCCGATGTTCAACCCCGGCCCGCTGACGGTGCCGCCACCGCGGATCCAGCTCGCCGCCGTTGGACCGCTGATGATCGCCGTCGCTGCCCAAGCCGCCGACGGCCTGATCGTGCACCCGTTCACGACGCACGGTTACCTCACCGAGGTGATCACACCGCTCGTGGAGCGCCACCTGTCAGGCCGCGACCGGGGTGCCTTCGAACTCAACGGGCAGGTAATGGTCGCCACCGGGGCGAACGAGCGGGAGGAACGCAGCGCCGTCGAAGAGGTCAAGGCGCAGCTGGCGTTCTATGGCTCGACCCCGGCATACCGCCCGGTGTGGGAGCACCACGGGCTCGGCGCGCTGGGCGATGAGCTCAACCGGCTCTCCAAGCGCGGGTTGTGGCACGAGATGGCCGGGCTCATCGACGATGCGACCTTTGACCACTTCGCGGTGCGCGGGACCCCCGAGGAAGCCGGCGCCGAACTCGCCCGTCGGTATGCGGGTCGCTTCGACCGGCTCGCACCGACCCTGATGGGTCCGCACGGCCCGGCGCTCGCGGCGCGGGTGATCGCCGGCGCTCGGAATGCGCCGCACCCGGGGCGCGTTACCCCCACCGGACCCCGACCCCCTGAGTAGGAAAGCTGCCTCGATGGCCACGCGCAACCTCACCACCGCTGACATCCAGTCCACCATCGTGGACAACGACATCGTGCTCGTCGACTTCTGGGCCGCCTGGTGTGGCCCGTGCCGCCAGTTCGGTCCGGTCTTCGAGAAGGCCTCGGACGCCCACCCCGACATCGTCTTCGGCAAGATCGACACCGAGGCCGAGCAGGCCCTGGCCGCCCAGCTCAACATCACCTCCATCCCCACGCTGATGGCCTTCCGCGAGGGCATCCTCGTTTTCAATCAGGCCGGAGCGCTCCCGGCGGCCGGCCTGAATCAGGTCATCGAGGCCGTGCAGGGGCTGGACATGGAGCAGGTGCGCAGCCAACTCCTCCCCATCGCAGAGGACTGAGTCTCTAGCAGGCCGCCGTCGTTAACGGACTGCTTCGACAACCGGGACACCTCCTCTGGCGTCGTCAGTGATGACGACACAAACAAGGGGGGGTGTTCGGATGACTACTCCAGAACGCGAGGCGCGGCGGGCGCCTGCCGAGCGCGCGGCGCGCACCCTGGCCGGGCCGGCATACCGCCGAATCAAACGCGAATGGCAGTGGCGCCGCTGTGGAGCGGATCTGTCCCTCGCCTGCGGCGACCCGTCCGGCTTTCCGTATGCCGTGACCAGCCACGCCTCGCCCATGCTCCGGCAGTTGCAGGGGCTCCCGATGCAGCTCCAGCACACCAAGATCACCAATCTGCGCCTGGCCGTCGCACCCCTGGACGGGCGGGTTCTGCGTCCGGGCCAGCGGCTCTCCTTCTGGAAATTCGTCGGCAACCCCTCGGCCAAGCGGGGCTTCCTCGACGGTGTCGTCCTGCACGACGGCGTGCTTCGACCCGGCGTCGGCGGCGGCCTGTGTCAGCTCACGAACCTCATCTACTGGATGACGCTGCACACCCCGCTGACCGTGGTGGAGCGCTGGCGGCATACGTATGACGTCTTCCCCGACAATGCGCGCACCCAACCCTTCGCCTCCGGAGCCACCTGCGCCTACCCGGCCCTGGACCTGCAGATCGAGAACCGGACGGCCACGGCATACCGGCTCTCGCTGACGGTGGGGGAGAGCCACCTGAGCGGGGCCTGGTCCAGCGATCGGCCGGTGCGCGAGAGCTACCGGCTCTATGAGGCGGTTCACGTCATCACCACCGATGGCCCCGGCGTCTACATGCGCCGCAACGTCATACGGCGCAAGGTCCTGGATCTAGATGGCGCCGAGCTGGGCGACGAACTGGTGAGCGAGAATCATGCCCAGATGATGTATGAGCCGTTCCTGCCGCCCGCGCCGGTGCGCCGCGGCCTAGGCTCCTAACTCGCCCGAGGGGTCCGCGGTGGGCCCGCGATTTCGGGGTTGCGCCCGTCCTCGCGTAGGATGAGGGGTCGGTCACGTGTGTGCGTGCGCCTCGCATGTGCTCCATGTGGCCGATTTCGTATGGCCGCCCCCAACCCAGCGGGGTCGGTCGCCAACCAGGATTGACGGAGGATATGGCCAAGAAGGACGGTGTCATCGAGGTCGAGGGCACGATCGTCGAAGCGCTCCCCAACGCGATGTTTCGCGTGGAGCTCAGCAACGGTCACAAGGTTCTCGCTCACATCTCGGGCAAGATGCGCCAGCACTACATCCGGATCCTCCCCGAGGACCGGGTCGTGGTGGAGCTGAGCCCGTATGACCTGACCCGCGGACGCATCGTTTTCCGTTACCGGTAGCCGCATCACCCCGGCCCTCATCAGGACTCCGGGTCACCCGCCGATCGAGAAAAGACGAAGGCAATGAAGGTTCAGCCGAGCGTCAAGAAGATCTGCGACAAGTGCAAGGTCATCCGCCGCCACGGGCGCGTCATGGTGATCTGCGACAACCAGCGCCACAAGCAGCGCCAGGGCTGATCGCACGCACGAGCCGCAGGGCTTCGAAGCGACAACTGAAGACACGTTTTACGCAGCACCCGACCCCCGCATCTGGCGGGACGTCACCCCCGGCCCGGAGGCTGGGGACGGGATGGCACGGCATACGAGTTCGTGAACAACCACCCGACCGGCGCTGCTCCACTACCTCCGGCGAACAGAAAAGGAAAGCCATCCCATGGCTCGTCTTGTAGGAGTTGACCTGCCGCGCGACAAGCGCGTCGAGGTCGCCCTGACCTACATCTTCGGTGTGGGTCGCACGACCTCGCAGCAGGCCCTGGCCGCCACGGGCGTTGACCCGTCGGTGCGCGTCAAGGACCTGGTCGACGACCAATTGGTCGCGCTGCGTGACTACCTCGAAGCGAACGTGAAGTTCGAGGGTGACCTGCGTCGAGAGATCGCTTCGGATATCCGGCGCAAGGTGGAGATCGGCTCGTATGAGGGCCTGCGCCACCGCAAGGGTCTGCCGGTTCGCGGTCAGCGGACCAAGACCAATGCCCGCACCCGCAAGGGCCCCAAGCGCACCGTCGCCGGTAAGAAGAAGGCTGGTAAGTAATGCCCCCCAAGGCACGTGCGACGAGCAAGGTCCGTCGCAAGGTCAAGAAGAACGTCGCCGTGGGCCAGGCCCACATCAAGAGCACGTTCAACAACACCATCATCTCCATCACCGACCCCAGTGGTGCGGTGATCTCGTGGGCTTCCGCCGGCCAGGTCGGCTTCAAGGGCTCGCGCAAGTCCACCCCGTATGCCGCTCAGATGGCTGCCGAGGCCTGCGCCCGGCGTGCCATGGAGCACGGCATGAAGAAGGTCGACGTCTTCGTCAAGGGACCGGGCTCGGGTCGCGAGACCGCCATCCGCTCCCTCACCGCCGCCGGACTGGAGGTCGGTGCCATCTCCGATGTCACCCCCAGCCCCCACAACGGTGTCCGCCCGCCCAAGCGCCGCCGCGTCTGAGCCTGCACTGAATCGGAGAATGAACTAGTCATGGCTCGCTACACCGGCCCCATCACCAAGAAGTCCCGCCGCTACAAGCTCGACCTCGTCGGCGGCGACAAGAACTTCGAACTGCGTCCCTTCCCGCCCGGCCAGCACGGTCGCCGCCGCATCCAGGAGAAGGAGTACCTCACTCAGCTCCAGGAGAAGCAGCGCGCCCGTTTCACCTATGGCGTGATGGAGAAGCAGTTCCGTCGCTACTACGAGGAGGCGGCCACCCGTCCCGGTCAGACGGGTCACAACCTGCTGACCATCCTCGAATCCCGACTCGACAATGTCATCTACCGCGCCGGTCTGGCCCGCACGCGGCGTCACGCACGGCAGCTGGTGACCCACGGTCACTTCGAGGTCAATGGCGTGCGCGTGGATGTGCCCTCCTACCGCGTGGAGCAGTACGACATCATCACGGTCCGCAAGCAGTCGATCGAGGCGTTCCCGTTCCAGCTGGCCCGGGAAACCTATGGGGATCGCCCCGTCCCGGCCTGGCTGCAGGTCGTTCCGGGCACCCTGCAGATCCTCGTTCACCAGCTGCCCGTTCGGGAGCAGATCGACAGCCAGCTCACCGAGCAGCTGATCGTCGAGCTCTACAGCAAGAACTAACCCACGCGCCGGTGTCGCCACCCGCGCGAGCGGGTGGCGACACAGGCGTCGAGGGTGCCGAGCGCGGCGGACGGATGCTGCGCCCGGGGCCGGACCACCCGGCATACGAAGGCATCAAATAGTGGGTGCCTGTCGAGAAAGAAGAAATCAGTGCTTATTGCACAGCGTCCCCTTCTGTCCGAGGAAGTCGTCGCCGACAACCGCAGTCGGTTCGTCATCGAGCCGCTCGAGCCCGGCTTCGGCTACACCCTGGGCAACTCCCTGCGTCGCACGCTCTTGTCGAGCATCCCCGGCGCGGCCGTGACCAGCATCCGCATCGACGGCGTGCTGCACGAGTTCTCCACGATCCCTGGGGTCAAGGAAGACGTCACCGAGATCATCCTGAATATCAAGGGCCTGGTCGTCTCCTCCGAGGAGGACGAGCCCGTGGTGATGTACCTGCGCAAGCAGGGCGCCGGGGCCGTCACGGCCGCCGACATCGCCCCGCCGGCCGGGGTCGAGATCCACAACCCCGGACTGCACATCGCGACCCTGAACGACAAGGGCACGATGGAGATGGAGCTGACCGTCGAGCGCGGCCGCGGCTACGTCTCGGCCCAGCAGAACAAGTCGGGCGACCAGGAGATCGGTCGGATCCCCGTCGACTCCATCTATTCGCCGGTCTTGGCAGTGACCTACAAGGTCGAGGCCACCCGTGTCGAGCAGCGCACCGACTTCGACAAGCTCATCGTCGACGTCGAGACCAAGAACTCGATGGCGCCGCGTGATGCCATGGCCTCCGCGGGCAAGACCCTGGTGGAGCTCTTCGGCCTGGCCCGTGAGCTCAATGTCGAGGCCGAGGGCATCGAGATGGGTCCCTCCCCGACGGATGCGGCGCTGGCGGCCGACCTCGCCCTGCCGATCGAGGACCTCGATTTGACCGTACGGTCCTACAACTGCCTCAAGCGCGAGGGAATCCACAGCGTGGGTGAACTCGTGGGCCGTAGCGAGGCGGACCTGCTGGACATCCGCAACTTCGGCACCAAGTCCATCGATGAGGTCAAGGCCAAGCTGCACAGCATGGGCCTGGGCCTGAAGGACAGCCCGCCCGGATTCGACCCGTCCGCCCTCGGCGAGCGCTTCGATGGCTTCGACGAGGACGACGACTTGTCCTTCGCCGAAGACGAGCAGCTCTGAGCGACCACCCAACCTAGGAGATTCCCATGCCTGCCCCCACAAAGGGTCCCCGCCTCGGTGGCGGCCCCGCTCACGAGCGGCTGATCCTGGCCAACCTGGCCACCGCGTTGTTCGAGCACGACTCGATCACGACCACGGAAGCCAAGGCCAAGCGCCTGCGTCCCCTCGCCGAGCGTCTGGTGACCTTCGCCAAGCGCGGTGACCTGCACGCTCGTCGCCGGGTCATGACGGTCGTGCGTTCCAAGGGTGTCGTGCACCGCCTCTTTGTCGAGATCGCCCCGGACATGGCGCAGCGCCCCGGCGGCTACACCCGCATCACCAAGGTGGCGCCGCGCAAGGGCGACAACGCTCCGATGGCCGTCATCGAGCTCGTCCGCGAACCGCTGTCGGCCAAGCCGAAGCGCGCCGTCGTCGCCGAGGCCCAGGGCGCCACCAAGCGCGCGGCCAAGGAGAAGCGCGCCAAGGAGACCGCCAAGGAGACCGTCCCGGCGGTTGCTGCTGACCCCGTGGTCGAGATCGACGACGCCCCCGTCGCCGACATCCAGGACGCCCCGGTGGCCGATCTGAGCGACGCCGAGCCCGTGGCCGCCACGGCCGCCGCCGGGTTTGCCGGCACTGGCGAGGCTGGCGATCAGGACGCTGGCGACGCGGACGTTGCCGTGGTCGAACTGCCGGCCGGCGCGCTCGCCCCGCTGCCCGACGGCTCCGCCCCCGAGGGTTACCTCGTCAAGGGCAATGCGGACAGCGGCCTTTACCACGAGCCCGACGGCCAGTGGTATGACGCCACCGAGGCCGAGTTCTGGTTCGCAACGGCCGCCGACGCGGAGGCTGCCGGCTTCCGCAAGGCCGGTTCGGCGAAGGCTGACGCCGACGACTGAGGCGGCACTGCCCGCTGACGAGGGGCCCTATACCGATCGGTATGGGGCCCCGCGTCGTCTCGGGCACCGGATCGTGGGAGATTGCTGGGCCTGGGGCACCAGCAAGCTCCCACGATCTCGCCGGTTGCGGGCCCGGTCCCATGGCAGGTCGCGGCTAGGCTCCCCACCATGCCCCGCCTGCGCATCGACCTCGCGTATGACGGGGGCGGCTTCGCCGGCTGGGCGGCCCAGCCCGGCCAGCGGACCGTCGAAGGGGAACTCAGCGCGGCGCTCGCGACGATCCTGCGCGCGCCCGACCCGATCCGACTGACCGTCGCCGGTCGTACGGATGCGGGGGTGCACGCGCGCGGTCAGGTCGCGCACGTCGAGGTCGCCCCCGAAGCGTTTGCCTCGCTGCCCGGCCGGTCGGCGCGAGTGCCCGAGCAGGCGGCCGGCGAGCGGCTGAACGCGGTGCTGCCCGCAGATATCGTGGTGCGCTCGGTGAGCGTGGCGCCGCCTGGATTCGACGCGCGGTTCGCCCCCCTGTGGCGGCGCTATCGCTATCGGCTGTGTGACAACCCGGCGGCACTCGATCCGCTGCGCCGACACGACACCGTGGTTCTCAAGAGCCCACTGGACGTCACATCGATGAACGCCGCCGCGCGACTCTTGGTGGGCCTCAACGACTTCGCGGCGTTCTGCAAGCGCCGAGAGGGGGCGAGCACGATCCGGGAGCTACTGGCATACGACTGGTCGCGAGACGACGACGGCATCGTCGTGGGGACCGTGCGCGCCGATGCCTTCTGTCACTCGATGGTCCGCGCCTTGGTGGGGGCGCTCGTTCCGGTCGGAACGGGCCGGGTGGGGATCGACTTTCCCGCGCGCGTGCTGCGCGCCGGAGTCCGTGACCCGCGGGTGAAGGTCATGGCCCCGCACGGGCTGAGCCTGGAGGAGGTGCGCTACCCCGCCGACGCGGAGCTGATGGCCCGGGCCACCCTGACCCGATCCGTGCGGGGACCGGTGGATCGCTGACGGGCGGGTGTGTGGTCACGTCCGGGGGGAACCATCGGCCGGGAAGGTCGAGAGCAGGATCGAGGTCTCGGTATTGCGGACCCCGGGCATGGCCCGGATCGCCGCGAGAACCTCATCGAGGGCGGCCAGTGATCCGACCCGAATCTCGGCGATCAGGTCCCAGGTCCCATTGGTCGTGTGCAGGCGGTGTATGGCGGGCAGCCGCCCGAGCGAGCGCGCTGCCGCCCGCGTGCTCACCCCCTGCAACTGCATCGAGGTCAGGGCGCGCACGGTGAGGTCGTCGATCTCGCCACCGGTCTCGATCGTGAACCGGCGGATGACGCCTGCGGACAGGAGTCGATTGATTCGGGCCTGAATCGTTGCGCGGGATACGCCGTGCTGGCCCGCCAGGGTCGCGATCGGCACCCGGGAGTTCTGGTAGAGGGCGCTCAGCAGGCTCCGGTCGAGCCGATCAAGACGTGTCACGACTCCAAGTCTGAGCAGGAGAGCGAGCAGTTTGCCAGTCAGGCATACATAATGCGCAAATTTCACCGCAGATGATAGACAAAATCGCATTGTGTCTGACGCCGCGTCGGGCCACGCTAGAGAGGTGAGAGACCCCCGCTAGCGGGTCCTGCGGCAGCCCGTGTCGGGCGCGGCTCACGCACCCGGCCCCCCCGCCCCCGATCCGTGCGGCACGGTCGCCTCACCCGGCGTCCCGCCGAGCATCCGTCGCGAACACGCGACTGCCCGTCGGCCCGACGCGCTCATCGCTCGGAAAGGAATCACCGTTGAGCAGCCAGACATCGGACATCCAGGCGCGTGTCCAGGAACCCACCGCAAAGGGGCTGACCCTCGGCCCACTGACCGCACTGGTGGTCGGATCGATGATTGGGGCTGGCATCTTCGGACTCCCGTCGCAGATGGCGGGCAGCGCGGCACCCGGCCCGCTGCTGCTCGGCTGGCTCATCACCGGAGTCGGGATGCTCGCCCTGGCGCTCGTCTTCCAGCGCCTCGCGAACGCGCGCCCTGACGTCGAGGGTGGCGTCTACGGGTATGCCCGCGCCGGCTTCGGTGACTACGTCGGGTACACCTCGGCCTGGGGCTACTGGATCAGCGCCTGGATCGGCAATGTGAGCTACTTCGTCTTGCTGTTCGCGACCCTGGGGACGTTCTTTCCGGTGTTCGGACAAGGGAACACGATGCCCGCCATCCTCGCGGCCTCCATCGCCTTGTGGGTCGTGCACGCCCTCGTCCTGCGGGGGGTGCAGGGGGCCACGGTCGTCAATCTCGTGGTGACGATCGCCAAGGTGGTGCCCCTCCTGCTCTTCATCGTCGTCGCGCTGTTCGCCTTCAAGGCCGGGATCTTCACCCAGGACTTCTGGGGCCGCGTCACCACCATCTCGAGCGACGGCTCGGACGCGGGGCTCGGCTCGACCATGGACCAGGTGCGCAACATGATGCTGGTGACGGTCTGGGTCTTCATCGGCATCGAAGGCGCCAGCGTCTACTCCACCCGCGCCGCCCGCCGCAGTGACGTCGGGCGCGCCACGGTGATCGGTTTTCTCGGCGTCCTCGCGCTCCTCCTGGCCGTCAATGTGCTGGCCTATGGGGCCATGCCTCAGAGCGACATCGCCGCGCTCGATGATCCATCGCTGGCCGGTGTGATGCGGCATATCGTCGGCCCCTGGGGGACGACCTTCATCTCGATCGGCCTGATGATCTCGCTGGTTGGCGCCTTTTTGGCCTGGGTGCTGCTCTGCGCCGAGATTCTGGCGATCCCGGCCCGCGACCGCGTGCTGCCGGCCTGGCTGGGCACCGTGAATGCCAAGGGCACCCCCACGGGCGCGCTCTGGCTGACCAATCTCTGCATCCAGGTCATGCTCGTGTGGACCTACTTCAACGCCTCGACCTACACCAACCTCGTCCTGCTCGCGAGTTCGCTGGTGCTGCTGCCGTACTTGTGGTCCGCGTCATACGCCCTGATCGTCGCGCTCCGTGAGGAGCGCTCGGCCCGCCTCGCCGCGCTGGCACCGGCCGTTGTCGCCACCGTGTATGCCGTGTGGCTGGTCTACGCCGGCGGCCTGCAGTACCTGCTGGTGGCCGCGCTGGCCTACCTGATCGGCACCGCCTTCTATGTCTACGCCAAGCGGTCGGCTGGCCAGTCGCCGTTCACGGCCAAGGACCTGCCAGCCCTGATCGTGGTCGCCCTCGGGTCAATTGCCGCCGTCATCGGTTTCGCCAACGGCTCGCTCCGCCTCTAGCGGGGCCGCGCCGGTCCACAACCGGGTCCCGCTCTCGATCACTCACCAACCTCCTACCAGAAGGGGACAACCCATGAACTCACCCTCACTCGGCGTCTATTCGGAGGCCGGCAAACTCCGCTCCGTCTTGGTATGCCGTCCTGGCTTGGCCCACTTGCGGCTCACGCCCGAGACTGCGTCCGAACTGCTCTACGACGATGTGCTCTGGGTCTCCGCGGCCAAGCGCGACCACTATGACTTCGTCACCAAGATGCGCGATCGCGACATCGAGGTGCTTGACCTGCACGAGCTGCTGGCTGAAACGGTGGCCAACCCGCTGGCCAGAACGTGGGTGTTGGACCGTCGGATGACGACCAACCAACTCGGGCCCGGGTTGGTGCACGAGACCCGTGCGTGGCTGGAGGGGCTCGCCCCCGAGCAGGCCGCGGAGTTCCTTATCGGTGGGATTTCCTACTGGGACATCCCCGATGATCTGGCGGGCAACTACCTGACGACCTTGCGGGACAACCTGGACCAGCCCGGTTGGATTCTGCCGCCGCTGCCCAACACCCAATTCATGCGCGATAACACCTCATGGATCTTCGACGGCGTGACCCAGAATCCGATGTACTGGCAGGCTCGCCAGCACGAGACGCTGCTCACCGCGGCCGTCTATCGGTTCCACCCGCGGTTCACCGCGCACACCTTCCCGATCTACTACGGCGACTATGACGAGCCGGGGTTGCCCGTCGCCGGTGCGGACCGCGGCACCCAGTCGCTCGAAGGCGGCGATGTGATGCCGGTCGGGCGCGGCACCGTGGTCATCGGCATGGGCGAGCGCACCTCGCAGTCGGCCATCGCCGAGCTCTCGAAGCGGCTCTTTGCCGCGGGCGCAGCCGAGCAGGTCATCGCCGCGGTGCTCCCCAAGTCGCGCTCGGCAATGCACCTGGACACGGTCTTCACCTTCTGCAGCGAAGATACGGTCACCTCCTTCCGGCCCATCGTCGACCACGTAGTCCCGCTCATCGTGCGCCCGGATGACACGAGCCCCAACGGCCTGCATCTCGAGCGCTCCAGCAAGGGTCTGGTCGAGACGATCGGCGGCTTCCTCGGGGTCGACTTCAGGGTCGTGGCCACCGGGGGAGACCGCTGGGGTCGGGAGCGCGAGCAGTGGGACGACGGCAACAACGTCGTGGCGATCGAGCCGGGCGTGGTCGTGGGCTACGACCGCAATGTCGCGACCAACACGCTCCTGCGCAAGGCGGGCATCGAGGTCATCACCATCACGGCAGCGGAGCTCGGCCGCGGTCGCGGCGGCGGTCGCTGCATGACCTGCCCGATTGCGCGCGACCCGCTCTACCTCTGAGGCCGCAACCACCCGACATACCCATCAACAACTCCTGACGAAAGAGGAAGCACGATGCCCTTCAACAACCGAAACCGCAACGTCCTCAGCCTTGTTCACCACACCGACCGCGACCTGCACTACCTGCTGGATCTCGCGCGGGACCTCAAGCGGGCCAAGTACGCCGGTGATGAAATGCCGCGGCTGCGTGGCAAGAACATTGCTCTCATCTTCGAGAAGACCTCCACTCGCACGCGGTGTGCCTTCGAGGTGGCGGCCTACGACCAGGGTGCCCATGTCACCTACATCGACCCCACCTCCTCCCAGATCGGCCACAAGGAATCGATGAAGGACACCGCCCGCGTGCTCGGCCGGATGTACGACGCCATCGAGTACCGCGGCTCGGCGCAGCAGATTGTCGAGGAGCTGGCCGAGTATGCCGGGGTACCGGTCTACAACGGGCTCACCGACGAATTCCACCCGACCCAGATGCTCGCCGACATCCTCACGATGACCGAGCACTGCGCCAAGCCCATGCACGAGATCGCCTACGCCTTCGTCGGTGACGGCCGCAACAATGTCGCCAACTCCTTGCTTCTCGTGGGTGCCAAGTTGGGGATGGACGTGCGCATCGGCGCGCCGCGGGAGCTGTGGCCCAGCCCGGAGCATGTCGCCCTGTGCCGCACCTTCGCCGAGCAATCGGGCGCACGCATCCTGATCACCGACGACCCGAAGGCAGCTGTCGCCGGGGTGGACTTCATCCACACCGACGTCTGGGTGTCGATGGGGGAGCCCATCGAGAGCTGGTCGGATCGGATCGCGGCGCTCCTGCCCTTCCAGGTCAACCCCGAGCTCATGGCGGCGGCGAACAACCCACGGGTGAAGTTCATGCACTGCTTGCCAGCCTTCCACAACAGTGAGACCAAGGTCGGCGCCCGGATCGCCGAGCAATACCCGCAGCTGCGCGGCGGCATCGAGGTGACCGAGACGGTGTTCGAGTCGCCGGCCAATATCGCCTTCGAACAGGCCGAGAACCGGATGCACACGATCAAGGCCATCCTCGTGGCCACCCTGAGCTGACGGGAGCTAAGACCATGCGTATCGTCATCGCCCTCGGGGGCAACGCCCTGCTCAAGCGCGGGGAACCCATGGACGCGGCCACTCAGCGGGCCAATGTGCGCATCGCGTGCGAGCGCATCGCCGAGGTCGTCCCCGGCAACGACATCGTCGTGGCGCACGGCAACGGGCCGCAGGTCGGCTTGCTCGCCTTGCAGCAGGCTGCCTATGAGGCGGTTGCGCCCTATCCGCTCGACGTCCTCGGAGCCCAGACGGAAGCCATGATCGGCTACGTCATCGAACAGGAGCTCGGCAACCTCCTGCCCTTCGACAAGCCCCTGGCGACCCTTCTCACTCAGGTCGAAGTGTGGGCGGATGACCCCGCCTTCGACCATCCCACGAAGCCGATCGGCCCGATCTACGACAAGGAGAGCGCCCAGCGGCTGGCCGCGGACAAGGGGTGGACGATCGCACCGGACGGTGACGCGTTCCGTCGGGTCGTGGCCAGCCCCGAGCCGCGGCGGATCTTTGAGATCCGTCCGATCCGGCTCCTGCTCGAGGCCGGGACGGTCGTGATCTGCGCCGGCGGCGGCGGCATCCCGACCATGTATGACGACGAGCGCAAGCTCCACGGGGTCGAGGCCGTGATCGACAAGGACCTCGCATCGGCCCTGCTGGCCGAGCAGTTGCATGCGGATCTCTTCGTCATCGCCACCGATGTCGATGGGGTCTATGCAGACTGGGGCACCGAGAACCAGCGCCGGATCGCCACCGCTCACCCGGACGACTTCGCCACGGCGTCCTTCGCAGCCGGTTCGATGGGGCCAAAGGTCAAGGCCGCCGTTCGCTTCGTCGAACGCACGGGCCGCCCGGCGGCCATCGGGTCCTTGGATGACATCAGCGCCATCGTGCGCGGCGCGGGAGACGCCGGGACGGTGATCAGCGCCGGGTGAGGGACTGAGCGCGCGGCCTGGACGTGGACCGGTCGGCGCACGGTTGTGCCGCTGTGCCGAACCTCTCCCGGGGATCTGCTCGCCGGGGTGGGGCGCCTCGCTAAGGTGGAAAGTGACTCGGCGAGCGCGCCCGACCCGGCTGCCGCCTGCCGCACTGCCCTGACCCGAGGAGCCTTGCATGCCCGGCGCCGAACCCTCCGCGACGATGCCGTTGGCGGCCACCTTCCCACCCCAAACCCACGAGCGCTGGCAGGCGCTCGTGGCGGGTGTGGTCAACAAGTCCCGCGCCGAGGAGGCCCGGCTCACCCCCGAGCAGGCCGAGGCGAGTCTGCGCAGCACCCTCCCCGGTGGCCTGGTGATCGACCCGCTGTACGTGCGCCCGGCAACCGCCACTGGACTCGGTGTACCCGCTCGGATGCCCTTCACCCGGGGTCGCGCCGTGCGGGAGCCGGGTGCGTCCTGGGATGTCCGGCAGCTTCACGACGACCCCGAGGCCGACGCCACCCGGGCTGCGGTTCTGGACGATCTCGAGCACGGCGTCACCTCCGTGTGGGTCCACGTAGGAGCGGACGGGCTCGCCCCGGCTGACCTCGGGCACGCCCTGGCCGATGTCCGGCTCGACTTGGCACCCGTTGTGGTCTCCGCCACCGACGATCAGGCGGGGGCCGCCGCGGCGCTGCTCGCCATCCTGCGCACGACCCCGGGGGCGAGCGGCAATCTGGGCCTCGACCCGATCGGTGCTGCTGCGCGCCTGGGGTCGGCACCCGAGCTGGCGGGCCTGGCCGATGCGGTCGAGCAGGCGCTGGCTCAGCCGGGGATTGCGGCCATCACGATCGACGCGCGGATCTATCGCGACGCCGGGGCGAGCGCGCCGGACGAAATCGCGTGTGCCATCGCCACTGGTGTCAGCTATCTGCGCGCGTTGGACGCTGCGGGCATCGAGCCAGCGACGGCGTTCCCGCAGATCGCCTTTCGGATCTCCGCGACGGCGGATCAATTCCTCACGACCGCTGCCATCCGGGCGCTGCGCCGGGTGTGGGCCCGGGTGGGTGCCGCCTGCGCAGTGCCGACGGACCTGCGGGGGGCCCACATTCACGCCGTGACGGCGCTGCGCATGTTCAGCCGTGACGACCCGTGGGTCAACGTCTTGCGCAGCACGCTCGCGGTCTTCGGCGCATCGGTCGGTGGCGCCGACGCCATCAGTGTGCTGCCCTACGACACCGTCGCCGGGTTGCCCGAGAAGTTCTCGCGGCGCCTGGCCCGCAACACCCAATTGCTCCTGGCCGACGAATCGAATATCGCGCGGGTCACCGACCCGGCGGGTGGTTCCTGGTATGTCGAGTCGCTCACCGAGCAGGTGGCGCAGGCCGCCTGGGCGGCGTTCCAGGGGATCGAGCAGGCCGGCGGGATGCCGGTGGCCCTCGCCGAGGGGGTGATCGCGGCCCGGATCGCGACGACCCACGAGCAGGACGCCCGGGCGCTCGCCACGCGCCGTCAACCCCTGACCGGAGTCAGCATGTTCCCGCTGGCCGCGGAAGCGCCACTCACCCGGGTGCCCCGGGCGGTGCTCACGACCTGTCTCTTATACACATCTCCGAGCCCACGAGACGGACTCCTATCTCGTATGCCGTCT
>CALLZC010000138.1 GCA_937858995.1 uncultured Nostocoides sp.
ATAGGAGTCCGTCTCGTGGGCTCGGAGATGTGTATAAGAGACAGCTCCTGGGCCGGGCCCAGCAGGACCCCAAGGGCGCGGACTCGGGCGCCGTGCGCATCGAGCTGATGGCCGACTGCTTCGCCGGGATGTGGGCGCAGGATGCCTCACAGACCACCGACGCCCAGGGCACCGCGTTCCTCAAGCAGCTCACCGAGTCGGACATCCGCTCCGCGCTGTCGGCAGCCGAGGCCGTCGGCGACGACCGCATCCAGGAGAAGACGCAGGGTCGGGTCAACCCGGAGAACTGGACTCACGGGTCGGCGGAGGCCCGGCAGCGCTGGTTCATTCAGGGCATGAAGGCCAGCGACATCAACAAGTGCAACACCTTCGCCGTCGAGGACCCGAACAACCAGACCGTCGACCAGCTCTGAGCGCGGTCAGGCCGGCGGGTCGCTCAGGGCGATCCGCACGGCCATACCCCGCTTGATGGCGGTCTCCAGCACGGCCCGGTTGGGGTCGGGCAGGTCGAAGAGCGTGCGCCGGGGTAGCGCGACCAGCGATCCCAGGCGCCGATCCGACAGGACGGCCGCCACCAACTGGCGATCACCGCCGACCACCAGGCCAGGGGTGACGGGGGCACCGCCGATCGGAATCTCGCCGGTCTCCTCGGGGGTATGGGCCAGGTCGACGAGGATACGCACCGCGTGGTCGACAACCGCGCCGACCAGCTCGTCCACTTGGTTGTCGCGGCGGCGGGCGTAGCGCTGCTGGCTCCAGCCACCGGCCGCCGTGCGGGACTGCACATACCGGGTCCCGACCTTGTGGACCAGCAGGCGACCGCCACGGACTCGGCCGACGGCATACCCGCCACGCCGCACCAGGATGACGCCGAGCGGATCGTGCTCGAAGTACTGCAGGTCGGCGGCGATCCCGTCGTCGCCGACCACGCGTTCTGGCATCCCCGAGGGCACCGAGCCGCCATGGCGCTCGGCGAAACCCTCGAGCCACGCGCTCAGCCGGTGTGGCGCCACCTCAAGGACGCGGGGCGTCGTCGGCGCCCCGCTCGGGCTAGATGTTGAAACCAAGGGCACGAAGCTGCTCCCGGCCGTCGTCGGTAATCTTGTCGGGGCCCCATGGTGGCATCCAGACCCAGTTGATGCGATGGGTTGTTACCAAACTGTCAAGTGCTTGGGCCGTTTGGTCCTCGATGACATCGGTCAACGGGCAGGCCGCCGACGTGAGGGTCATGTCGATGACCGCGTGATTTTGCGGGTCGACAGTGATGCCATAGACCAGGCCGAGGTCGACGACATTGATCCCCAACTCGGGGTCGACGACGTCACGCATGGCCTCTTCCAGGTCCGCGACATTGGCGGGCAAGGTGGCTTGTTCAGACATGGGTCTCCTCTGCGAGATTCACTCCGGTCTTGGCCAGCGCGTCGGCGAGGGCCATCCAGGACAACAGCGCGCATTTGACGCGCGCGGGATATTGGGCAACTCCAGCGAGTGCCACCGCGTCACCGATGACGTCCTCATCGCCCGGGTCGGCGCCCTTGGACGTGAGCATTGTGCGGATGGCCGCAAAGGTCTCCCGGGCGGCATCCAGGTCGGTGCCGGTGAGCTGCTCGGCGAGCATCGAGGCCGAGGCGACGGAGATTGCACAGCCGAGTGCGTCATACGAGATATCGGTCAAGACCTCCCCGTCCCGATCGACGCGCAAGGTGATCTCATCGCCACAGGTCGGGTTGACGTGGTGCACCTCGGCATCGAAGGGGGTGCGCAAGCCCATCCGCTGCGGCCGCTTGGAATGCTCGATGATCAGTTCCTGATAGAGGTCCATGGGCTCACACCTCGATCCCGAAGATCGCGGGCACCGTGTCGAGCGCGGCGAAGAAGGCGGCGATCTCCTCGGGCGTGTTGTAGGGCGCGAGGCTGACGCGGGTCGTTGCGGCCGCGCCAAAACGGCGATGAAGCGGCCAGGCGCAGTGATGTCCCACGCGCACTGCAACACCGTGCGCATCCAATATCTGCCCGACATCGTGCGCGTGAACCCCGTCGACGACAAAGGACACCGCCCCGCCACGATCGGCGAGCTCGTCGGGTCCGATCAGGGTCGTCCACGGCCGCTCGCGCAGGCCGTCCAGGACCAGAGCGGTCAGCTCACGCTCGTGGGCACTCACTCGGTCCATACCGAGTCCAGTGAGGTAGTCACATGCGGCAGCCAGGCCGATCGCCTGGGCCGCATTGGGCACCCCCGCCTCGAACTTCTGCGGAGCGGGCGCATAGGTTGCGCCGTCCATCGTCACCGTCTCGATCATCGAGCCGCCGGTCAGGAAGACCGGCATCTGAGCCAAGAGCTCAGCGCGTCCCCAGAGGACGCCGATCCCCATCGGACCGAGCATCTTGTGACCCGAAAAGGCCAGCAGGTCCACGCCCAGCTCCGCGACGTCGATGGCCATGTGCGGCACCGACTGGCAGGCATCGAGCACGACGAGCGCTCCGACCTGGTGCGCGCGGTTGACGATCGAGGCAATGGGGTTGACGGTCCCCAGAACATTGGAGGCATGCACGATGGCGACCACCTTGGTGCGCGGGGTGATGACCTCGGGCAGCGTGCTCAGGTCAAGCCGTCCGTCGGTAGTGACCCCGAACCATTTAAGGGTCGCGCCGGTGCGCTTGGCCAGTTCCTGCCACGGGATGAGGTTGGCATGGTGCTCCATCTCGGAGACCACGATCTCGTCACCTGGCCCCAGCCGGAAGCTGCGCCCCGCTCCCTCGCCGCCGCCGGAGCTGCCATTGGAGAAGGCGTAGGCGACCAGGTTGATCGCCTCGGTCGCGTTCTTGGTGAAGACGATCTCGTCCGGTGAGGCACCGATGAAGGCCGCGATGGTGGCGCGTGCTGCCTCATACGCCTGCGTGCCCTCCTCGGAGAGGGCGTGGGCACCACGGTGCGGGGCGGCGTTGTGCGTGAGATACCAGTTGGTCTCGGCTTCAAGGACGGCGCGCGGCTTTTGCGACGTCGCCCCGGAATCCAGATATACCAACGGTTTTCCGCCGCGCACGGTGCGCCCCAGGATCGGGAAGTCGGCGCGAATGCGCGCTAGCTCCTGATCGCTGAAGGCGACGGCGGCGGGGGCCTGAACGGTCATGGGCGATCAGACCTCGGCGGTGACGAAACGGTCGTAGCCCTCGTTCTCCAACCGGTCGGCGAGCTCGGGACCGCCCTCTTCGACGATCACCCCATCGACCATGACATGGACGAACTCTGGCTTGATGTAGCGCAGGATGCGGGTGTAGTGGGTGATGAGCAGGATGCCGGTGTCATCGGCCTCCTGCGCACGATTGACACCCTCGGACACCACCCGCAGTGCATCGACGTCAAGGCCCGAGTCCGTCTCGTCCAGCACCGCGAACCGCGGGCGCAGCAACTCCAGCTGCAGGATCTCGTGCCGCTTCTTCTCGCCACCCGAGAAGCCTTCGTTGACACCCCGCTCGGCAAAGACCGGATCCATGCGCAGGTTGGCCATGGCTCCCTTGATGTCCTTGACCCAGGTCCGCAGCTTCGGCGCCTCGCCGTCGATCGCGGTCTTGGCCGTGCGCAGGAAATTGCTGACCGTCACCCCGGGAACTTCGACGGGATACTGCATCGCCAGGAAGAGCCCGGCCCGGGCTCGCTCATCGACGCTCATGGCGAGCACGTCCGCGCCATCCAGGGTGATGGTGCCGCGCGTGACGTGATACTTCGGGTGCCCGGCAATGGCATAGGCCAGCGTCGACTTGCCGGATCCGTTGGGGCCCATGATCGCGTGGGTCTGACCGGACTTGATGGTGAGATTGACCCCACGCAGGATCTCCTTCTCGACATCGTCGGAGGTGATGGAGACGTGGAGATCGCGGATCTCAAGGGTAGACATGGAGTTCACTCGCTCTCGGGGATGAGGCTGGCGGGGACATAGACGAAGACGTCGCCATCCTCGATGGACACGGGGAAGGTTGCGACGGGCACGGTCGCCGGCAGGCCGCTCGGCTCGCCGGTGCGCACATCGAATCGGGAGCCGTGGAGCCAACATTCGAGTTGGCACCCCTCGAGCTCGCCCTCGCTGAGCGAGACATTGGCGTGACTGCAGGTGTCGTCGATGGCATAGACCTCGCCATCCTGCGTGTGCACGACGGCCACGGCCTGGCCATAGATGTCGGCCCGTGCGGGGCCGACCTCGGGTAGTTCATCCAGCCGGCAGACCGCCACGGCGACCAGATCGGTGCTCGCGCTCACTGAGCGTCACCGCCGGCGCTGCCCTGCAGCTCCGCGTCAATGGCGGCCATGAGGTGACCGATGATCTCGGGCACGCCGATCTTGCTCACGACGGCAGCGAAGAAGCCGCGCACAACGAGCCGTCGGGCCTCGGCCTCGGGGATCCCCCGTGCCATCAGATAGAACAACTGCTGATCGTCGAAGCGCCCGGTGGCGGAGGCATGGCCGGCCCCGGCGATCTCGCCGGTCTCGATCTCGAGGTTGGGGATCGAGTCGGCGCGTGCACCATCGGTGAGCAGCAGATTGCGGTTCAGCTCATAGGTGTCGGTGCCCTCTGCGGCGGCGCGGATCAGGACATCGCCGACCCACACGGTCCGCGCATCGTGACCCTGCAGCGCGCCCTTGTACTCGACATTGCTGCGGCAGTGCGGCACCGCATGGTCGACGAACAGCCGGTGCTCCTGGTGCTGCCCGGCATCCGCGAAGTAGACGCCATAGCCCTCGAAGGATCCGCCCGGCCCGGTGTAGGAGGCGTTGGTGTTCAGGCGCACGATCCCGCCACCGAGGGTGACGGCGATGTGCTTGACGCGGGCGTCCCGGCCGACGATCACGTCATGCTGCCCGAGGTGGATTGCCGTGTCGTCCCACTCCTGCACCGAGACCACCGTGAGGTCGGCGCCGTCACCCACGACGATGGTCAGCACCTCGCTGTATGACGCCCGACCCGTGTGGGTCAGCACGACCGTGGCCTTGCTGAACCGGCCGGCCCGCAGCATGAGGTGCCCATGCACGAGGTCCCCCGCCTCGCCCGAGAGCGCAATCCGCACCGGTTCGCTCAGCTCCGCGTCTTCGGGGATATCGATGACCGCCACGCCGCCGCTCTGGCTGGCCGCGATGGCCGCTGCCCGATCGCCGGGCGCCGGCGCCCCGCTGGCACGCCAGTCGGCGACACTCATCGTGCCCAACCGGACGCCCGCGGGCAGCGACTCGCTCCACTCCAGGGACGTCCCGCTCGGCTCGTCGCGCAAGAGGGCGCGCAACCGATCCACGGGGGTGAACCGCCAGCCCTCCTCGCGCCCGCTGGGCATGGGGAAGTCGGCGACGTCATACGAGCGGGTGCGCTCCGCGCGGGACTTATCCGGCACCATCGTGGCGCCGGAGTCCGTATGCGGTGCGAGTCCGGGTCGTTGGGTCTTTTCGGCCAGCAGGCTCATCGTCAGCCCACGGCTCCTTCCATCTGGAGTTCGATCAGGCGGTTGAGTTCGAGCGCATATTCCATGGGCAGCTCGCGGGCGATCGGCTCTACGAAGCCGCGCACGATCATCGCCATCGCCTCCTGCTCGCTCATCCCACGCGACATCAGATAGAACAACTGGTCCTCGGAGACCTTCGAGACCGAGGCCTCATGTCCCATCTGGACGTCGTCCTCGCGGATGTCGACATAGGGGTAGGTGTCCGAGCGGCTGATCGTGTCGACGAGCAGGGCGTCACACACCACGCTGGACTTCGAACCGTGCGCCCCCTCCAGGATCTGCACGAGCCCGCGGTATGACGTGCGCCCGCCCCCGCGCGCGACCGACTTCGAGACGATCGTGCTGGAGGTGTTGGGCGCCGCGTGCACCATCTTGGAGCCGGCATCCTGATGCTGTCCGGCACCCGCGAAGGCGATGGACAGGGTCTCGCCGCGCGCGTGCTCGCCGAGCAGGTAGACGGCCGGGTACTTCATGGTGACCTTGGAGCCGATATTGCCGTCGATCCACTCCATCGTTGCCCCGGCAGCACACGTGGCGCGCTTGGTCACCAGGTTGTAGACATTGTTGGACCAGTTCTGGATCGTCGTATAGCGCACGCGCGCATCCTTCTTGACGACGATCTCGACCACGGCGGAGTGCAGGGAGTCGGACTTGTAGATGGGCGCGGTGCAGCCCTCGACGTAGTGCACATAGGAGCCCTCGTCGGCGATGATCAGGGTCCGCTCGAACTGACCCATGTTCTCGGTGTTGATCCGGAAGTAGGCCTGTAGCGGGATGTCGACGCGCACGCCCGGGGGGACGTAGATGAACGAGCCGCCCGACCATACGGCCGTATTGAGCGACGCGAACTTGTTATCGCCTGGGGGGATGACCGAGCCGAAGTACTCGCGGAACAGGTCCTCGTGCTCCCGCAGGCCGGTGTCGGTGTCGACGAAGATGACACCCTTTTCCTCGAGGTCCTCGCGGATCTGGTGGTAGACGACCTCGGACTCGTACTGGGCGGCCACGCCGGCGACGAGTCGCTGCTTCTCGGCCTCCGGGATGCCGAGTCGGTCATAGGTGTTCTTGATGTCCTCGGGCAAGTCCTCCCAGGAGGTGGCCTGCTTCTCGGTGGACTTCACGAAGTACTTGATGTTCTGGAAGTCGATGCCAGAGAGGTCACTTCCCCAGGTGGGCATCGGCTTCTTGTCGAACAGCCGCAGCGACTTCAAGCGCAGCTCGCGCATCCACTCGGGTTCGTTCTTGCGGCTGGAGATGTCTTCGACGATCCCGGGGTTGAGACCCCGACGCGCCGAGGCACCGGCGACATCGCTGTCCGCCCAACCGTATTCGTAGCTTCCCAAACCCTTCAGGCCCGGGTTGAGGTCCTCGATGCTCTGCGTCATGACGCCTCCGTCGGTGGTGGGGTGGTCTCGGGGGTGATCGGAACAAAGGTGGTGCACACGTGATCCCCGTGCGCCAGGGTCGCCAGCCGCTGCACGTGCACGCCCAGGAGCCGGGAGAAAGCCTCCGTTTCGGCCTCGCACAGCTGCGGGAACTGGGCGGCGACGCCCTGGACGGGGCAATGCCCCTGACATAGCTGTATGCCGTGCAGCCCGCTCGCGGGACCGGCGCCGCCGACGCGCCGCAGGCTGGCGTCAAAGCCGTCGCGGGTCAGGGCAGCCACGAGTGCCTCGACGCGCTCGGTGGTACTGGCGGCGCTACGGGAGGCGGCGGGGCTACCGGCGGGCGCGGCGAGCTGCGCGGCATACCGCGCCTCCCAATCGGCGACCCGGTGCCGGGCGAAGTCCTCCACGGCTGCCGGGCCGAGCGCATCGGCCAGATAGTGCATGGCCGCGGTGGCCAGGTGGTCGTAGTCGGAGGTGAGCGAGCGGTGGCCGGCCGCCGAGACGACATACGAGCGGGCCGGGCGACCCCGCCCGCGGCGCCCCGCAGTGGCCTCATGGGGTTCGATCAGACCGTCGGCGAGCAGGTTGTCGACATGCCGCCGGATCGCGGTGTCGGACAGGCCGAGGCCGTCCGCGAGGGCCGTGGTGGTGATGGGACCCTGCTGACTGATCGCCTGCAGCACCCGTTCGCGCGTGCGCGACTCGGGGACGGCCTCAACCGTCGCCTCCCGCGTGCGCGAATTATTCACACACCCATGTTAGATAATTGTGTCAAGGGTCCTTACTTAGGTTTGCCTAAGTCGCATGCCAGCCAGCTCAGGTCCCGGGGGTGAGCTGAAGAAGCTTGCCGCCCGAGCCGTCTTGCAGCACCCAGATCGACCCATCCGGACCTTGCGCAAGGGCGCGCAACCGGGCCCCGAGGTCACCGCCGGCGAAGCGCTCAGCCACCGTGG
Source organism: uncultured Nostocoides sp. (assembly GCA_937858995.1). Classification (GTDB taxonomy): domain Bacteria; phylum Actinomycetota; class Actinomycetes; order Actinomycetales; family Dermatophilaceae; genus Nostocoides_A. The sequence goes on from CALLZC010000138.1 coordinate 7,829, forward strand.
CGCTCGCGCCGTCGAGGTCCACCCGAATGAGGGACTGGCCGGACAGGGCGCCGACGAAGGCGTCCCCGCGCCATTCCGGGAAGGCCGAGCCGGTGTAGATCATCAGACTCCCGGGCGAGACCGACGGCGTCCACCACACCGTGGGGGCCTCGAAGCCGTCACCGGCGGCATGGTCGGGGATGTCCGCGCCGCTGTATGCCGAACCATTGGACACCCGCGGCCAGCCATAGTTGGCACCGGCGACCACGAGATTGAGTTCGTCACCGCCCTGCGGCCCCATCTCCGAATTCCAGAGCCGGCCGCTGCGGTCGAAGGCCAATCCGAGCGGGTTGCGATGCCCCAGCGACCAGATCTCGGTCGCGGGATAGGGCTCATCGCTGAACGGATTCCCCGCGGCCGGGGTCCCGTCGAGGTTCAGTCGCAGGATCTTGCCGAGATTGGTCGAGCGGTCTTGCGCCGGCTCCTCCTGCTGCCGCTCACCCGAGGTGACGAACAGGTAGCGCTCATCCGGGCTGATCGCCAGCCGGTGGGCGAAATGGCCGTCGCCGCCCACCTTGGGGACCTGCCGCCAGATGACATTCAGGTTCTCCAGCCGGGCGCCCGACTGATCGACGACCAGGCGCCCCAGGCCGACGGCCGCGCCGCTGGTGCCCGCGTCGCCCGGCTCGACCCAGCTCAGGTAGACCCGCTGGTCCTGCTCGAAACTGGGAGCCACGATGATGTCGCCGAGGCCGCCTTGCCCGGCGACCTGGACCACGGGAACCCCGTCGACCTCGACCTGCCGATCGGACTCCAGGTCGCGCACGAAGAGCGCCCCACCCCGCTCGGTGATGGCGGCATACGGCGTCCCCGGGAGGAAGGCCATCGCCCACGGCTGGTCGTATGACGCGACCTCGCGAACCTGGAAGGGGAGGCTGTCGCCGTCGGCTGGGCTACTGGCGGATCCCCTCGTCGCGGTGGCCGGGCCTGCCGGAGCGTCGGTGGCGGTCGTGCAGCCGGCGAGGACGAGCGCCGCGGCCAGGGCGAGGGTGCGTGCGCGCATGGGCAGACCGTAACGAAGCCAGCTCAATGATTGCTGAGCGCCCCGCCGCTGTCCCCTCAGCTGGCCCGGCGGCCCGTGGCCAGGAAGAGCGGGAATCGCTGCTCCTGACCGTGGGACGGTTTGGTGATCGAGGTAGCAGTGGAGATGGCGACCTCCACGAAGCCCAGGTCTGTCTCTTATACACATCTCCGAGCCCACGAGACGGACTCCTATCTCGTATGCCGTCTTCTGCTTGAAA
>CALLZC010000139.1 GCA_937858995.1 uncultured Nostocoides sp.
CAAGCAGAAGACGGCATACGAGATAGGAGTCCGTCTCGTGGGCTCGGAGATGTGTATAAGAGACAGCATACATGGCCATTTGCCCGACGGCGAGGACGGTATTGCCCAAGACCTTGCCGGCCAGGAGGGCGCGCACTGGAATCTTGGTCGCGATGATCTCCACGATCCGCGATTGCTTCTCCTCCACCACGCTGTTGGCCAGGGTGTATCCGAAGACCAGCGAGGAAATGTAGAACAGAAAGGAGATGGCAAAGGCCATGATGGCCGCGAGGATCGCGCCATCGGCGTTGCCGGAAACGCTCTCCGGTAGGACGGCGGAGGGTCCCCTCACGGCGGTGTCAACGGCGGACACGACCTGGCTATCCGGCAGGTCCTTGGCGGCCAACCGCCATCCGGTGCCGTCCTTGCGCAACCAGCTGTCGACCTCGTCGGCTTCGATGGCCGCCCGTGCGGCGGCTTCATCCGCAACCGGGACGACCGTGATACGCAACTCCTCGGAGGTGCTAGCGCTCTGGGCGGCAACGGTATTGGCGAGCTGGACCGAGTCGGGGGTTGCCGCCAGCCGCTCGTCCCGCACGCCGCCGGCGACGATCGACTGGACGACCAGCAAGCCGACGATGATCGCGGTCAGCAAGAGCGATCCGATGACGAAGGCCTTGTCGGTGAGTTTGGTGATGACTTCCCGGCGGGCGACGGTCAGCACGGCATTCATCGGGACACCTCTCGATAGATCTCAGACAGTGGGGGTTTCACGGGCGCGAAGGCGTAGACGGGTCCGCGGGCCATGGCCTCGTGCAGGAGCGCCTGGTCCGCACCGGGTGCGGTGAACTCGATCACGGCCTGGGCGCCGTCCACATCCACTGCGTGCACGCCAGGGAACTGCCGCACCCAGCCGGCGTCTGCGTCCAGGGTCAGGTGGTGCCGGCGCGGGCCGCTATTACGCAACTCATCCACGCCCCCCTTCGCGACGATGCGCCCCTTGGCCAGGATCACGATCGAATCGCACAGGCGCTCGACGAGGTCGAGTTGGTGACTGGAGAAGAGCACGGGTATGCCGCGGGCCGCGTGCGTGCGCAGCAGGTCCGCCATCGAATCCACGGCCATCGGGTCGAGACCGCTGAAGGGCTCGTCGAGGATCAGCGCGTCGGGCGCGCCCATCAGGGCCGCGATGATCTGCACCCGCTGCTGGTTGCCGAGGCTGAGCTTCTCGACGCGTTCTTTGGCCCGATCGCCCAGCCCGAAACGCTCCAGCAACTCGCGGATCTCCGCGACGGCCTGAGGTCGGGCGATGCCGCCGAGCTCGGCCAGATAGGTGAGCTGGTCCAGAACCCGCTGCTTGGGATAGAGACCGCGTTCCTCCGGCATATAGCCAATCCGGCGGCGCACCTGCTCGGTGATGGGCGCGCCCTGCCAGAGCGTCTGGCCCGCATCCGGTTGCAGGAGTCCCAGGATCATCCGCATGGTGGTGGTCTTGCCGGCGCCATTGCCGCCCACGAATCCCGTGAGTTGTCCGGCCGGGACCGTGAACGAGACATCCTCCACAGCCCTGATCTCGCCGAAATGCCTTGTCAGTCCCTGAATCTCGAGCATGGTTCGAGGCTATGCGGGGTGCGGGCCGGGCGCCTCCCCCTGGGGGTTGATGTTCAGCTCATCCTGGGCGGGGACGCCTGGGGCGCGTCGATCAACGACCCACGAGCCCCGCGCGATGGGCCAGCACCACGGCCTGCACCCGGTCGCGGACCCCGAGCTTGGCAAGACAGTTGGACACATGGGTCTTGACCGTTGCCTCGCCGAGGAAGAGTTCCGCGGCGATCTCGCTGTTGGAGCGACCGTGCCCGATCAGGATCAGCACCTCGCGCTCGCGCTCGGTAAGGCGTTCCAATTCCGGAAGGGGTGGGGGTGGCGCGCCGCCGCCGGTCATTGCGGCGATCACGCGCTGAGTGACCTCCGGGGCGAGCAGGGCGTGGCCCTGCGCCAGCGTGCGCACGGCAGCGACGAGTTCGTCGGGGTCGGCGTTCTTGAGGAGGAAACCGCTGGCACCGGCGGTCAATCCGGCGAAGAGGTAGTCATCCCGGTCGAAGGTGGTCAGGATCAAGACCTTGGCCGCGCCGGCCGCGACGATGGCAGCCGTCGCCTCGATCCCGTCCATGACCGGCATCTGGACGTCCATCAAGACGACGTCGGGACGCAAACTCGCAGCCAACGCCACGGCCTGCGCGCCGGTGCTCGCCTGGCCGACGACGGCGATGTCCGGCTCCACCGACAGGATCATCGCGAACCCCGAGCGGATGAGCGCCTGATCGTCGGCGATGAGCACGCGGATGTCAGCCATCCTCGCCACCCACCGGCAGTCGCACCCGCACACGATAGCCGCCGCTCATCCGCGGGCCGATCTCCACGGACCCGCGATGGGCCGCGGCCCGCTCCCGGATGCCCAGGTGTCCCAGGCCGGATCCGCCGGAATCGTGCCGGGGTCGGCCGGCGTCGATGACCTCGACCTCGAGCGCGCGCACGGGCACCCCCTCGGCGCGGACGGCAACCGAGGCAGTGCTCGCCGTGGAGTGCCGGGCCACATTGGCCAGGGACTCCTGAACCACGCGGTATGCCGTGAGCGAGGCCGGCCCGGGAACGCTGGCGAAAGCCGCCTCCGGACCGACCCAGTCCACCCCCACCGTGAGTCCCCTGTGGGCCCACTGGGCGGCCAGCGCGGGGATCTCGGCGATGCCGGGGTCTCGATGGTGCCCACCACCGGAGGACTCGGCCGCCCGCCCACCCTCCAGATCGCGCAGCGTGCCGAGCAGGCCACGCATCTGGGTGACGGCATCGCGCGAGGACTGTTCGACGCTCGTCAAGGCGCTCGCGGCGGCGACGCCATCGTGCGTGAGCATGCGTCGGGCTGCTGCGGCTTGGACCCCGATCGCGGCGACGTGATGCCCAACCACGTCGTGCAGCTCGCGGGCAATCCGCAGCCGCTCATCGACAACCGCGCGTCGCTGCAGTTCGTGGCTCTGGGCGGCGATGGTCAGTGCCGACTGGGCCAGCTCGGCGCGCTGGCGGGCACCCTGCCAGGCCAACTGACCGCCGAGGATGGTGCCGCCGAACAGCAGGATGTTGATCAGCAAGATCAGCGTCGCGCCCGCGGCGAAGGGTGGTATCAGGCCGGTGCGCTCGGGTGCATCGGCCTGCGCCCCGATGAGGGTGTCGATCCCCGAACCCACGGCGATGTCCCAGGCGATCCATACGAACAGGGCGGCCATGCTCAGGCCCACCACGATGGCCATCTGGCGCCGGTCGAGCGACCAGGCCACGGCGGAGTAGAGCGCCGAAAAGTAGACCAATTGCATCGTGAGCTGACCCATCAGGATCGGCATGGTGAGGCCGACCACGAAGATGTGGAGTGCGGCCAGCGACCAGACGGTCAGGGGTCGGTTGCGGCGCCAAATGAGCAACACCGGGGCGCTGAGCGTCGCCGCGACCTGGGCCCAGGCCGGTGCCTCCACCTCGTCGAGGACGCCCACGCTGCGCAGCAGTTCCAGGGTGACCAGCCCCAGTCCCATCATCAGCAGGGCGAAGAGCACATCGTGCCGGCCCACGTCCGGGCGAACCCGCGCCCAATCGGAATCGAGGGCAAAGAACTCGCGCAGCCGCGCGCGCCCGAGGTGGCGGTCCACTGACATACAGACACCGTAGAGACCAGACGCGGCGATGACTCGACAGCTACGGCACGACGACTGTCTCTTATACACAT
>CALLZC010000140.1 GCA_937858995.1 uncultured Nostocoides sp.
TTCAAGCAGAAGACGGCATACGAGATAGGAGTCCGTCTCGTGGGCTCGGAGATGTGTATAAGAGACAGCGGTCAACACGACCGTGGCCGGAGGCAGGCAGAACAGGCTGCCCCGGATCGAGTCCACGATGGTGTCGTAGTCGCTGTAGGAGCGCCCGGTGGCGCCTGGGCCGCCCTGGAACAGGGTGTCACCGGTGAAGACCACGCCCAGCGCTGCGGCATACAGGCACACCGCGCCCGGAGCGTGGCCGGGCGTATGCAGCACCTCGAGTGCGATGTCACCGATGGCCAGCTCCTCCCCGTCGGCGAGCTGCTCGTCCGGCTCGGTCCCCGGATACGTCAGCTCCCAGAGCACCTGGTCGGCCGGATGCAACGCAACCGGGGCCCCGGTTGCCTCGCGCAGGGCCGGCGCCGCGGTGATGTGGTCGTTGTGGGCGTGCGTGCACAGGACGGCCAGGACCCGTCGATTGCCCACCGCTTCGAGGATCGGCGCGGCGTCGTGCGCGGCATCGACGACATAGCACTCGCGGTCGTCACCGATGATCCAGACGTTGTTGTCCACGTCCCATTCGCCGCCGTCGAGCGCGAAGACGCCCGAGGTGACGACCCGCTCGACCCGCACCCCGCCGGCGGTCGGGCCGGCCACGACCTCGCTCACAATTCCACGACCGAGCGCAGAACCTCGCCGCGGTGCATCTTCTCGAACGCCGCCTCGATGTCACCTAGGCCGATGCGCTCCGAGACGAAGGCCTCCAGCGGGAAGCGGCCCTGCCGATAGAGGCTGACGAGGGTGGGGAAATCGCGCGTCGGTAGGCAGTCGCCATACCAACTGCTCTTGAGGGCGCCACCCCGGCCGAAGATCTCGATGAGCGGCAGCTCGAGGGTGAGGTCCGGCGTGGGCACCCCCACCAGGACGACGGTGCCAGCGAGGTCGCGGGCGAAAAAGGCCTGCCGGTAGGTCTCCGGACGCCCGACGGCCTCGATGACGACGTCGGCGCCAAAGGAGTCGGTCAGCTCACGGATCCGCTCGACCGGGTCCTGCGTCGTGGAGTTGATCGTGTGGGTGGCGCCGAATTGCCGCGCCCACGCCAGCTTCCGGTCATCGACATCGACCGCAATGATGGTGCGCGCGCCGACCGCCCGGGCACCGGCAACCGCCGCATTGCCCACGCCACCGCAGCCGATGACCGCAACGGTGTCCCCGAGCGTGACGCCACCGGTGTTGACCGCGGCACCGAATCCCGCCATCACACCGCAGCCAAGCAGCCCCACCACCGCGGGGTCCGAGGCCTCGACCTTGGTGCACTGCCCGGCGGCGACCAGGGTCTTCTCGGCGAAAGCGCCGATCCCGAGGGCCGGGGCCAGGGGCGTACCGTCTGTGAGCGTCATCTGTTGCGTGGCGTTGTGGGTAGCGAAGCAGTACTGCGGCTTCCCCTTGTGGCAGGCCCGGCACTGACCGCAGACGGCCCGCCAGTTGAGGATGACGAAGTCGCCGGGAGCCACCTCGCTGACTCCGGGGCCGACGGCTTCGACGATGCCGGCGGCTTCGTGGCCGAGCAGGAACGGGTAGTCGTTGTTGATGCCGCCCTCGCGATAGTGCAAGTCCGTATGGCAGACCCCACAGGCCTGGACGGCGACGACCGCCTCGCCGGGACCGGGATCAGGGATCACGATGTCGACGACCTCGACGGGCTCACCCTTGGCGCGGGCGATGACGCCCTGGACGGTCTGTGGCATGACGGCTCCTTGGGTCGGGGCGGCGGAGGGTGCTCGGCGCCCACTCTCTCATCACCGGGCGGGCGGCGGACCATGGACCCGGCATCAGGAGGGCCGCCCGCCGCGCACCAGAGGAACTGGCTTGACCCTCACGCCACGTCAGGGGCCAAGGTGTTCCCATGACCGATGCGATGCCCAGCCCGCTCACCGTGGGGCAGGTGGCCGAACAGTTCGCGGTGACGGTGCGCACGCTCCATCACTATGACGACCTCGGGCTGCTCACTCCCAGCGAGCGCACCCGCGGCGGCTACCGGAGCTATTCGCGGGCCGACCTGGACCGGCTGAGCACCATCGTGGTGTACCGCCGCCTGGGATTCTCCCTCGAGCAGATCGCCGCGCTCCTCGCCGGACCGGACGACCTGATCGAGCACCTGCATCGGCAGCGCGCGAATGTCACATCCCAATTGGGGCAGCTGCGCGCCCTCGTCACCGCCATCGACAACGCACTGGAGGCAGCAATGAGCAAACGACCCGCAACCCGCGCCGAACTGCAGGAACTCTTCGGCGACGGCTTCGACGAGGCCCACGAGCGAGAGGCCGAGGAGCGCTGGGGCGACACGCCCGCCTGGACGCAAACGCGGTCGCGCACAGCGTCATACACGCCCGCAGACTGGACGGCGATCCGCGCGGAGGCCGACGCCGTGCATGCGGCCTTCGTCGCTGCCTACCAATCCGGCGCGGCGGCGGACAGTCCTGCGGCCCGGGAGGCCGCGCGGGCGCACCGAGCGCACCTGCACGAGCGCTTCTATGACGTCGACGCACAGCTCCACCGAGGACTCGGGGAGATGTATGTCGCCGACCCCCGGTTCGCGGCGACATATGACGCCCTGGCCCCCGGGCTCGCGGTCTATGTGCGCGATGCCATCAACGCGCACGCCGATCATCAGGGCGAGTGAAAACCAGGGCCGTGGCCATCGCGGCGATGCCCTCCCCACGGCCCGTGAGCCCCAGGCCGTCGGTTGTGGTCCCGGAGACCGCAACCGGCGCCCCGGCCGCGGTGGTCAAGGCCTGCTGAGCGGCCTCGCGGCGCAGGCCGATCCGGGGTCGATTGCCGATGACCTGGACCGCGATATTGCCGATGTCATAGCCAGCGGACCGCACGAGGCGGGCCGCCTCCGCGAGCAGGTCGCACCCGCTGGCCCCTGCCAGCTCGGGCCGTGCCGTGCCGAAGTGGGCTCCGAGGTCGCCGATCCCGGCCGCGGAAAATAGGGCGTCGCACGCGGCATGGGCCGCCACGTCGGCGTCCGAATGCCCAGCCAGCCCGGGTTCGCCCGGCCAGTGCAGCCCGGCGATCCACAGCGGGCGATCACTGCCCGGCGGCGCGAAGGCGTGCACATCCACGCCGATCCCGACGCGTGGCACCGCGCTCATGACGTCATCTCATCACGCCCGGATGCAGGCGCACCCTCGGGCCTCATGTGGCCTCACCGGCAATCTGGTGCTCGGCGCGCTGCAGGTCGGCGGGTGTGGTCACCTTGAAGGCGCGCGGATCGCCGTCCACGACCCGCACCGGTATGCCGCAGCTCTCGGCCAGGGCCGCGTCATCGCTCGCGTCGAGCCCGCGGGCGTGTGCCTGCTCCAAGGCTGCGCGCCGGAAACCCTGCGGTGTCTGAATCGCCCGGAGGCTTGATCGGTCGGGGGTATGCAGCACCCGCCCCTGCGGATCGACCACCTTCATCGTGTCGACCACCGGCAGGCCCGGCACGACTGCCGGGTCGCCCGCTGCGACACCCGCGATGACCCGCTCGTAGACCCCGGTCGGGGTCAGACAGCGGGCCGCGTCATGCACCAAAACGATGTCGAGCCGGGGGTCCAGGGTGGCCAGGCCGGCCCGGACCGAATCGGATCGGTGGGCACCTCCGGCGACCACCCGGACCACCGCCCGGCCCGGGGCGGGGCTGACGGCATACGTGCTGGTGAGCTCGGCGACGTAGTCGCCGGGAACGACCAGGACCACCTGGGCCACATCGCCCACGGCGCAGGCCCCAGCGACGGCCCAATCGAGAATCCGGCGACCACCGATCGCGACGAAAGCCTTGGGTTGGCCAGCGCCCAGTCGGGCACCGGAACCCGCCGCAACGACGACGACGCCGACCCTGCCATGGGCAGGGCCGGCGTCGGGCGTCGGTGAAATGGTGCTCAGGAGGCGAGCACGCCGTCGAGGATCGACTCGGCCTCGACCTCGTCGGTCTTCTCGGCGAGCGCCAGTTCGGAGACGAGGATCTGCCGGGCCTTGGCGAGCATGCGCTTCTCGCCGGCGCTCAGGCCGCGTTCCTTGTCGCGGCGCCACAGATCGCGCACGACCTCGGCGACCTTGATGACGTCGCCGGAGGCGAGCTTCTCGAGGTTGGCCTTGTAACGGCGCGACCAGTTGGTCGGCTCCTCGGTGTAGGGCGCCCGGAGCACCTCGAACACCCGGTTGAGGCCCTCTTGGCCCACGACATCGCGCACGCCGACGAGATCACAGTTCTCGGCCGGGACTTCGATGGTCAGGTCGCCTTGAGCGACTTTGAGCTTGAGGTACAGCTTCTCTTCGCCTCGGATGACTCGTGTCTTGATCTCTTCGATGAGTGCTGCCCCATGATGGGGATACACGACAGTCTCGCCGACCTTGAAAACCATATTTTTGTGGCCCCTTTCGCGGCATCCAGAATATCACGATCCCAGGGCCCGCCTTGCGGGTGATTCAGCAGGCCGGACGCTTGCGGGCGCGACTGACCGGGGTCGGCGCCCGCGCCCGCGGAGCGAAGCCGCTAGGCTGACGGTCGTGAATGCCGCCACCTCCTCGTCGCGTCGCACGCGCGTGCTGCTGTCCACTGCGGCCATCGTTGCCGGCTCCACTCTGCTGGCCGGCTGTCAGGTGATCTCGCCGCGCCAGACCGACGTGATGTATGACGCGGGCGACGGGGTCTCCATCGATGTCGGTGACGTCGAGATCCGCAACCTGGTCGTGGTGAGCGAGAAGGCTGGTGGACCGGGCGTGCTCTCAGGCGCCGTGGGCAACCCCACGGACACGCCCATGACCTTGACCTTCGCCGCCAAGGACGACGCCGGGACGGTGACGGGCACGGCCACGGCGCAGATCCCGGCCCATGCCACGGTGGACCTGTCCGCGGACGGCCCCAAGGTCACCTTGCCGGCCGTCGCGCCGCGCCCGGGCGCCATGGTGCTCCTCACTGTCTCGAGCCCCAGCGCGGGTGACTCGCCCGTCGAGGTACCCATCCTGACGCCCGTCGGCTACTACGCCGACTTCGCGCCGGGCGCCTAAACCTCGAACTTGTAGCCCAGACCCCGCACCGTGAGGATGTGCTCGGGTTCCTTAGGTGTGTGCTCGACCTTTTTGCGCAGTCTCTTGATGTGCACATCGAGGGTCTTGGTGTCACCTACGTAGTCGCTCCCCCAGATGCGATCGATCAGCTGCCCCCGGGTCAAAACCCGTCCGCTATTGCGCACCAAGAATTCCAACAGCTCGAACTCCTTCAGCGGCAACGTGATCCGCTCCCCGCGGATGGCGACGATATGACGGTCCACATCGATGGCGACCGGGCCAGCGACTACCGAGCTGGGGTGCAGTTCATCGGGCTCGGTGCCCCGGCGCAGCACCGCCTTGATGCGGGCGAGGAGTTCGCGCGAGGAGTAGGGCTTGGTGACATAGTCATCGGCCCCGAGTTCCAGGCCCACCACCTTGTCGATCTCGCTGTCCTTGGCCGTCAACATGATGACCGGGACCTTGGACTTCACGCGCAAGTGCCGGCATACATCGATGCCGCTCATCTCGGGAAGCATCACGTCCAGGAGAACGAGGTCGGCGCCCATCCGCTCAAAAGCAGCCAGCCCGTCGGGTCCGGTCTCCGCGACGGAGACCTGATAGCCCTCCTTGCGCAGCAGATAGGTGAGCGGCTCGGAATAGGACGGCTCGTCTTCGATGACCAGGATGCGAACGGCGCTCATACGGAGCTTCCTTCCAGGGTGGGGGCGGCGCCGACCTCCGGCGCGGGGGCCGGTGGCAGGCTGATGGTGAAGGTGGAGCCGTGCCCTTGGCGGCTCCACACACTGACCCGACCGCCGTGGTTGGCGCAGATGTGTTTGACGATAGCCAACCCCAGCCCGGTGCCACCGGTGCTGCGCGAGCGCGCCGCGTCGACGCGATAGAAGCGTTCGAAGATCCGCTCCTGCTCGACGGCCGGTATGCCGCCCCCTCGGTCGGCGACCGTGATCCGCACGCCATCGAGGCCGGTATGCCCGCCCACACCGACCTCCGTGCCCGCTGGCGAGTAGGCGATCGCGTTGTCGATCAGATTGCGCACGGCGGTGACCAGGAGGCTGTAATCGCCGTAGGCGACGGCGCCGGGCGCCACCCGTTCGACGATCCGGATGCCCTTGGCCTCGGCCTCGATGAGACTCAGATCGACGGCCTCCCGCACCACTTCGGCGATCAGGACCGGGCGCGGCTGCTGCATACCGTCCGCCGACTGCAGGCGCGAGAGATCGACGATCTCCTTGATCAGCTTGCCGAGGCGGGCGGACTCCAACTGCATCCGGGAGGCGAAGCGCTCCACCGCCTCGGGGTCGTCCTTGGCGTCCGCGATGGCCTCGGCGAGCAGGGACAGCCCGCCGACCGGGGTCTTGAGTTCGTGAGAGACGTTGACCACGAAGTCCCGACGCACCTCCTCGACGCGGTGGGCCGTGGTCAGATCGTCGATGAGCAGCAGAACGTGGGCATCCAGCAGCGGCGCCACCCGCGCCAGGACCCACGCGGAGGGGCGCCCGGGAAGGGGAATCTCGAGTTCCAGTTCGCGGATCTCGCCATCGCGGTGCACCTTGCGCACCGCATCGAGCAGAGCCGGCTGGACCAGGTGCTCGCGATCGATCAGGCCGAGCGCGACCGCACTGGGACTGGTGTTGACGACGCGCTCGGATCGGTCGATCACCAGGGCGCTCGAACGCAGGACGGTCAAGACCGCGGATGCGCCGTCGGGGATCGGCGGTTTGGGCAGGGGGGTCGTGATCCGGCGCTGCGCGCGCTCGGAGACACCGACCGCCAGCGCGGACATGGACCCGATGAGGACACCGGCTAGCCCGCCGAGGAGAGCGGCATGCGTCGGGTCCACAATGGGCAACAGTACGACGCGTCGGACCCGGTTCACACCGCTGCGAGCCAGTGCCCACAAGCATCCGCGTGCGGGGCTCCTGCCGTTCACTTTGCGGACGGTGGGTGTTCACCGGCCCCTGATCGGATGATGATCATCGGCCGCCGCCCGCGGCATACCGCCTCCTCTCGCCCGCGAAGGACCCCACCTCATGCGCAATGCCTATCTCGAGGATCTGCGAAACATCAGCGATCGGCTGGTCGACATGACCCGGCTTGCTGGATCCGCCATGTCCCGAGCGAGCGCCGCTTTGCTCGATGCGGATATCGACCTCGCAGACGCAGTCATTGCTGCGGATCACGAGATCGACACCGCCCGGGAGGATTTGGACACCCTGGCCATCGACCTGCTCGCCCGCCAGAGCCCGGTGGCGACCGACCTGCGCACGGTCGTGACGGCCATGCGGATGAGCTCCGACCTGGAGCGGATGGGTGACCTGGCCCGGCACGTGGCCAAGGTGGCGCGGCTGCGCTACCCCGAGTCCGCCGTCCCGCCGGAGCTGCGGGAGACGATCACGCACATGAGTCAGGCGGCCTCCCGCATCGTCGCCAAGGCCGGGTCGGTGATCGCCTCCCGCGATCTCGCCGACGCGGCGAGTCTGGAACGCGACGACGACGCCATGGATGACCTGCACCGCGAACTATTCGCGCATCTCGCCGACGCCCAATGGGACTACCCCACGCAGGTGACGGTGGACCTGACGTTGCTCGGCCGCTACTACGAGCGCTTCGCCGACCATGCCGTCTCGGTCGCCCGACGGGTGACCTTCCTGGTCACCGGCGACTATGACACCGTGGTTGATCGCGAGGACGAGGAAGACAGCGTCCTGACCTCCTGACCCCCGCGGTTTCAAACTAACCTCTGGCCCCCGCGTTCTCGGCTACCGTCTGGCCCCCGCGTTCTCGGCTAACGTCTGCTAGCAGAAGGTAGTCAAATCTGCGCACCGTGCACAGTGTGCGGATTTGACTAACCTCTGCTAGCAGAAGTTAGTTCGAGACCGACCGGGTTGGCGCCCAGGTTGATTCGGGCCGGACCGGGGTGGCGCACTCTAGTGAGCGGTAGCTTGGCCCTGGCTGGCGACGGCGGCGGCGGCAGCAGCGGCGGCCTGGGGGTCGAGGTACTCGCCCGGCTTGGTGGGCATGAAGTCATCGCCCAGTTCATAGACGAGGGGCATCCCCGTGGGGATATTGAGGGCGGCGATATCGGCGTCCGAGATGCCGTCGAGGTGCTTGACCAGGGCGCGCAGCGAATTGCCGTGCGCGGTGACCAGGACGACCTTGCCGGCGCGCAGGTCATCGCGGATCTCGTTCTCCCAGTAGGGCATCATCCGCGGTATGACGTCCGCCAGGCACTCCGTCAGCGGCACCTCCACCCCCGCATACCTGGGGTCGCTGGTCTGGTCGAACTCGCTGCCCACCTCGATCGGCGGCGGCGGGACGTCGAAGCTGCGGCGCCACAGCATGAACTGCTCGTCACCGTACTTTTCCCGGGTCGCCGCCTTGTCGAGGCCCTGCAAGGCCCCATAGTGCCGCTCATTGAGGCGCCAGTTGCGCCGCACCGGGATCCAGTGCCGGTCGCAGGCGTCGAGGGCGAGATTGGCGGTCGTGATCGCCCGCCGCAGGACGGAGGTGTGCACCACATCCGGCAAGAGGCCCGCCTCGCGCATGAGGTCGCCGCCGCGCGCGGCCTCGGCGCGCCCCTTGTCGGTCAGGTCGACATCGACCCAGCCGGTGAAGAGGTTCTTCTGGTTCCAGTCCGACTCACCATGCCGCAGCAGAATCAACGTGTACGTCATACCGCCAGCCTAGCGATCCCGCGGGCCCGCGGATCAGGGGTGTCGTGTGCCATCGAGGACCCCGCGAAAGGCCTCCAGATTGCGCAGCGACTCCCCGCGAGCCACCCGCCAGTCCCACTCCTTCTGCATGGCCGTCAGGAAGCCCAACACCAGCAATTCGTTGAACGGCGCGTCCGCCGCCTCCAAGACCACCCCCAGGAGTTGGTCGAGGTAGGCCGCGTCCACCGCCGCGAGGGGAACGCGACCAGTGACGTAGACATCGCCCGACCCGTCGATGGCGTAGGCGAGCGCGGGCAGCCGGAGGTTGCGTCGCAAGAGATAGCGATAGAACGCGGCATGGTTCTCATCCGGATTGCGGATGACGAAGGCGCGCGTGAGCAACGCGCCTCCCGAAATCTGCAGTGAGACAACAGTCTTCAACTTCTTTTCGCCGGGCAGGGTGACAACCCACTCCTGTGCGTGCACGCCGGGCTCCCATGTGAGCTCGAGATCGTCGAGCACGGCCGGGATGAGCTCGTGTGCGGCGCTCACACCTGCACCTGCTCGGCGCTGACCACCGCGGTGCGATACACCTCGAGGAGCCGGTCGGCGGTGGCATCCCAACTGAACTCGCGAGCGTGCGCCACGCCCCGGGCGCCGAGCTCGGCGCGGCGTGCCGGATCGGCCAGGAGCTCCGCGATGACGCTCGCCCAGACCCCCGGGTCGTGCCCGCTGACCAGCACCCCACCGTCGCCGACCGCCCGCGGCAGGCCCCCGACGGCCGCGGCAACAACGGGTATGCCGCAGGCCGTCGCCTCGATCGCCACCAACCCGAAGGACTCACTGTGCGACGGAACAACCACCAGGTCTGCGGCCCGAAACCATTGGGCGAGAGCCTCTCTCGTGACCGGCTCCTCGATGCGCGCCCGATCGCCCAGACCCAGATTGTCGGCGAGCTCACGCAGCGCCCGCCCCTGACCCGAGCCATTGCCGCTCTCCCCGCCGAGCAACACGATCCGTAGCCGACCGGCGAACTCCGCATACTCGCGCACCAGGCGGGCGCCCGCGCGCACGAGCAGGTCGGGCGCCTTGAGCGGTTGGATCCGGCCAACAAACAGCAGCAGCACGTCTGAGCGTGCCACCCCCACCTCGGCACGCGCCTGCCCTTGATCTCCCGGACTGAAGACATCCAGATCCACCCCCGGCGGCACCACCGCGACCCGCTCGGGGTCGGCGGCATACAACTCCACGAGCTCCCGCTTCTCCTGTCCGGTGTTGGCGATGAGCACCTGCGCCACCTCGACGACTTGCTCCTCACCGATCATCCGCCCGGGCGGCTCGGCGACATCATCGAGCGCCAAATGCTTGTTCTTGACCTTCGCCATGGTGTGCATCGTGTGGACAAGCGGCACCCGCCACCGGTCCGCCACCAGCCAACCGACCTGCCCGGAGAGCCAATAATGCGAATGGATCACGTCGAACCAGCCCTCCGGGGCGCGCATCCCTTCACGCATCACCCCGGCCGCGAAGGCGCACAACTGCCCGGGCAGGTCGGACTTGACCAGCCCCTCATACGGGCCGGCCGTCACATGCCGCACCAGCACGCCCGGCTCGAGTTCCACGACCGGGTCCTGGGTGTATGACGTTGCCCGAGTGAAGATTTCGACGGCCACTCCCTGCCGCGCGAGCCGGCGAGCGGTCTCGGCGATGTAGACATTCATCCCACCCGCGTCTCCGGTGCCCGGCTGCGCCAAGGGCGAGGTGTGCATGCTGATCATCGCGATGCGACGCAGGTCTGGGACCACCGGTCAGCTCTCCTTCGTCGGGGTGGAGGGGGAAGGCAGGGGGTTCGCGCGCCGGCTGATGACGAGTTGGCCCTTGGCGGACCAGATGTGCACGTCGATGCGACCGGTCTCGCGGATGTCGAGCGCCCGCAGGACGTCGGCCGGTCGGACCCGAATGTCGGCGCCCCGGGCGGAGGTGAAGTCGCCGCCGGGCACGGACGTCTTCAGCCACCACGCACGGGTCTTGAGATTCCGCTCGGGCAGGGTCGGGGCGTAGCCACGGATGTCGAAGTCGGTCGCCAAATGCCAGACCAGGGCATCGACACCGGGTACGTGCGCAGCCAGGGTGATCCGGTCCTCGGCAATGGAGATGTCGAGCGTCATCGGCCAGCTCACCTCTTTGTCATAGACCACTCCGGTCATCCGCGCCCGGTCCTGCTGAGTCACCAGCGTGTCGATGCGGACATTGCTGACGACCGAGTCGGCATGCTCGATCCGGCGGCTGCCGGTGCCCGTGACTGACCCCCGGACGATGGACAGCGGGGCGCCGCGCGGGACAGTGTCGAGCAGGACGCCGTCGCGGTCTCGGACGCGAATGCCCGAGCCATAGACGACCACACTCGCGCCACCACGCAGGGTGGCGATCCCCGCTGCCGCGTCGCTGACGGTGAAGAGCCCGGGCCGCGTGACGTGGACGCCGCTGTCGGTGCCGATGAGCCCCGGCAGCCAGGTCTGCACGGCGAGCGCGAGCACGCCGAGGAGGGCGAGGGTGAACGCGATCATGCTCTTGCTCACCTCGCGCGTCCGCGGGCGCCGGATCCTCATGGTCCGGACAGCGTATGCGGCGCTCCGTACGCTGGCCCGATGAGTCCTCCGTCCGTGCCGCACCGCACCCGTGGTGTCGCGACCCTCCGTGGTCGCGCCCGTGCTGCCGGGACACCGTCATGAGCAGGCCGGTCGATGCCTCCACCGAGGGCGCGCCAGCCCAGGGGCCGGCCTTCGGGGCGATCGTGCTAGCCGGTGGACGGGCCAGCCGCATGGGTGGCCCCAAATTGTTGGCTCGCATCGGGTCGCACACGCCCGTGACCAGGGTTCTTGCGGCCTGCGACGGCGCTCCGGTCGTCCTCGTGGGGCCGCCCGACCTGGCCGCTGCCGCGCCCCCCGGGGCCTGCGTGACCATCGTTCGCGAGGATCCACCCTTCGGTGGCCCGGTAGCTGGTGTGCGTGCCGGGCTGGCAGCGCTGCCCCCCGGCCTTGACGTGGTGGCGGTCCTGGCGGCAGACCTGCCGTTCCTCGACATCGCCGCGCTGCAGCAGTTGCGCGCAGCCCTGGGCGCGGGTGACCCCCACGCTGCGTCACCCGAGGCAGTGGCCTTTGTCGATGACACCGGACACCGTCAGTTCCTCTGTGCGTTGTGGAGGCTGCCCGCCCTGGGGGTCCGTCTGGCGGCGGCCGGGGAGTCGATGCGATCGGTGTATGCCGGTGCGCGCGTCCTCGACCTGCCTGACCTGCGGGGTGCCTCACGTGATGTCGACACCCCACGGGATCTGGCCCAGGCCCAGGCCCGGGCCCAAAGCGAGCTGTCGCCGGGCGAGCTGTCGCCGGGTGGGCCGTCGCCGGGTGGGCCGTCGCCGGGCGAGCTGTCGCCGGGCGAGCCGCGGAGCTGACCAGCTGCTCAGGGAGCGGTCAGGAGCGCACCCGGCCCACCGGGTGCTCCGGCATACGCCCGGTGCTCCGGCACCCGGATCCGGCATACGCCCGGATCCGACAGCGCGAGTCAGGGGCGCACCCGGTGCGCTCCGGCATACACATTGACGCCGCTGTCCCGGGCGAAGGCGAGCAGCGTCATACCGAGGTCTCGCGCAGCGCTCACCGCCAGCGAGGATGGCGCCGAGACGGCGATAACGACGGGAACCCCCGCCATGGCGGCCTTCTGCACGATCTCGTAGGACGCCCGCGAACTGACGATGAGCGCGCCGCCGAAGGGTGGGTGCGCGCCGGCGCGCAGGGCCGCGCCCAGGACCTTGTCGACGGCGTTATGCCTGCCGACGTCCTCGGCCGAGCCGCGCTGTGTCTGATCGGGAGCTACCCATAGCGCGGCGTGCGTGCCGCCCGTGGCGACGAAGGTCGGTTGCGTCGTGCGCAGGGACCGCACCAGGTCCGCGATATCAGGCAGCGCGATCGCACATTCCAGACCCGCCAGATCACCGTCCGGGAGCCTGGCGCGCAGCGCCTCGATGGAGGCGCTGCCACAGATTCCGCAGGCGCTGGTGGTCACCCCGAGCCGGCGGGCGTCGGCCACTGCCTCGGCCGCGCGCCCGGACGCTCGAGCCTGCTCCGAGAGCTCGACGTCCAAGACGTTGTAGGTGTTACGCGGGAGTTCGTCGGCGTCGAGCACCGATCCACCGCAATAGCGCATGGTGCGAACGTCAGCGACGGAGCCGATGATCCCCTCGGTCAGCAGCCACCCGTGGGCCAGGTCAATGTCGGCACCCGGGGTCCGCATCGTGACGGTGAGGACGCTGCCATTCAGGCGCAGCTCCAGCGGTTCCTCGACGGCGACCGCGTCGGAGCGCGGGCGATCGGCGGCGCTCGGGCCAGCGCCGTCCGCCGCCGGATCGGCATACCGCACCCTGACGACGGGGACTCGCTCGGTGACGCGACCCACAGGTCAGCCGTTCACCGAAGACTCACCAGGGCCCGTAGGGGCCCATCGTCCCCCGGTTGCCTTGGACCGCCTCGAGCGCCGGACGAACGTCCGTGACGTAGACGGCGCTGGCGACGACGGCGAGCAGACCGAACATGTTCAGCGGGCTGAAGAGCACGACGAAGCCGATGGCTGCGGCCACGGCAAGCAGGATCGTCCAGAACTGCTTGGTGCGCTTGCCGGCAGCGACGAAGGCATCCGGGCGGCGGCGGGCGGCATCGGCGAGCGCATAGAGCTCGAGGCCGAAGGCGAGGGCGCCCAACACCAGGAGAACATTGGACTGCACGGCGTGGAACATGGGCTCACGATACGCGGCCACTCTGAGGTGAGGCAGGTCACGCGTTCTCCAGTTTGCAAATGCTAACTAGAGCAAGCACAATGGAGTCATGAAGAACAACCCACTGGGCGACTTGGGCCAAGGCCTGGGTGAGTACCTGCGCGAACAGCGGCAGGCAGCCCGGTTGTCGGTTCGCCAGCTCTCGGAGCTCGCCGGCGTCTCCAACCCCTACCTTTCGCAAATCGAGCGGGGACTGAAGAAGCCGAGCGCCGACATCCTCAACCAACTGGCCAAGGGCCTGGAGGTCTCCGCCGAGTCGCTGTATGTCCGTGCGGGACTGCT
Organism: uncultured Nostocoides sp.; assembly: GCA_937858995.1. Classification (GTDB taxonomy): domain Bacteria; phylum Actinomycetota; class Actinomycetes; order Actinomycetales; family Dermatophilaceae; genus Nostocoides_A. The sequence continues at coordinate 13,810 of CALLZC010000140.1, forward strand.
CGACCCGGACGAGGCCACCGCGGCCGGCCGGCCGGACACCCGCACGGTCATCAAGGCCGACCCGCGGCTGACCAGCCGCCAAAAGGGCACCCTGCTCGACATCTACGACAGCTTCGTCGGCGACGAGCAGAGCGCACCCCCGGCCAGCACCACCAAGACCAGCACCACCACGTCCGGAAACGCTCAGTCCGGCACCACCAAGACCGGCGCGCGCACTACCCGCACGCGCAAGACCAGCACCTCCCCCACCACGAACACACCCCCGGCCACGCAGGCCGCGGGACACCCGAAAGAAGGATGACAGTGGCTACCACCACCGCCAAGAAGTTCGACATGCGCAAGGCCCTCTCCGAAGGCACCACCCCCGTCTACGCCACCATCGGGATGACCGACCTGGCCATCGAGCGGGTCCGTGAGGTCACCCTGAAGGCCAGCGAGACCGCGGAAAAGAACCGCGTCGAGATCTCCGAGCTGCCCGCGAAGGTTTCGGCCCTCCCGGCCAAGGCCCAGGAGCAGGCTGCCAAGATCGTCGCCGACGCGCAGGACGCCCCGGCGAAGGCTCGCGAGCTCGCCGAGAAGCTCCAGGCGTCCTACGAGGAGCTCGCCACCCGTGGCGAGAAGCTCGTCGACCGCATCCGCAACCAGAAGGCCACCAAGGACCTCGTGGCGCAGGCCAAGACGACCGTCGCGATGACCGAGGGCGCCGTCACCTCCGCCAAGAAGGCGTATGACGACGTGGAGAAGTCCGCCAAGGCGACCTTGACCACCGGCCGCAAGGAGGCCGCGAAGCTGGTCTCCACCATCAGCGACGTGGTTGCCGAAGAGGTTCCGGCCGTGCAGGCCGAGGCCATGGACGCCGTCAAGCGCACCCGCACCGCGGCCAAGCGCACCAGCACCACCGCCAAGAACAGCGCCACCAAGACCCGCACCGCCACCAAGCGCGCCGCTACCGGCGTCCGCAAGACGGCGACCGCGACCAAGAAGGCCGCCACCGACGCCACCACCACGGTCGGCGCCTGACCCACCTGTTGACGGGACCGACCTCTTGAGGTCTGGCCCGCTGACGCCCTGACCGCCATGGGGCCCGGAGGAGAAATCCCCGGGCCCCATGCGCCTTTTCGCCCCCCGGGCCACTGCTCTCCTCTCCGTGACCGATGTCCCGGCATACCGCACCGGGATCGCTGTGACCCCAGCGCCGGTGCCCACAGTGCGCACCGCCCCGTCGATGCCCCCGCTGGCGGTGGGCTCGGGGGGCAGCGTCGGATGATCCGGGGCCGGCTCCGCGGCCGCGGTCTCGACCTGTCAGCGGCCCGGCCGATGTGCCCGGGGTGGGTCACGGCATACCCACGCACGCGGCACCTCCGATAGCCTCGCGTCCCGTGACCGATGCCACCCTCGCCCCCGCCGTACTGACCCAAGCCCCCGTTCTGGCGCATGTCGTCCGGGGGGGTTTCGTCGAGTCGGTGCACCGCGCCAGTGTCGCGGTCACCGCCGCGGATGGCAGCCTCGAATTGACGCTCGGCGATGTCGTCTCGCCCACGTTCCCGCGTTCGAGCAACAAACCGCTCCAGGCGGTGGCCATGGTGCGGGCCGGGCTCGAGCTTCCCGACAATCTCTTGGCTCTGGCCAGCGCCAGCCATTCCGGCCTGGACTATCACCTCGCCGGAACGCGCGCCATCCTCGCCGGCGCCGGGCTGGAGCCCAGCGCGCTGCAGAACACCCCCGACTACCCGGTCGACAGTGCCGCCCGGGATCGGGCGATTCGCGAGGGCGCCCCTGCGAACTCGCTCTTCCAGAATTGTTCGGGCAAGCACGCGGCGATGCTGGCCACCTGCGTCGCCAATGGCTGGTCCACGGCGGACTACCGCGACCCCGACCACCCGCTCCAGCGCGCGATGGCCGCGACCATCGCCGAACTCGCCGGTGAGCCGGTGGCCGCCACCGCGGTCGACGGCTGCGGAGCCCCGGTGATGGCCATCAGCCTCGCCGGGCTGGCCCGGGCCTTCGGCCGGCTCAGCGCAGCCGCGCCCGCGACACCCGAGGGCCGTGTGGCGCGAGCCATGCGCGCCTACCCGGAGTATGTCGGCGGCGACGGCCGGGATGTCACCAACCTGATGGCCGGCACCCCCGGGCTCATTGCCAAGGATGGCGCCGAGGCCGTGTATGCCGTCGGCCTGGCCGACGGGCGCGGGATCGCGCTCAAGGTCGCCGACGGTGGCCAGCGCGCCCGCCCGGTGATCCTCGCGGCGGTGCTGCGCTCACTCGGGGTAGCCAGCACGGCCTACGAGGCGTTGGAGCACTCCCCGATCCTGGGCCACGGCGTGCCGGTCGGCGCCGTCGTGGCCGTCGGCATCAGCTGAGGACCCCCGGAGCCCGCCTGGCACCAACTCAGCACAGGTTGCGCTCAGGGCCACAGGGTGCATCATGTGGCTCTGACTGCACCATCTGCTAGCAGAGGTTAGATCCGGGGGATGCGGGTTAGGCGGGGCGGCGCTTGACGCCCAGGAACTCGCGGGCGGCGGCGGTCGACATCGGGGGGCGCTGCATGAGCGTGGCCACATCGGCTGCGCGCGCGACCAATTCGGCGTTGTGCTGCACGGGCTGACCCTTGGCGAACATGATGTTGTCCTCCATCCCCACGCGCAGATGCCCGCCGGCCGACAGCGAGGCGGCCATCATCGGCAGATGCCGGCGACCGATGCCGGTGGCCGACCAGCTCGTGACCTGCTCGGGCAGCATCGCCACCCCGGCCATGAGGGCGGCGGTGGTGCCCGGCATACCACCGGGGACACCGGTGACGAAGTCCACGTGCACCTTGCCACCGAAGGGCAGGCCATGGGTGTCGAGCAGCCGAGCCAGCGCCGTGACGTGGCCGAGGTCGAAGAGCTCGAACTCGGGCACCACCTCCCGCTCTTGGGCCAGCACATACAACTGGCTCATGAACCCGTAGGGATTCAAAAAGACGTCGTCCCCGAAGTTGGTCGTGCCGCACGTGAGGCTGCAGGAGTCCGGCTCGGCGTCCAGGACCGTCAGCCGGCTCTCGAGCGGGTCGTGCACCGAGCCACCCGTGGACAGTTGGATGATCAGGTCGCATTCGGAGCGCAAGGCATCGACCGCCGCCTTGAGGAAGCCCCGATCCAGGGTCGGGCGATGGTCGGCATCCCGGATGTGCAGGTGGATCATGGCCGCGCCCGCCTCCTGGCAGGTGCGCGCCGTCTCGACCAGCTCGGCCACGGTGGTGGGCAACTGCGGGACATCGGCCTTGGCATGCTCCGCCCCAGTGGGCGCAACGGTGATCAGGGTGTTCATGACACCCATCATTCCCTGCCGGTCAGGGGGCCACGACGACGGTCTGGGCCGCCGCGACCTCCCCGGTCGTCAAGACCGCGTCCACCGGCGTGTTCCGCTTGATCATGCCCAGCGCAATCGGCCCGTCCTCGAAGTGGCGCGCGACGCTCGTCAGATGCCCCACGCTGCGCCCGTCGAGCATCAACGGGGCACCTGGCTCGGGGAGGGTGTGCCCGGAGCCGTCCAGGTGCAAGAACACCAGGCGCCGGGGTGGACGCCCGAGGTTGTGCACCCGCGCAATCGTCTCCTGGCCCCGGTAACACCCCTTGTGCAGATGCACGGCGGTGCGCAGCCAATCGGCCTCGTGCGCAATGGTCCGGTGATCGCTCTCGAAACCCACCCGTGGGCGCCAGGCGGCCACCCGCAGGGCCTCGGCGGCCCATAGCCCAGCCAGTGGCCGGTCCCCTAGTGCCGCCTCGAGATCGGCGCGCGGGACGATCAGTTCGCGCCAGGCCCGCCCGGCGGCCGGGTGGTCGATCGGGCCGTATGCCGCCGTGTCGCCCATCAGGTCCGGCCAGGGATCGCGCCAGGCGATGACCCCGCTCGGGTCGCCCGGGGTGAACTCGCGCCCGATGGGCTCGCCGAGGACGGCATACGCATCGGTGACCAGGGCGACCTCGACACGGAGCAGGAAGCGCATCCGATCCAGCCACTCCACCAGGCTGGCCCCGGTGCCGGGCTCGACGGTGATCCAGGTCGTCTGGCCGTCGTCGACCAGGTGCAAGGCGTGCTCGATGTGGCCCTTGGGGGACAGGACGAGCGACTCGACACTGGTGTAGGGGGCCAGGCTCGTCACCTGCTGGCTGGTCAGGGAGTGCAGCCACGAGAGGCGGTCCGGGCCGGTGACCGTGACGACATCGCGGTTGCTCAGATCCACCGCCGCCAGTCCCTCGGTGAGCAGCCGCTGTTCGCGCAGCGGATCCCCGTAGTGGACCGCGACCGATGCGTCGAGACCCTCGCCGGCCACCGCCCCGGCGCGCGCCAGCAAGGGCGAGACCGGCGCCGGCGTGGGAGAGAGATGGCTCTGCGGCGGGGGCACGGTCATACCCACATGGTTACAGATCGGGGCGCCGAAGGTATGCCCCGTAGAATCGCCCGGTGCAGCAGCAGGAGGTCCTGGCCAGTCCCGAGCCGGAGGCGGTCGCGCCCCGGCGACGTGGACGCCGCGGTCGGCGGCTGCTGGCCGTCCTGCTCGGCCTCGCCCTGCTCGTGCTGGGATCAATCGCCGGTTTCGTCTTCTTCCTGACGACCAAGCTCACGGACCTGACCTCGGACGCCTCGTTGCTGCCACCCTCGCAAACGCTGGGTCCCGATGACAGCGCCACGCCGGACGAGCGGCTCATCGAGGCGCCCGGCGAGAACTACCTGTTGATCGGCTCGGATGCCCAACCCGGTGAGAGCGTCAGTCGCAGCGACGTCATCATCCTCGGGCACGTCAATGCCGCCAAGACCAAGGTCTATCTCATCCACTTCCCGCGTGACCTCTACGTCGAGATCCCGGGCCGGGGCAAGGACAAGATCAACGCGGCCTATGCCTATGGCGGCGGGGCCTTGCTGGCGCGCACATTGCAGAACCTCACCAGCGTCAAGGTGGACCATGCCGCCAAGATCGACTTCGAGGGCTTCAAGTCGATGACCGACGCGGTGGGCGGGGTGCGCGTGTGGGCTGAGGAGGGCAGCACCGAGTCCGGATTCACCGTCACAAAGGGCTGGAACGATCTCAACGGCGAGCAGGCGCTGCAGTTCGTGCGCGAGCGCTACCAGCTCACCGAGGGCGACATCTCGCGCGGCCGGCGCCAACTCGCCTTCGTCAAGGCCCTCATGGTCAAGTCCCTGAGCCCCGAGGTCGTTCTCAACCCGATCAAGCTCACCAAGTTCATCACCGCCGTCTCCGACAATGTCGTCGTCGACGAGGGGATGACGGCCTCGTTCATGCGCTCTCAGGCGCTGGCGATGAAGGGCATTCGCGGCGGCGACATCGAGTTCATCACCGCCCCCTTCTCGGGCTACGGGACGGCGCCCAATGGCGGGGCGATCGACATCCTCGACGAGGCCCGGATGGAGCAGTTGGCGCTCGCGCTGCAGAGCGACACCGTCGAGGAGTACCTGGCGAACAACTAGTCGTCACTCCACACGCTGGAGCTCGGCCGAGGCATGGCTCTGCAGCGGTTGGCCCACCGCGGCCATGTCCATGGCCCACATCAGGCGAGAGTTGACGAGCCCGTAGAGGCGGGTGGCGGCGCTGTACTCCTTGGCGTGGGCGCTGCGCAACACACCATCGGTGCGCAGGCTGATCCGCCCCGGCTCCACCGGGCCGAAATACAGCTCGAGAATGCCCGTCGGGTGCGTGAGCAGCAGTTCGGCTTCCCCATCGGCCACCCGCCAAAAGCCCATCTCGGTCGATGACGGGCGATCGAGGGAACCGTCCTCGTTGAGCAGCCAACTGCGCGCCTGCCAACGCAGGAACGGCCGGCCGTCGTGCTCGACCACAATCTCCTGACCGAAATTCCGCGACGTCATCGTGGGGTAGCCCACCACGCCGGCGCCCTCCCAGCGCCCGATCAACCAGGCGAGCGGGCGGATGTCCTCGTGGACGGTTTCGTCAAGTATGAACACGGCATCGATCGTAGCGGCGCGGCTGTGACAGCCTGGCGGTATGACGCCGTCCCCCACCCGCTTGGTCGTCAAGCTCACCGCCGGCTCCGAGGCCCTCGAGCGAGCCAATCAGGCCCTCACGGTGGCGAGCACGGCACTGGCGAGCGGCTTCGTGGTCAGCCTCTGGCTCACCGGCGAGGCCACCTGGCTGGCCGTCCCCGGCCGGGCGGAACAGTTGGAGCTGGAGCACGCCGCCGCGCCGGCGCAGCTCCTTGCCGCGATTCTGCAGGGCGGCTCGGTGACGGTATGCAGTCAATGCGCCGCCCGGCGCGGTCTGGACCTCGCGGCCCTGCTGCCGGGCACCACCATCCGCGGCGCGGCCTCCTATGTCGAGGAGATCATGGCGCCCGCCACCCAAGCGATCGTGTACCTGTCTCTTATACACATCTCCGAGCCCACGAGACGGACTCCTATCTCGTAT